>NZ_WYEU01000002.1:0-324544 GCF_015143595.1 Sneathiella sp. P13V-1 | reverse complement strand
AGTGCTCAAATGTATTTGCCAATTCGTTGCGTTGTTGCTTACGCTCCTCTTCCTGGCGGGCAACGGACTGATCGCGTTCAGCCTGAAGCTTTTCGGCTTCGGCTTTTAAGGATAGCGCTTCTTCCGCTGCTTTTTTCGCTTCTTCAGTTGCTTTTTCAGCATTGGCTTTTTCCTGGTTCGCATGGCGCTCAGCTTGCTCAGCACTCTCGATCGCTTCTTGAGAGGCTGCGAAAGCACCGGTTAATTTGGCCGTCAGCCAAACAAGCACTGCAGATTCCAAAACAACAATAACCGCGTGCAAAACAACCCGCGCAAAATCAGCCCCTTCTGGGAAAACGGCTGTTGGCAGCACGAAGTTCAATACCAAGTGATGCAAAGCGATGGCAACTGTGGCCACAAGGATCGTTTGCCAACAACAAAAAGCAGCAACAATTGCAAGGGACGCAAAGAAATACATATGAATGTCAATCTGCCAAGGATGGCCGGAAAAGACATATACAAGCAAACCAACCTGAATGACATATGTCACCGCCGCCGCATATCTGTAGGCCAGTTCATTCTTTGATTGCATTTTCAGGCCGGTTGCGATGGCTGCAAAAACAGCCCCACCAACAGCAGCCGTGACCCAATCACCACCGGTTATCATACCTGCGACCACCAATACAGGCACATGTGCCCACAAAAGGTAGATCAGATACTTTGAAACTGTATTTCTAAGTTCATTAAGGGCGTTCATAGCTCAAGCCTTATTTTTAATGTCACTTGTCAAAAAAACACATCCACCGTTCACAATTGCGCTCACAACCAATAACGCCCCTGCTGATCTTAAATCTTCCAAGGCGGCACCGGGTTGAGGCCTGAATATGACGATGTTATCCGACCATCCCGCACGCAGTGGCGTAAAAGGTAAATCGGCTGAAATTGAGGTGATGTCTTTCAAACTCATGGAAAGTGGGAAAATTGCGGCAACATCTTCCCCGTTTGATGAGGGCTTTAATGAAAGAAATGCCAGAAAGATAAATCCAGCAAACAGCATAAAAACAGCCATCCATATCGCACTAGCGATATCAGGATTTTCAGTTCCGGCTTTTCCAGTATTCATCAGCGTACACCTACAATTTCACAGCTAAAACTACAGGTGAGGCCTTGATAAATAATTAACGCAACTTTTAGCAAAATTGTGCAGTTGCTACATAATGTCGCAATTGATCCAAATCAATGTTGCAACTGCGAAGAAAATTTAGAAGATAGCGCAAATGTTGAATCACCGCGATGTGATCGCGAAACTTGGTAGAGAGAGTCCGATATGGCTAATAAATCTTCTAAATCAAAGATTTCCAAATATACTGATGCTGTAGCTATTTTTTCATTTCCAGCATTTATGGTTTTGTGGGCTGTAGGTTCCTACCAATTCTAATTTAGAAATTTATTTGTGCATCGCACAAAAAAGGGCGGGAAATACCCGCCCTTTTTTATTGTCTTCAGACTGACTTAGCCGTCTAGTTTTGGCTTCAGCAATTTGTTCACAACACCTGGGTTAGCTTTACCGCCGGTTGCCTTCATCACCTGCCCCACGAAGAAGCCAAGCAACTTGTCTTTACCGCCGCGATATTCTTCTACTTTGTCCATATTAGCCGCGATCACTTCATCAATTGCCGCGTCAATAGCCCCCGTGTCAGATACCTGTTTCAGGCCTTTTTCTTCAACGATCGCACCGGCCGCTTTGCCGGTTTCAAACATATCTTCAAAGACTTCTTTGGCGATACGGTTAGAAATTGTGCCATCCTTGATCAGATCGATCAGTTCGCCCAGCGCTTTTGCCGAAACAGGGCTTTCTGAAAGCTGTTTACCAGAACGGTTGAGGTGGCCAAAAAGCTCACCAATCACCCAGTTGGCAGACATCTTCGCATCGCGGCCTTCGGCAACAGATTCGAAGAAATCAGCAACCTCTTTTTCAGTTACCAGAACGCTTGCATCATAAGGGGTGATGCCCAACTCGTTGATAAAGCGATCTTTTTTCTCATCTGGAAGTTCAGGCAGATCGGCTTTGATTTTTTCAACAAAGGCATCATCAAATTCCAAAGGCAGAAGATCTGGATCCGGGAAGTAACGATAATCATGCGCTTCCTCTTTGGAGCGCATGGAACGGGTCTCCCCTTTCACGCTATCATAAAGACGTGTTTCCTGATCCACTTCTCCACCGGCTTCAATAATGTCCACCTGACGATTTGCTTCATAGATAATCGCTTGCTGAATGAAACGAACAGAGTTGATGTTCTTCATCTCGCAACGTGTGCCCAGCGGATCGCCCGGACGGCGCACTGAAACATTCACGTCGGCACGCATGGAGCCTTCTTCCATGTTACCATCGCATGTACCCAAGTATCGGAGAATACTGCGCAGCTTTTTGATATAGGCAGCTGCTTCTTCAGGGCTACGGATGTCAGGCTCTGAAACGATTTCCATCAACGCAACACCAGAGCGATTCAGATCCACCAGTGTCATGGTCGGGTGCTGATCATGGATACTTTTACCCGCATCCTGCTCTAGATGCAGACGCGTAATGCCGATCTCTTTTGTCTCACCGTCTTTCAGATCAATCGTCAATACACCTTCACCAACGATTGGCTGCAGGAACTGACTGATCTGATAACCCTGCGGCAAGTCTGCGTAGAAATAGTTCTTACGATCAAAGACAGAATATTTATTGATCTGAGCTTTCAGACCCAAACCTGTGCGGACTGCCTGTTCTACAGCCATTTCATTGATAACTGGCAACATGCCTGGCATGGCCGCATCCACGAAAGAAACCTGTGAGTTCTGTTCCGCACCGTATTCAGTAGCAGAGCCAGAGAACAGCTTGGCCTTCGAAGTCACCTGAGCGTGGACTTCCATACCGATGATCACTTCCCAATCACCTGTGGCGCCTTGAATAATCATACCCATTGTTCTTATCCCTTCCACCAAGCAGTTGGTTCAGCTGTAAATCCAGCGGCTTCTTCCAGAACCCCTGCGGTGCGCAGAACAGTTTCTTCATCAAATGGACGGCCCAGCAATTGTAGACCCAACGGCAAACCTTCGCTTGAAAGGCCTGCAGGAATGGAAATGCCTGGAAGGCCTGCTAGACTTGCAGGAACCGTAAACACGTCGTTCAGATACATTTCCAAAGGATCGTTGCTTTTCTCACCAGCTGCAAAGGCTGCACTTGGCGCTGTTGGCGTCAAGATCGCATCCACTGTTTTATAGGCTTCCTTAAAGTCGTCAGCGATACGTGTCCGTACCTTCTGTGCTTTGAGGTAATAAGCGTCATAGTAACCAGCAGACAGCGCATATGTCCCGATCAGGATACGGCGCTGTACCTCTTCACCAAAGCCTTCACCACGTGTGCGGCTGTACATATCAGCAAGATTTTCACCTTCAACACGCAGACCATAGCGAACACCATCATAACGCGCGAGGTTACTGGATGCTTCAGCTGGGGCCACGATGTAATAGGCAGGAAGTGCATATTTCGTGTGCGGCAGGCTGATCTCAACGATTTCGGCACCAGCAGCTTTCAGCCACTCAATGCCCTGATCCCAGAGCTTGGCAATTTCGTCAGACATGCCGTCCAGACGATATTCTTTCGGAATACCAATTTTCAGGCCTTTGATATCACCAGTAAGCGCTGCTTCGAAGTTTGGCACTTCCATATTAACACTTGTACTGTCTTTCGGATCAAAGCCGGCCATTGCCTCCAGCATAATCGCGGAATCACGAACTGTCCGTGTCATTGGTCCTGCCTGATCAAGGCTGGACGCAAAGGCCACAACGCCCCAGCGGGAACAACGACCATAAGTTGGTTTGATACCGACGATACCGGTAAAGGCCGCAGGCTGACGGATGGAACCACCCGTATCTGTTCCTGTCGCCCCCATCGCGGTGCGTGAGGCAACCGCACTTGCAGAACCACCAGATGAACCACCTGGCACCAATGCTGCATCATCACCTTCACGGCGCCAAGGGTTTACAACGTTGCCGTAATAACTGGTCTCATTGGAAGACCCCATGGCAAATTCGTCCAAGTTCACCTTACCCAGCATCACAGCACCTTCGTTCCACAGATTTGTGGTCACTGTGCTTTCATACTGAGGTTTAAAGCCATCCAGAATATGTGAGGCAGCGGTTGTCAAAGTTCCTTTGGTGCAGAACAGATCCTTAATGGCAACCGGAATACCTTCCATGATGCCGCCTTCTCCATTGGCAAGACGCTCATCAGATTTCGTTGCTGCCTGAACAGCAATTTCTGGTGTTTCCGCAATATAGGCGTTAAGCGCACCTGCACTTTCCATCGCTGTGATATGTGCAGCGGTCAATTCACGCGCGGAGAATTTTTTCGCTTTCAGTCCGTCGCGGGCTTCAGCGATTGTCAGTTTAGTTAAATCACTCATTATTCGATCACCTTCGGCACGCCAAAGAAGCCATCTTCTGGGGAAGGTGCATTGGCAACCACTTCCTCTTGGTAACCACCATCAGTGATTTCATCTTTGCGCCAGCGTAATTGCATGTCAGCAACCGATGTCATCGGTGGTGTATTTTCCGTATCCACCTCACCGAGTTGCTCTACCCAGTCGAGGATTGAATTCAATTCGTTGGCGAGGCCGTCCAGGTCTTTTTCTTCAACCCGGATGCGCGCCAAATTGGCTACTTTTGCCACAGTGGCTTTATCAAGCGACATTTGTCACCCTTTGCTATATTAAGAAGCTTATCTGGATGGTCGGTCCGGAAAAAATCTGCAAATTCTTACAGAAGGCCAAACCGACAATGGCCGCAAGTTAGCGCAACCCATGCTTCTCGGCAACCCCAGCCATTTGAAACATTTTATCGCCCTTGACCAACGCCTGATGGGATTCGATCCCGGGACGAAAACAATTGGCATTTCCCTATCAGATACTTCCTTGAAGGTCGCAACCCCGATTGAGACCATTAAACGTAAGAAATTCAAGGATGACGCAGCCCGAATTCGTGAATTAATTGAAGAATATAGGGTCGGTGGCTTTGTGATTGGCCTACCGATCAATATGGACGGATCAGAAGGCCCTCGCGCCCAGTCCTGCAGGCAATTTCAGAAGAATCTGGAAGATGTTTTTGACCTTCCTTCCTGTTTTTGGGATGAACGGCTTTCAACGGCCGCGGTAACCCGCACCCTGCTTGAGGCAGATACTAGCCGGAAAAAGCGTGCTGAAGTCGTCGATAAGATGGCTGCCGCCTATATTCTACAAGGGGCGCTTGATTCGATATAGAAAGTGAAAATTGGGTCCAACTCTTTCTTGCCCAATTGTCCCCTTCCACGTATATAATGCCCCTTTAATGACACAGCTTGACCAAACATCATTTGATCACCGGCATCTGCTGGATATTGCCCGCCTGACCGCGGGTGACATCACAACTATTTTAGACCTTGCAGAAAGCTATGTGGACAAATCCCGTGCGGGCGACAAGAAGCACTCTCTGTTGCGCGGACGGACCCAAATCAATCTCTTCTTTGAAAACTCAACCCGCACACGAACTTCGTTCGAGCTTGCTGGCAAGAGGCTTGGGCTGGACGTGATTAATATGTCCGTTGGCACAAGTTCTGTGAAGAAGGGCGAAACGCTCATTGATACGGCCATGACATTAAATGCCATGCATCCGGATGTCTTGGTGGTTCGTCATTCCGAATCCGGGGCACCTCATTTGCTGAGCCAGAAAATGGACTGCGCCGTGATAAATGGCGGTGATGGGTCTCATGAACATCCCACACAGGCACTGCTTGACGCACTCACCATTAGGAATCGCAAGGGCCGCCTTGCGGGCCTTACTGTTGCGATATGCGGTGATATCCAACACAGCCGTGTTGCTCGGTCCAACATTGCGCTTCTCAATATTATGGGAGCTCGTGTCCGAATTGTCGGCCCAACAACTCTGATTCCATCCAATGCTAAGGCGCTTGGAGTTGAAGTATTTCATTCTATGGAGGAAGGCCTTAAAGACGCTGATATTGTGATGATGCTGCGTCTCCAAACCGAACGGATGCAAGGAGCATTTGTCCCCTCCATTCGCGAATATTTTAAATTCTTTGGTCTTGATAAGGAAAAGCTGTCAGTTGCCAAACCTGATGCGCTCATAATGCATCCGGGTCCGATGAACAGAGGCGTAGAACTTGATTCCGAACTGGCAGATGATCTTCACATCAGCCTGATTTCAGAACAGGTTGAGATGGGTGTTGCGGTCCGAATGGCCTGTCTTGATCTTTTGACGCGGAGGGACCGGACATGAGCAAACAAAAAATCACCGCTCTCATCAACGCACGCCTCCTGGATCCTGCGTCAAATACAGACACGCAAGGCGGTGTCCTGATTCAGAATGGGAAAATTCTGGATTGGGGTGCGGATATTAAATCCGACAATATCCCAGAGGGTGCCAAAGTCATTGACTGTGAAGGCAACTGCCTTGCGCCAGGACTTGTGGATGCTCATGCTTACTTATGTGAACCGGGGAAAGAGCACCGCGAAACCTTGCAGACAGCCGGTGAAGCGGCGGCGGCGGGTGGTGTGACCACCATTAACGCCTTCCCTGCGACAGAGCCAGTTATTGATGATCCCGCCATTGTGGAACTTGTGGCCCGTCGTGCGCGGAAAACCTGTGATGTGAATGTTGTCATCACTGGCGCTCTGACACGTGGCCTTGAAGGCAAGGAAATGGCCGAACTTGGCCTCCTTGCTGAGGCCGGGGTTGTGGCCTTCAGTGACGGCCAGAAAGCCATTGGCGATGTGAACTTGATGCGACGGGCTCTCGCTTACTCCACAATGTTCGACCGTCCCGTAATTGTTCATGCTGAAGATCCTGCGCTTGCGAGTGGTGGTGTCATGACTGGCGGAAAAATCGCTACGATCATGGGCCTTAAATCTATTCCATCCTGCGCGGAAGCCATCATGGTGGAGCGGGATATCCGCCTAGCCGCCATGACAGGTGCCCGCTGGCATGCAGCGCATTTAAGTACTGCAGACGCCCTGAACACTATTCGCCGTGCGAAAGAGCAGCAGATCAAGGTGACAGCCGGAACAGCGCCGCATTATCATGCGCTCAACGATATGGAAGTTGGGGAATACCGGACTTTTGCCCGTGTCTCCCCTCCTCTACGGGTTGAAGAAGATCGCCTTGCAGTTATCGAGGCGTTGAAAGACGGCACAATTGATGTCATCGCGTCTCAACATCTTCCGCAGAGTGCAGATAGCAAGCGTCTCCCATTTGCCCAAGCGAAGCCCGGCGTTATTGGCCTTGAAACCATGCTGCCCGTATCCCTACGCCTCTATCACAATGGTGACATGGGTCTGCTGCCACTACTCAGAACTATGACTGTGGCGCCGGCAAAACTGCTTGGTATCAAGGCCGGTAAAATAAAGAAAGGCCGGTCTGCAGACCTTTGTCTTTTTGATCTTGGCAAGCCGTGGAAAGTTGTCGGCAGCGAACTGAAGTCAAAATCAAAAAATACTGCATTTGACGGTCATTTGTTGCAAGGTAAGGTCTTAAGAACAATAGTGCGCGGCAAAACCGTGTTTAAACGATAAGGACATTACATGCCGGATCCGATCGGGGATTTTTCCTACACTTGGCCATTTTTGGCGGCTGCCGTTATCGGTTATCTTCTGGGCTCCATCCCTTTTGGATTGGTTCTCACAAAGATGGCCGGTCTTGGTGATATCCGGAAAATAGGCTCCGGTAATATCGGCACAACTAATGTCCTGCGTACTGGTAACAAGATGTTGGCGCTTGCCACCCTTATTCTGGACGGCGGTAAAGGCGCGGTGGTGGTTCTCCTCGCCAACCACTTCCTGACACAGGATTACGCGGTGCTTGCCGGCGGAGGGGCTTTTCTGGGTCACCTATTCCCCATCTGGCTAAAATTTAAAGGCGGCAAAGGTGTTGCGACCTTTATTGGCGTGATGCTCGCTATCTCATGGCCTGCGGGTGTCGCTGTTGCCCTGACGTGGTTACTGACGGCATTGGTCTTCAGAATCTCGTCCCTATCAGCGTTGATGGCCGCGGCGCTCTCACCTGTTTATGTCTATTGGCTGTCCACAACCGATTTGTTCGGGGATGTCTTCTATGGGGATTTGCAGCGGATTGAACTTGCCGGATTTATGGCGGTTTTGATTTTCATTCGCCATCATGAAAACATCCGTAGATTACTATCAGGGACAGAGCCCCGAATCGGCAAAAAGTAATATTAACTTATAACGCGCATAACCATATGTGCTTTTCAATTGACGCGCTAATTATGTTGTATCACTCTTTTTTGCATGAGGGGACAACAGAATATATCAAATGAAGAGCGCTTAAGTTGGTTGCAGCTGATCAGGTCTGAAAATGTCGGACCTGTCACCTTTTATCATTTACTTCAAAAATTCGGGTCCGCACAGAAGGCTCTTCAGAAAGTTCCCGAACTCGCCAAACGGGGCGGCGCCAAACGACCCATACAGATTTTCTCCAGATCTTCTGCATTACATGAACTGGAACGATTAGAGGAGATTGGAGGTCGCCTTGTTGCCAGTTGCGACCCCGAATACCCTCCACTTCTTCGGGAAATTCATGACCCACCACCAGTCATAAGTATTCTCGGGCATCCGTCCCTTCTCCAACGCAGATCCCTTGGTATTGTAGGGTCCAGAAATGCATCGGCAGCAGCTATACGTCTAACGCGGCAATTTGCAGAAGAAATTGGTAAGAAGGGCATCTCAATAACCTCAGGGCTTGCCCGCGGCATTGATGCCGCTGCTCATATCGCCAGTTTGGAAACGGGCACCGTTGGTGTGGTGGGCGGCGGCGTGGATGTCATTTACCCGCAAGAGAACAAAGATCTTCATCATGAGATCGCCGCACGAGGCTGCATTATCGCGGAGCAACCGCTAGGCACCCAACCACAGGCACGTCACTTCCCAAGGCGAAATAGGATCATTTCCGGCATATCACTGGGAATCCTTGTAATGGAAGCAACGCCAAAGTCCGGATCCTTGATAACTGCCCGTATGGCAGCAGAGCATGGGCGTGAGGTTTTTGCCATACCCGGATCCCCCCTTGACCCAAGGGCGCGGGGAACCAATAACCTGATCCGCCAAGGGGCCATGTTGGTTGAAACACCTGCTGAACTTCTGGAATCCCTCAACCAACTGTTTTCGCAGCCATTTAGGGAACCTGAACAGCCTGAACTTAACTTTGGAATACAGCCCGATATTCCGGAGCAGGAACTTGAAAGCGCCCGCCCCCATATTATGTCTCTACTTTCGCCTGTTGCCGTGGAAATTGATGAAATAATACGCCTCACTGGCATCGCACCAGCGTTAGTAATGACGATTTTGCTTGAGCTTGAACTCGCAGGCAGAGTAGAACGCCACTTTGGAAACAGGGTTTCCTTGGTAAGTTAGCGTCTCTATATATGCAAAAAGCCCGAAGATCGGGTTGAATGTGAACACATAACCTGTGGTGTCCCTATGAATGTTGTGGTTGTTGAATCACCGGCGAAAGCAAAAACCATCAATAAGTATTTGGGTAAGGACTACACTGTTCTTGCATCTTATGGACATATCCGGGATTTGCCATCCAAAGACGGGTCGGTAAAACCTGATGAAGATTTTGCAATGGATTACCAGAATGATGCGAAATCTGCAAAACACATCAAAGCCATCGCTGACGCCCTAAAAGACGCCGACAACTTATATCTCGCAACTGACCCGGATCGTGAAGGGGAAGCCATCGCTTGGCATGTTCTAAAAGTGATGGAAGAAAAGAAGAAGCTGAAAACCGCCAAAGTAAGCCGTGTCGTTTTCAACGAAATTACCAAAAAAGCTGTTCTGGACGGTATCGCCAACCCGCGTGAGTTGGACATGAATCTGGTGAACGCGCAGCAAGCGCGCCGGGCGCTCGATTACCTCGTAGGCTTTACGCTTTCTCCCGTTCTGTGGAGAAAACTACCGGGTGCCAAATCTGCAGGTCGCGTGCAGTCCGTTGCTCTACGCCTTATTTGTGAGCGTGAACTGGAAATCGAAGCCTTTGTCCCAGAAGAATACTGGACAATTGATGCGGACTTTAACACCGCATCCGGTGATAAGATCACCGCGCGCCTCACTCATCTGAAAAATGACAAGCTGGATAAGTTTTCGCTACCAAACGCAGATCTGGCAAACGCGGCTGGAGAAGCTGTGCGGGCTGGAAACTTCAAAGTCGCTTCCGTTACCAAAAAGCCAGCCAAACGTAATCCATCACCGCCTTTCACAACGTCAACTTTGCAGCAGGAAGCTTCCCGCAAGTTGGGTTTTGGTGCCAAGCGCACCATGATGGTGGCGCAGAAGCTGTATGAAGGTTTCGATATTGGCGGTGAGACAACAGGTTTGATCACCTACATGCGTACAGATGGTGTGACACTGGCAAATGAAGCCATCGACGCCTGCCGCAGCGTGATCGCAAGTGAATATGGTGATAAATTCGTTCCCTCTTCCCCGCGTGTCTACAAGACAAAATCCAAAAATGCGCAGGAAGCACACGAAGCGATCCGCCCAACAGATTTGAGCCGCACACCAGCACAGATGGCACAGTATCTGGATAAAGAACATCTCCGCCTTTATGAACTGATCTGGAAGCGTACCATCGCAAGCCAGATGGAAAGCGCGCAGTTGGAGCGCACCACGGTTGATTTCTCTGATGGAAATGGCCAAACCCTGCGTGCAACAGGTAGCGTTATTCGTTTCTCGGGGTTCCTGAAACTTTATGAAGAAGGACAGGATGACGAGGATAACGACAAGGATGGCAAACGCCTTCCCGCTGTTGATGAAGGCGAAGTAATGACAACAAATGAGGTGCGAGAAGATCAGCACTTCACTGAACCTGCGCCTCGTTACAGTGAAGCAAGCCTTGTAAAGAAACTGGAAGAACTGGGCATTGGTCGCCCGTCAACTTATGCCTCCATCATCTCTGTTCTGCAGGATCGGGATTATGTGAAGCTGGATCAGAAACGCTTTATCCCGGAAGATAAGGGCCAACTTGTAACGGCCTTCCTGTCAGCTTTCTTCACACGCTACGTGGAATATGATTTCACTGCGCAGTTGGAAGAACGGCTTGACGATATTTCAGACGCAAAAATCGACTGGAAGCAGGTTTTACGTGACTTCTGGAATGACTTTACGGTTTCCGTTGAAGGCACATCAGAGCTTCGCGTAAGTGATGTTCTGGAAGAACTGAATAAAATTCTGGGCCCTCACATCTTCCCTGAAAAAGAAGATGGCAGCGACCCGCGTGACTGCCCTAAATGCGATGACGGCCGTCTTAGCCTTAAAACAGGCCGGTTTGGTGCCTTTATCGGCTGTTCCAACTATCCTGAATGCCGCTACACCCGTCAGCTTGGCGCCTCTGAAGAGGAAGCTGAAGCCGCAACAGCGGATGAAGGACCAAAAGAGTTGGGTCTGGAGCCGGATAGTGGTCTGATGATCACCCTGCGAAATGGTCCATATGGTCCTTACCTCCAACTTGGTGAAGCTGAACCAAAGAAAAAGCCTAAGCGTGTCTCCATTCCAAAAGATATTCCGCTTGAGGATGTTGATTTTGAAATGGCACTGCAACTGATCAGTTTGCCGCGCGAAATTGGCCCACACCCAGAAACAGGTTCCATGATTACCGCTAATCTGGGTCGTTATGGTCCATATGTGGAATGCGACAAAAAATATGGTCGTCTCGCCAGCGGCATGGAAGTACTAACAGTGGGCATGAACCGCGCTGTAGAGCTGTTGGCAACGGCGAAGACACGCGGCGGTGCCGGTCGTGCGGCCCCTCCTCTTCGTGTTGTTGGCGCGCATCCTGATGATGGCGCGGATATCAATGTGAAAGATGGTCGCTATGGCCCGTATGTCACCCACGGTGGCATTAACGCAACCATTCCAAAGTCATCCGATCCAATGACAATTACGTTGGAAGAAGCGGTAACGTTGCTGGCGGAGCGCGCCGCAAAATCAGGTAAGAAGCCCAAAAAAGCTGCTGCGAAGAAAACGCCAGCTAAGAAGGCACCTGCCAAGAAGACGGCTGCAAAGAAGACAACAGCCAAGAAAGCCGCGCCGAAGAAAAAAGCTGCTTCAAAGGAATAGTTGATTTAGGCGGCTTGCCCGCAGAAATAAGGTAATGTGACCAACAAACCGAAAATACCGTCGCCCATGCCGACAAAAGAGCAGATTCGCGAATTTATCGAAAAAAGCGAAGGCAATGTGGGCAAGCGTGAAATTGCTAAAGCCTTTGGTATCAAAGGTGGCGACCGGATTTATCTAAAACAGATATTGAAAGAACTGGTTGGCGAAGGTGTCCTTGAAAAAGGACACCACCGATCCCTTGCACCTGCTGGCAGCCTCCCATCTGTTGCAGTCGTTGAGGTCATCAAACTCGATAAAGACGGTGAAGTTCTTGCCAAACCCCTCAATTGGCGAGACGAAGATCCGCTTCCAACCATTTATGTCAGCAGGCAAAGTACCGGCCGGGCACCTGCACCAGGGATCGGTGATCGCGTATTGGTGCGCCTTAACCGCCTGAATAAAAGTACCTACGAAGCCAAAATTATACGGCATCTGAAATCAGCTGATGGCCCTGTATTGGGCGTCTTCACCCGGACAGGGAACAATGGCCGCGTGCAGCCAACCGACAGGAAAAACAAAAAAGAAATTGTTATTCTGGATGAAAATTCAATGGGTGCTCAAAGCGGTGAAGTGGTCATTTGCGACATTTTGCCGGGCCGCCAATTTGGATTGCCAGAGGGTCGTGTTACCGAGCGCCTGGGTCCGTTGGGCGATTCAAAATCCATCAGCATGATCGCCATTCATACCCACGGCATCCCCTATGAGTTTAGTGATAAGGTGATTAAAGAGGCGGAATCTGCCCGCCCGGTTGAGTTAGAAGACAGAACAGACCTTCGCCATCTCCCCATTGCGACGATTGACCCCAAAGATGCGCGTGATCGGGACGACGCAGTATGGGCCGCTCCTGACGACGATCCTGAAAATCCTGGCGGCTGGCAGGTCATTGTGGCCATTGCCGATGTCGCCCATTACGTAACACCGGGCTCAGAACTGGACAAATCAGCGCGAAAACGTGGTAACTCTGTCTATTTCCCGGATCGTGTGGTTCCTATGCTACCGCATGAGCTATCGAGCGACCTATGCTCTCTCCATGAAAATGTAGACCGCCCCGTAATGGCGGTGCGTATGGTCTTTGACGCCAGCGGAAATAAACTGCGTCACAAGTTCATGCGTGCCCTTATTAATTCATGTGCGTCTCTCACCTACGAGCAGGCACAGGCAGCCCATGAAGGTCACCCGGATCATGTGACCGAACCCTTGATGGACAGCGTTATTCGCCCCCTTTTCAGGGCTTATAAGTCATTGAAAATGGCGAGAGAGAAACGTCAACCGCTGGATCTGGATCTGCCTGAGCGCAAAATTGAACTGAACGAAGATGGGTTTATTAAATCCGTCTCCAAGAAAGTTCGTTTTGCGGCCCATATGATGATCGAAGAGTTCATGATTCAGGCAAATGTGTCTGCTGCAGAAACTCTCACCAAAAAACGCCGCCCTTGCATGTTCCGAGTTCATGAAGAACCGGATATGGAAAAACTGGAAGGCCTTCGTGAAGTGCTGGCTGATATGGATATCAGTTTTGCCAAAGGTCAGGTCATGCGCACCAAGACCTTTAATCAGATTTTGGGTCAGACAAAAACTGATGCGGATAAGGAACTGGTAAGTGCGTTGGTCTTGCGATCGCAATCACAGGCAGTCTATAGCCCTGACAATCGCCACCATTTTGGCCTGAATCTTAAAAATTACGCGCACTTTACCTCCCCTATTCGGCGCTATGCGGATTTGCTGGTTCATCGCAGTCTGATTTCGGCGCATGGCTTTGGGAAGGATGGTCTGCCAGACAGCGACGCAGAGAAGTTTGATCAAATCGGTGAAGAAATCTCCACACTGGAGCGCCGAGCCATGGTTGCGGAACGCCAGACATTGGACCGTTTCACTGCTGTATTCCTTGCCAACCAGGTGGATAAAATCTTTGAAGCCAAAGTTACGGGGGTCACCCGTGCTGGCTTGTTTGTAACATTAGAAGCGACAGGCGCAGACGGCCTTGCCCCTATTTCTACACTAGGCCATGATTATTTTGTCTATGATCAGGATCGCCACATGTTGATCGGGGAACGGACGGGTGTTGCCTATCGTCTGGCTGACCGTTTGATGGCACGACTTCGTGAAGTAGATATTGTCACAGGCGGTATCATTGTTTCCGTAGAGGATGGAGACGGGAATAACTCGTTCGATGCGAAACGCAAAGGGCCACGAAGAGGGCGCGTTACCAAACCCAAAGGCAACCCTCGAGGAAAAATGAAAAAGGGAAAGAAAACAACACCCAAGGGTAAAAAACGGGCGGCTGCAAAGCGTAAAAGCTAGAAATCATTGATCTCGCGCAATTGCGTCAGAATGTCACATAGCTTGAAATCAGACTAATACGGTATCATTTGTTTAAATTAGCCAAGATTAAAAGATATTGTGCCCAAAAATGATAACAGAAAACAACCCTCGTCCGCTCTCCTCTGCGCTATGGAGAGGCTTTATCCGCAAATGCCCTGACTGCGGTCAGGGTAAAATGTTTAATGGCTATATCAAGGTAAATGACAACTGTGGTCATTGCGGCCTTGAACTGCACCACCAGCGTGCAGATGATGCTCCTCCGTATTTTACAATGATGATTGTCCTCCACTTTGCCGTGTCGGGTATCCTCACCGTAGAACAGATGTTCAGTCCCCCAACCTGGGTCCAACTTGTCATCTGGCTTCCCGCCTCTTTCCTGGCCTCTATCCTTCTCCTCCCTCACATCAAGGGATCACTGATCGCTGTGCAATGGGCGCGTAAAATGCACGGCTTTAGTGATGAGAAAGACGGATATACAGCGCAACAGATTGATTAACTTCAAACAGGTTGGTTACGCGTTGAACTGGACTTATTGTAAAAAAATGGGCATGTTAGGGGAAAAAGCGAGGAACCCGACACATGCAAAATAACAATAATAGAGTTGTCGCAGAAGATAGACAAAAGGGCGCCACGGCACCACGCCCCAAAGATGCATCCACAATCGTCATATACCGGCAGGCAGGGCCCCGTACCGAAATCCTGATGGGAGAGCGGAGCGGTAAACACAGTTTTATGCCGAATACATATGTTTTTCCTGGCGGGCGTGTGGATCCTGCTGATGCCCGCATTCCGCCAGCAAAGGATCTTCGTCCTGATGTACTTGAGCGCCTGATACGGGGTGGTTGCTCACCCGCACGTGCACGGGCCCTTGCTGTCGCAGCCATACGTGAAACTTTCGAGGAAACAGGACTGCGAATTGCGGCCTCATACGATGCGCCCAGACGCTCAAAGCTAAAGATCTGGAATGATTTTGGCACCGTAACCTGTGGTCCGGATCTCAGTCAGCTTGACTATATTGTCCGTGCAGTAACACCACCTATGCGCAAAAAACGGTTCAACACCCGCTTCTTTGTAATGGACGGCGAAAGCCTTGAAGGAGATCTTACGGGATCTGACGAGTTGGTGGAAATGAAATGGGTCACCATTGGAGAGGCAAAAGACCTCAATATTCCTTTGATCACTGAATATGTCCTAAATCAGGTTCAAAATTATCTGGATGATCGCCCCAGGCAGGTTGCACACCACCCGGTTCACCTTTTCAAAATGGTGAACGGCAAACGTGTTTTTACAACCGAGTAGTACCAATGGAATTTTCCAGTAACCGTCCCGTAAAGCCGCGGGACGCAGCCAGCTTGGTTTTATATGAAAAACGCGGCGAAAAAATTTTTCTGCTGATGGGCAAACGGGCAAAGGCACACCGTTTCTTGCCGAACGTCTTTGTCTTTCCCGGTGGCCGTGTGGATACGGAAGACGCACATCACGTTGCTCATGCCCCGCTTTCCAGCGAAACTGAAGAAGTGCTGTCCAATCCAGGCGCCAAAGCCCATGCGATAGCGGCAGCGGCTGTTCGCGAAACCTATGAAGAAACAGGGCTGATTATCGGGAAAGAAAAAAATGGAAATGTTCAGGGGGATTTTTCCGATCTTCAGTTCATTGCTCGGGCCATTACCCCTTCCATAAATCCCATACGCTTTAACACTCGCTTTTTATTGCAGGATGCCAACAAAGCAACGGGTGAATTGGGAGGCTCAGGCGAGTTATTGCATCTTAACTGGTTCTCCATCGAAGAAGCGCTTGCCATGCCTCTTGTCGATGTCACAGAGTTTGTTGTGAGAGAAGTAAACGATATTGTGACGAATGCCTCTCGTAATCGTCGAGAGTTTCCTTTATTCACATACTATAATGGTCGCCCAGTTATCCGAAGGCTATCTCTGTGAATCTCTCTCCCTCTGAACGCTTTCGCGTTCTCGCCGCCATTATCGCGGCAATTACAATTATGGCATTTGCCCTTTCTTCCTCCATCCCGCTTGTCTCTCTCATGCTGGAAAAACGAGGTGTGGGGAATGATGTCATTGGCCTGATGGGAGCCATCCCAGCCCTCACCTTCCTGTTCTTTTCTCCTGTTATTCCAAAACTTGCTGAGAGAATCGGCGCTGGTATCCTTCTATGGACTGCGTTAATCGGGTGTTCCTTATCAATTTTACTGCTGGCCTATACTGAGGCCCTGATAACCTGGTTTATCCTTCGACTGTTTATTGGCCTTTGTATGGCCATTCTCTTCCTGATCAGTGAAACCTGGCTAAATCAGATCGCATTGGAAAAGACGAGAGGCCGAACAGTTGCCCTATATGTTGCCTTTATGACCAGTGGTTTTGCTGCGGGCCCGCTTTTGATTAATCAAGTGGGGACTGACGGTAATATGGGTTTCATTATCGCCGCCTGCATTGTGGCTGGTGGTGGTTTTTTCTTCGCTTTGATCGGAAAGAACTACCCAAAACTTCAAGGGCACAGCAGTTTCTCAATTATCTCCTTTTTCCGCCTCGCACCCCTCATTTCAGCGGCAGCGCTTTATGTAGCTTTCTTTGACGGCTCCATCATGACCTTGCTGCCGGTCTATGGCGTAAAGGTTGGGATGGCCGCAGAGGTTGCCGTTTTGATGACCAGCGTTCTTCTTGCGGGTAATATCCTGCTTCAAGTCCCAATTGGGTGGCTTGCCGACCATTTTGGACGTATCAAGGTGATCTTTATCTGTAGCGCCATTGGACTAGCAGGGGCCTGCTCCCTACCCTGGTTGATTGAAACTCAGTATATCCTGTGGCCGGTATTGATCGTCTGGGGTGGTGCTGTCGTTGGCTCCTATACTCTTGCTCTGGTCATTATGGGGCAACGCTTTAAAAATGCTGAACTGGTCACCGCAAACGCCGCAACTGGCGTTTTGTGGGGAGTTGGCAGTCTCATAGGCCCAGCCGCCGCTGGCTATTCCATGGAGTTGTATGAGCCGCATGGAATGCCTGTTACCTTTATTGCTGTATCCATTGCCTTCCTTGTGATTGCCTATGTAGAACTGCATAAAGATCGAATTCGGTGTGTCGCAGAGCTAAAAGGATAAAATCTTGAGTCTAATGCTTGACTTCACCGATTAAATCCGTATTTTTCGGGCTTCGATTGTTAGTTCTTCTGCATTTTGCAGGTGAAAGACGGAGTTTCTGGAATGGCTAAGCCAACCACACTTAAAATCAAACTGGTCAGCACTGCAGGCACAGGTTTCTACTACGTAACAAAGAAGAACCCTCGCACACTGACTGAGAAAATGGTGATGCGTAAATACGATCCAGTTGTACGCAAACACGTAGAATTCAAGGAAGCAAAAATCAAGTAATCCCGCTTTCGGGTACTTGCATATTGCGTTTCGGCGAACCCTGGCTGATCGGCCGGGGTTTTTGTCGTTAACCTGCCTCAAATTCAATGATTTTAAAGACATAAAAAAAAGCCAACGGCAATACCATTGGCTTTTCAAATCTTGTTGTCAGCTAGTTACTTAAGAAGCGGACACTACCCGATTACGACCATCTCTTTTCGCTTGATATAGAGCCTCGTCCGCGCGCTTGATCAAACTATCAACATCTTCACCGCCATGAAGCATAGCGACACCAATAGAACAGGTGATTTCCAAACTTAATCCCTCTTTTGGGATCTCAAATACATTCTCGGCGACATCTCGGCGTAGACGTTCTGCGACCCCCATTGCAACCGCAAGATCCGTATCAGGCATCAATACAACAAATTCTTCACCGCCGTAACGACACGCCAAGTCAATACCACGAACACTTTTTGAAATACGGGCGGAGAATTCTTTCAGCACAACATCGCCAACATCATGGCCATGGGTATCATTTACTTTCTTGAAGAAATCAATATCCATGATCAGCAGTGAAATCGGCTTCTCTCCCCCTTCCCATTTCTGTTGAAGGGTTGCCAAGTGATTTGTCATGTAACGACGGTTATATAGGCCTGTAAGGCCATCCGTGACCGCAAGTTCCATGCTACGATGGTAATTGTGCCGAAGACGATCTTGATATTGCTTTCTTAAGACCTGCGTTCGAGTTCTAACAATCAACTCATTCTTATCGATAGGACGCATGACATAGTCGTTAATGCCAAGTTCCATACCTTTAACGAGTTTGCCGGTATCGGCCTCATCTACCAATGTCAGAATAGGTAACTGACGTGTTTCTTCAAAAGTGCGAATTCGGGAACAGAAACGCAGTGGATCGTAACTATTGGACGCCAAGCTCACAACGGCCAGATCAAAGTCGCCGCCACGCGCCAACACCAAAGCTTCATCCAAGTCACTTTCGATAACCAGTTCATACCCTTCACTGAAAATGTTTGAAAGTTGCTGGCAGGAAAAGTTGTTATCATCCAAGGCAAGAATACGTCCGCGCACCTGCCCTTCCACTTGATCTTTATTAGGCTGTATGACCCCCAGATCCAAACTGGTCTCTTCACGCAGGCGAAACTCATCCATCATCATCTTCAATCGAAGAAGGGATTTAACCCGTGCAAACAAAGCCACATCATCAACCGGCTTTGTCAGAAAATCATCTGCCCCCGCTTCAAGCCCTTGCACACGGTCAGTCACCTCACTAAGCGCCGTCACCATCACGACAGGGATATGGGCAGTATCAGGGTCCGCCTTCAGTCGACGGCACACCTCGAAGCCATCCATCTGCGGCATCATAACGTCTAGAAGAATAAGATCAGGAGACTTGTCTTTCGCAAGCACCAAAGCGTCAGGCCCATTGTAGGCTGTGATCACATCGTAATATTCTACCGAAAGCTTCGCTTCGAGAATTTTGACGTTTGGAATAACGTCATCTACGACAAGTATGCGTGCAGACATATCAGTCCAAGAACTCTTTTACAGTTTTGATAAAATTTTCTACAGAAATCGGTTTGGCGACATACGCTTCGCAACCGCCCTCACGGATTTTCTCTTCATCACCCTTCATCGCGAAAGCTGTGACAGCAATAACTGGAATTGATTCAAGGTTTTCATCTTCCTTGATCCATTTTGTCACTTCCAGCCCGGAAACTTCTGGAAGTTGGATATCCATCAATATCAAGTCTGGTTTCTGCTCTCTGGCAATCGTCAGGGCTTCCATGCCATCCTTGGTTTGCAATGTATCGTACCCATGCGCCTCCAACAAATCGTGGAAAAGCTTCATGTTCAATTCGTTGTCTTCAACGATTAGTACCCGTTTTTTGCTCTCAGCGTTCATTCTCTGATTGCCCCGTCGATCTTTAACCAAACCCATACTTTTGTGTGGGTTCAACCCCTTTATTTATACATTATGCATTGCTAAATAGTGAACAAGACATAGAAATTACGTATCTACTTCCCCCAATAAACATATATATGATTAACAAGTAGTTACTGTGGACCCTAAAAAAGTTAATTTTTCATGGATAAAGACTTTGCTGAGACAATCGGTTTCCAAGCCGTTTCCTATGTTCTGAAGGATGAAAAACGCCTGGATCACCTCATGCGCGAAACAGGTCTGGGAATGCAGGATTTTAAGAACCTCGAACAAAACCCGGAGACACTGGCGGGTGTGCTCGATTTCCTGCTATCATACGAAGACCTTTTGATGGATTTTTGTGAGCAATTTGATCTTTCACCAGAAATTCCCATTAAGGTTCGTCGACATTTTCCCGGATTTGGGGAGGAGTTCCAAACACCATGAGCGATAATAATATACATAAGGACGTTTTGCCTCAGTTGGCTGAGTTGGAACTTATCGTACATAAGCCAATAATCATTACAGATGCTGATGAAGTGCTGTTTAATTTCATGCAAGGACTGGAACAATATTTGGAAGACCAGGGAATGTATTTTGACTGGTCTTCCTTCGCATTGCATGGAAATATCCGCCATAAGAAAAACGACCAACCCGTTGATAGTGAAAAGTTTCCTGTCATGCTGGACAATTTCTTTAACGACTACGCAGATCGGTTACCTGCTGTGGAGGGGGCAGCAGAGAATCTTGAAAAATTAAGCAAAGATGCGCAGATCGTTGTCCTCAGCAATGTCCCTCCAAAATATGCGGAAAAACGGAAGGCAGGTCTGAAAAAGGCAGGGTTAAATTATCCGCTCATCGCTAATGTGGGCGCAAAAGGTCAGGTTGTTCGCCACATGACCGATAAATCCAAAGGACATGCCTTCTTCATTGATGACATTCCCCACAATCATGGATCGGTTGCCAAGCATGCGGAACATGTCCAGCGCCTTCATTACATCGCCGACGAGAGACTTGCTAAACTTCTGGACAAAGCAGAAGACAGCCATGTCCGCCTCAATGACTGGAAAGAAATCCATGATCATATCAAGGACACACTAAACCGGTGCTAAAAGTGCGATACGGCATTGATCTTGGGGGAACAAAAACTGAAATAGTTGCGCTCGCCCCTTCAGGAGGGGAAGTTTTTCGCCTGCGCAACGCTACCCCACGGGGAAATTACAAAGAAATAGTGGCGAATATTGAAAAGCTGGTGAAACACGCTGACAAAGAAACCGGAACATCAGGCTCTATAGGTGTCGGTATTCCGGGCGCCATCTCCCCTCATTCCGGTCTGGTCAAGAATGCAAACACGACAGAGCTCATTGGACATCCTCTACAAGGTGATTTGGAGCAGCTCCTGAACAGGCCCGTTAGAATTGCCAATGACGCTAACTGTTTTGCCTTGTCAGAAGCGTCAGACGGGGCGGGCGCTGGTCATCATACGGTGTTTGGGATTATAATTGGAACCGGTGTTGGTGGCGGGATAGTCATAAAAGGCACCCCTCTTCTAGGTGCCCATTCAATAGCGGGAGAATGGGGACATAATCCTCTTCCCTGGCCGGACAATACGGAACAACCAGGTCCAAAATGTTATTGTGGAAAATACGGTTGCATTGAAACCTTCCTTTCCGGTCCCGCACTTGAGCAGGATCACTTTTCACACACGGACTTTAAAATACCTCCACATCAGATTGTGGAAGCCGTATCAAATGGCGATACCGATGCCGAAAAAACATTGGAGCGTTATGAGCGGCGCCTTGCCAAGGCATTAGCATCGGTTGTAAACGTTATCGACCCTGACATAATTGTGTGCGGTGGCGGCCTTTCCAATCTTTCCCGGCTGTATGAGAATGTCCCAAAATTGATGCCTCAATTTGTATTTTCGGATAAAATTGAAACGCCGATTGTTCCTGCAGAATATGGGGATAGTTCCGGCGTTCGAGGTGCGGCCTGGCTTTGGCCGATGGAATAGAAATGGCGACCATTTGCAGAAATTGTGAAAACTATTGGGAGGAGATACTCCCCTCCCACATCACACGTTGCCCAAAATGCCGCTCGCCAAGGCTGCTGCGGCACCCGGAACTTGCAACGCTGACAATGGCTCATGTGGATTGCGACTCATTCTATGCGTCTGTGGAAAAAAGAGACAACCCCGAACTTGCAGCGAAACCGGTTATTGTTGCATATGACGGCGCACGAAGTGTTGTCAGCACATGCTGCTATCTTGCCCGGCTTTCCGGTGTGCGCTCAGCCATGCCTCTTTTCAAAGCAAAAAAACTCTGCCCAAATGGCATTATCATTAAGCCAAGAATGGATGCTTACAAAGCTGCCAGCAACGCAATTCATAAGTTTTTCAAAGTCCTAACCCCCTCTATTGAGCCTTTATCTTTGGATGAAGCCTTCCTTGATTTGAAAGGAACCGAAAACCTGCACCATCGAACTACTGCCCAGTCCATGGTTTGGTTGGCAAACCGGGTGAAGCAAGAGGTCGGGATCACCGTTTCAGTTGGCTTAAGCTATAATAAATCTCTCGCCAAGCTCTCATCAGACCTCGATAAACCAGATGGCTTTTCTATTATTGGAAGAGAAGAAGCAAAATCCTTTTTGAGCGGACGGCCCGTTAGCGACATTTGGGGAGTTGGAAGAGCCCTTAACAAAAAGCTGGCCGCAGATGGCATAACCACAATAGGCCAACTTCAACACCGGGATAAAGACGATCTCGTTGCCCGATACGGACTAATGGGTAGTCGCCTTTTCCATTTCTCCAGAGGTGAGGATAGCCGCCAGGTTGAAGCAAATTCCAAAGCGAAAAGTATATCCAACGAGACAACGTTTTCTAAAGATATCAGCGAGATAGAGGAACTGAAGTTTATCCTCTGGCCCCTTTGTGAAAAAGTATCCGCCCGGCTCAAGGCAAAAGATAAAGCTGGAAAAACAATAACCCTGAAGCTCAAAACACCTGACTTCAGAACCGTTACGCGCAGCCACACGCTCGATCAACCAACTCAACTCGCGGAGACGTTGTACCGTGAGGCCGTTCCAATGCTTCTAAAAGCAAGTAATGGGCAGTCGTTCAGATTAATAGGTATTGGCATCAGCACTTTCGGTGATCTACGGGATGCGGACAGGCCCAATCTACTCGAACAAGACAAGGAAAAGTTCAAGAAAGTAGAAAATGCAATGGATCTCGTGAGGGCAAAGTTTGGAGAGGCAGCAATTAAGAAAGGCCGCTCTGTTCGAAAGAAACAGACTTAGCGATGTTGATAGCCAATAATCCCGGCGATCTCCTTTTGCAACTGGTCCAATTTCAGGGGTTTGGTCACCACACTATCTACTCCGGCTTCCAGGAATTTTTGGCGGTTCTCAGATAGCGCATCAGCAGTAAAAGCGATTATTGGTGTTTTGCCATTAACAGGGCAATCACTTCTGATTTTTCGTGTCGCCTCCAAACCATCCATGACGGGCATGTGCATATCCATCAAGATCACGTCAACTTTATGAGCCATGGAATATTCCACTGCTCTCAAACCATTCTCAACAACGATAACCTCGTGCCCTTTTTTCTGCAGCATGGAAGAGACAATTTTCTGATTAATATCATTGTCTTCAGCCAGCAAAATTCGAAGGCCTATCGGTTCATCTTGCTCAATTGACGGCTCTACTCCTTTGGAAGGCTTAACCGGTAATCTAAAGCTGAAAGTAGAGCCTTCATCGGGTCGACTTTGAACGTCGATGGTCCCTCTTAACAAGTCAACCAACTCTTTGCATATCGCTAGCCCGAGACCAGTTCCCCCATGCTTTCGGGTTCTACCTGTCTCCGCCTGCTCAAAACGAGAGAAGACTTTCTGCAATTCCTCCTCGCTCATGCCAACACCTGTGTCCGCAACCGATACAGTCAAAAAATTTGGGGTTCGCCTATCGTCGATTTCCAGATTAACCGTCACATTCCCCTTTTCAGTGAACTTGACGGCATTACTTATGAGGTTTGTGACAATTTGGCGGAAACGTATATCATCGGTTTCGCAGAAATAGCCTTCATGCTCCTTGGCGTTGGTCGTCAGTAGAACGCCGTTTTGGGAAGCCGCAATTGAAAATACGTTGACGATACTTCCAACCACACCGGCAGGTTCGATAACGGTGTATTTCAAATCAAGTTTGCCCGCCTCGATTTTAGAAATATCCAGGATATCATCCAACAATGCCATTAAAGTTTGGGACGAGACATCAAGATCACGCAATAAACTCTCTGCGTGTTTCACGACTTCAGGATTTTCCCTCAAAAGATCGAGGACCCCTCGGATACCCATCATAGGGGTTCTAAGTTCATGGCTCATATTTGCCAGGAAATCACTTTTCGCTCTATTCGCTTCAATAGCTTCAGACTTTGCTTTCTCCAGTGCAATAGCCAACTGCTTTCGCGTTGTAATATCCGCATGAGTTCCCGACATCCTGAGCGGCCGCCCAGTATCCGTCCACTCGACAACACGTCCACGGTCGTAGATCCAGACCCAATGACCGTCTTTGTGCTTCATTCTGCATTCAAGTTCGTAGTATTCAGACTCTTTGTTGAAATGCCGCGTCAACAAAGAGTCTGATAAAACGAGGTCATCAGGATGGGCGTGCGTCTGCCATGTTTCGATAGTAGTAGGTTCCAACTCGGACAAGGAATACCCGATAATTTCGGCCCAACGCTCATTGAACTTGGTTTCCCCTGTCTGGATATTCCATTGCCAGGTTCCAATATCTGTTCCCCAGATAATCTCATTGAGAGCAGTTCGCTCTTCTTCCGCTATTTCGGCTGTTTCTTTTTGTTTTTCCAGCGCCGTTTTTAATCGGTAAATCAGGAAAAGAGTAGTTATTAGCCCAACCACAAAGAGGATAATAATTACCCTATTTTGCATCTCCAGGCGTGATGTTTGCGCATCCACCATGTTTTCCAGATTCTGCTGATAATGCCACAACTGATCTTCAAAACTTCTCTGTTTGGAAATGTCATGAATGACGGAGATCAGCACCACCTTGTTATTCAGTTCAAAGGGCTTTGATCTTACTTCCACTGTCTTCACATCACCAGTTCCCGTTTTATGGCGGAAGATAAAGAAGTTTCGCTTTTCTTTTTGTGCCCGCTTGATTTCCTCAGCGACCTGTTCGGGAGTTAATTGATTGAACTCCTTAATATTTTTGCTTTGCAGCTCTTCTATAGTGTAATTGTAAAAGGCACTTGCTGCTTTGTTTGCTTTGAAAATTTTTCCAGATTTTGGCTCGATCGCCAGCATAACGGAATTATGATTTTCGAAGAATTCTTCAAACGACACATCAGCCATAGCAAGAGCCCCCTGCATCCAAATGAATGCAGCGAACGCGCAGAGAATTAATCTAAGGATTAGTGTCAAAAGCAACCCCCTAGTACAATATCAAAACTATTGTAGCGCGAATTGAGTTAATCCACCGTAAAGAGAAAGTTCTCACCGCTTTTCTGCAAAAACTGCTTTGCGCCTTACTCGCACATCTTCCTTATGGAATTCCAATCTGTTGAATTGAAAGCATTTTCCGCCCCCGTGACACCACTTTTCTCAATCTGCTCTATTCTCTCACCCATTTCAGGGTGACTGTTAAACAGAGTGAAGAAACCGCTGTCAGAATGGTCTTCCTGAATAGATTTCAACAAAGGTACCATATGTGAAACATCCATACTCAGTTTCGACATTAACTCTATTGCATGATTATCCGCTTCTTCCTCTAGATCTCTGCTATATGAAGCACCCAACATCATCTGCCCCAACACAGCTAATGCGGTTCCGCCTGAAGTATCACCAAGCAAGAGAGACAAAAATGCCGCAATACCAACATTGGACGCGTACAGGCGAATTGGATGGTCAAACGCAGCGTGGGAATACTCGTGGGCAATCACACCCGCGAGAGCATTGGGATGCTTGGATGCTTTAATCAGGCCATCCATAATAACGATTGTGCCACCCGGAACAGCAAAGGCGTTTTTTACATTCGATTTAAGTATCACTACTTTCCGGACAGGAGGACGGTCCCCTTCTTCTATTCCGTGAGCCATATCCAGTTTAACAAGAAATTCAGAAATAGCGTCAATTGCAACGTGACCGACGCACTCTATGTTTTCGTTACCTTTTGCAGCCTGCTTTTTAATCTGCTCAACAGTCGCATCACCGATTTTTTCCGTGATTTCAACCGGCAACAAACCAGACGCAGCACTGGCCAGCGCAGGGAATCCCTCAAACAAAACATACCATGTGATCAGTCCAACCAGAGCAAATCCAGCGACAATTTTCAGGTAATATTTGCTCTCCCGTTTCCGTCGTTTTTGTAAGAAATTGCATCGCTCTCGAATATACTGAACCTTCACCCTGCCTGAGACACGAAGTCTGGCATCATTTGCCTCAGACAAAGAAAGAAACAGCTCATCCCTTATGGGCGGAATATTCTCATCCCGAACAAGGTCACATCGCCAATGCGCGATATTTGTGCCGTCGGCTTCACTTAAGACAAGTTCTTTCGACCCTACTAAAACACGTACGGTACGTGAGGAAGACGTTTGTCCGTCAAAATATTCCGCTTCAAATTCCATGAATTAAAATGCCCCAACGTCCAAGGCGTCAGCAAAGCCTTCCCCGTATTTAGGAGAGTTTTCCGAGCTTTTTGCAACCTCAACGAAAACTTGAGGATTATCGGAACGTAGGTGCCATGCCATAAATTCGACAACCGGCACCAATACGTAGAGAACCCGGATGATATCCAAAAGCACCAGAAGCAGAAAACCACCGCCAATCATCACGACAAAGGTGATGGTTGAAGGCGCAGTGATTAACATCAAACCTACATAAACCGCTATGGCAATGGCCAATATGGAGAAGGCTTTTCCTGCAATTCCCATTACCCGTTTAAAAGCATATGACGTTGGCACATCAAACGAAAAGCTTGCATCGTCCAGCATCGAATTTGCAACCAAATACTTGGTTTCGATGATCCGCGTGACAATCAACACCAGCCAACCGATGAGAATAGCAACACCCAGAAGAATAAAATACCATCCGGGTGCTTGATCATACGCCTGCTCTGCGTATAACTCAGGATCCTCAATCGCGGCAATATTTCCAAAAACCATATAAGAGGCCACACCCAAAACTATCGTAATGACGACTGAAGTCAGGATCTGGGGAATATAAATGGAGAACATTGATTTCCAGTTTCCGCGGAAACTGAAGTCGGCTGCACCATAACTCATGTGATCTATTTGATACTTACTGAGTTTATAACGCTGAATTGGATAAGCGATCCCAAATGTCACCATGGTAATAAACGTCCACATCACAGCAATTGACGCGTATCTTAAAGCCGCTCCTCGCTGGTAGAACCGAACAGTTCGAAGAGATGAACGGCTCATCCGGTAACGCCAGAGCCGATACCGTGCAAAATTCCATATGAAAAACAGAAGTGCATAGTTAAGTATGGCGGTTACAATCGCAAAACTTGGAGAAGCCGCATTTAGGAAAGCAAAGGCAAGCTCCAATGCAATAAACGCAATACTTAGCAGCACCATGGCAATCACGAAACCGATAAACAGCTCCATGGCTGTGCCATGATATGTTAAACGTTCACCATTGACCCGAACGCCCTGCCACAAAATTCTGCGAAGATGGGTCTTTCCAGCAAACCTGTAAAAACCTAACGTCAACAACCCAAATATCTTGTTTATCCACAGCCTTTTAGAAATTGCCGATTTATCAAAACCGGTTTCCACAAATTGTTCCATGCCACCCCTCAGTAGATTGGATATTGTTCTTAGTTATTACATTTCGGCTCTTCCAACAGTTCCAACTCTGTCAGTTTTCCGTTTAGGGAGAAATCCCGATAATTCATTTTCAGTTGATCCCCGACACCATTTTCATAAATTTGAAAATGAATGCTGTAGTCAGGCTCATCCTTACGGTCTCTCAGATCAAAGAAAGACATCTGAATGGGCCAATAACGCATCTTCCCCATACCACTTTGCTTGGCCACCTCACTTCGCTGACCGCCCTTTTTGGAAATAATCGTCAAAGAGTCCTGAAGTCCGTCCATATTGCTGCCGTCAAAAATTCTGGCGGAGATAAGCGGCAATCCGGCTTTAGCTGCATCCAGCACTTTGTATGTATGTGTCATCGGAAACATCACATCCTTGGGTAGCTTCATTTCAGTTTTGTCTTCGTCATTAAAGGTAACTTTGTTTTCGCTACCATTTGCCGTGGCAAAACCATCGAACATTTCAGCTACTCTGCCATTAATGGTGTCACTTGACGTAAAACGCAGCTGATCGCCGTTTAGGCTCTCCCATGCAGAGAAATTAAAATCTGAGACAACACCACCGCCATCCTGGCGCTGAATATCAACAAGCATTCGCTGGCGAGTTACGAACCCATCACATTCTTTTTTGATTTCCAGAACAATACGTCCGCGGGCATCAAGAACACCGCCGCCTTTTTTCATCTGATTAAGCGACAAATCATAAACTGCACGATGAGAGGCAAGCCCCTGCGTTGCGGCTTCTGAAGGCAAACTCATCAATACAAGAGCCGCAGTAAGGCCGCCCCCAAACGCTCTAGAAAATAACCCTCTCTTCTGTTCTATTTTTGATTGCATATCGTCAGCCTAATCTTTTCCTTGGTCTATTACAATAATCCACTTTGATCAAATGGGCATCTTTTACTTGGCTTTAGGTAATTATTGCCGCCCAACCTCAACTTATTCCGGTTTTCATCAGATATGAAAAGACTAAGCTCTTATTTTTATGTGTTTTTTTCAAGGCAGAGCAATTGGCATGGGAAATGCAAATGATCCTGCACTGGCAAGAAATGCCAAAGGATCAAGTATCACGGAAAGTACGCAAAGCATACTTCCCAAGCAGGAGTAATTAGATGTCATCAGATCTGTTTGCTACAGCCGCAGGGTTTTCATCAACCCCACATGCGCCCGAAAGTGAAATCATGCCTTATCTGGAAGATTTGGCCGACAAGATCAAAACCAGATCTCACATTCAGGAAAGCGACAATAAGGCTTATTGGAATCTGATTGACCGCGTCCTTGCCTATGCGGCAAGCGCCGAACAGCATATCGCTGAACAGCAATCCAGAATTAAAGAGCTTGAAAATCTTTCAACGACAGATGAGCTGACAGGCCTTGCAAATCGCAGAGCGTTGAAATCCCACCTACAACGTGTTCTTGCCTCTGCAACTCGACACGAAGAGACAGGTGTCGTCGCTTTCGTAGACATGGATTTCTTCAAGGAAATCAACGATCAGTTTGGCCATGACACAGGTGACCAGGCTCTCAAGACAGTTGCCCGCATCTTAAAAGAAAACATGCGCAACACAGATTTCGCCGCCCGTTTAAGCGGAGACGAATTTGTCTTCGTTCTGGAAAAAGCTGATATTGAACAAGGCAAAATGAAAGCTGAGCTCATTCGCAAAACGATATGCGAGACAACATTGCCGGTACGCGGAAAAGAGATATCTCTCTCAGCAAGCATTGGTGTCGCCTCTTACGACAAGAACAGTGAAATCAATAGCATACTAGGTGAAGCTGATAAGGCGATGTATATGGATAAGGCCGAGCGCCGCAAATGCGGCACCTGATCTAAACTGCCAAGTGATCCAGATAGGCGCTACTCTCTTTCAGGGAGAAAAGCGCCTTTGGTGTCTTAATGCCGCGCAGAACATGCTCTCCCAGCGGCACGAAGTGGCTTCGGCAATAAACTGCTTTTTCCACAAAATCACCAGATAGAATGATCGGTGTATCCAGATCACCGCATTTGCTTTCCATACGGCTCACTTCATTGACGGCACTTCCCACGACAGTGAAGTCGAGGCGATCCGCAGATCCCACATTGCCGTACATGACATCCCCAATATGAAGGGCGATATCCAGCTCCATGACCGGGGCACCAGCGGCACGGCGCTTTTCATTTAAATTTTGAATGCGCGTGAAAATATTTTGGGTCGCCATTAAGGCACTGCGGCAGGTGTCTGCCTCCTCTTGCCCCATTAACGGAAAAGTCGCAAGCATGCCATCCCCCATAAATTTGAGCACTTCACCACCAAATTCTGCAACTGGATCCGCCATGCGTTCCAGATACTGATCCAGAATACTGACAAGATCCTCTCGCCCCACATCATCGGCGAGATTGGTAAACCCTCGTAGATCCGCAAATAGTAATACGGAGGAAACTGTTTTGGACTGACCGCGATGGATTTGCCCTGCCAGCACTTCCCTTGCCGTAATACGTCCCACATAGGTTTCAAGCACAGTGCTGGCCACCTCAAAGGAAGCAACAGCTTTGATGGCCAAGGCAAACAACGGAATGGCTTTTCGTAATATTCCGAAATCACGCGTTGAAAAGCCGCCTGACGCCTCCGAGGCCCAAGAGGTAATCATCCCCGCAGAATTGTCCATCGGATTGTCTTTAAGCTCCCAACCAAAGTCAAACATCTGGCTAAACCAGTCTGTCATTCCTTCATTTTTAAATTCTGCAAGCACAGGGAAATCAATTTCAACGTTGCCTTCAAGTGGGCGATGCATGAAATTCATGTTATTGCCGAGCATGTAGAAAAATGGGCTGGCAAACCAGCCCTCTCCCGGCTCCTCAGAATGCAAATGTTGAGTATTGGTAATAATCCCCTTACCTTTGCGCCACGTATACATGAAGGCGCTCACTTGCGGGTGAATGGTCGTCACAGCAACATTACCCCGACACACACTAATGCCAAGATCCGCCAGACGTTCGCAAAATTCTTCAAGCAATTGAACAACCGAAGCATTTCCCATTCCTGAGGAAATCAACCACGAAAAGAGGGATTCTTCTTCATTTTCAGGAGGAAAATGATCACAGGGGTTGGGACTGGTTTTAACTGCTTGATCCATTTTGGAACTTTCACCTACTGAATTGCAATTACAATCAGATATAGGAATGATAGCCGGGTTTGAAAGACAGAATTTTGTCCAACTCAGCATAATGTTTGAGATTAAACAATTATCTCTGGAAATTTTGACGTATTCCGCGATAATTGACCGCAACAATACACAAAGGCTGCTTAAGAGTATGTAAGCGAGGATACAATGTCCCAAGAAATAAAAAAATACTGGAAAAATTATATTGATGGTCAATGGGTTGATGCTGCCAATGGGGAGCGGATTATCGTTGAAAACCCGGCAACGGCCCAACCTCTTGCAGAGGTAGCCCGTGCAACGGAGGCGGATGTCGATCTCGCTGTTGCCGCCGCCCGCCGCTGTTTTAATTCTCGCGAACTTTACAATATGCGCCCCACCAACCGCGGTGCGCTCATGTTTGAAATCGCACGTCATATGACGGAAATGGCAGACGAGATTGCCCTTGCCGAATGTCTGGACAACGGAAAGTCTCTGAACGGCGGTAAAAATGAAGCGCTGGCGGCCGCCCGCTACTTTACTTATTACGGCGGCCTTGCTGACAAACTTGAAGGACGCATGATCCCATTGGGTGCTGATTATGTGGACTACACGATCCCTACTCCGTTTGGTGTGTCCGCACAAATCGTGCCTTGGAACTTCCCACTACAGATCGCCGCTCGCTCAGTTGCCTGTGCGCTGGCAACTGCAAATACTGTTGTCCTGAAATCGCCAGAACTCTCCCCGCTTTCAACTTATTTTATCGCAGAAGCTTGCGAGCGTGCAGGTGTCCCTAAGGGCGCCGTCAATATCCTCTGCGGCTATGGTCATGATTGTGGCGCATCGCTTGTCTCCCACGATGATGTGGATCACATCGTCTTCACCGGATCACTGAAAACAGGTCAATTTATCTTGCGGGCCGCGGCAGAACGTGTCCTTCCTTGTGTTATGGAACTTGGTGGTAAATCCGCGGGTATCGTCTTTGAAGACGCGGATATCGATCAGGCAGTAAATTCAACAGCCGCCGGCATTTTCTCAAATGCCGGTCAGGTCTGTTCCGCTCAGTCCCGTTTGATTGTTCCTAAGAAAATGGAAAGCGAGATTCTGGAGCGCCTCGCCGCTAAAGCTGCGACCTTGAAAGTGGGTCCCGGTATTGATAACAACGATATCACCCCAGTCATTTCCGCCGCCCAGGCTGACAAAATTCACGGCATGTGCGGTGCGGCGACACAGGCTGGAGCAGAAGCTGTTTGCGGCGGTGGCAAAGCAGACATGGAAGGTCACTTTATTCAACCAACCATCTTTGGGTCTGTAAAATCAGACATGACCATTGCACAGGAAGAAGTTTTTGGACCCGTACTTGCTGTCCTGACTTATGAAGATCAGGAAGAAGCGATCCAGATCGCCAATGGCACAGACTACGGTTTGTGCGCAGGTCTTTACACCAAAGATCTTGCGACCGCACACTGGGCCGCAGACCAGCTGATTGCCGGTCAGGTTTTTGTGAATGAATGGTTTGCCGGTGGCATCGAAACTCCATTTGGTGGTATGAAAAGATCCGGATATGGTCGTGAAAAAGGGCAAGAAGCGTTGCTCAATTATGTTCAGACCAAAAATGTCGGCATCCACATCACAGGTGGTGGCGGCGGACGTCCGGGCGGCTAATTAATTCGAAGGAGAAAATGAATGGCAGGGATCATTGATGCACGTATCGCAGAGCTGGGATTAACGGTTCCAGAAGCCGCGGCACCTGCGGCCAACTATGTGCCTTATACGGTTTCAGGCAATCTGGTTTATGTGTCTGGTCAGGTACCGTTTGTTGATGGTCAATTGGCCTTCCAGGGTAAAGTCGGCGCTGATTTTTCGACCGAGGAAGGGGCGGAATGCGCAAGCATTTGTGCGCTCAATATCATTGCACAGGTAAAAGCTGCATGTGGTGGTGATCTGGACCGCGTAGTCCGCTGTGTCAAACTGGGCGGCTTCGTTAACTGTGTTGATGGGTTCGGTGAACAGCCTCAGGTGATTAACGGCGCATCCAACCTGATGGTAGATGTATTTGGTGATAAGGGCCGCCACGCCCGCTTTGCGGTTGGGACAAATGCGCTTCCAATGAATGTTGCTGTTGAAATCGATGCCATCTTCGAAATCAGCTAATCCTTCTATTCCGCGTTGGCTGACCGAAAACCCGATCGCCCATCGCGGATTACACGATATAGAAAAAGGCGTGCCAGAGAACAGTCTGGCCGCCTTTTCTTTGGCATGTGAACAAGGCTACGCCATCGAACTGGATTTGCATCTTTCCGCAGATGGTCATCTTGTGGTGATCCATGATGCATCACTACAAAGGACAGTGGGTATTACAAAAGATGTCAGCGCTTGTCCCTTAAATGAGCTGATGCCGCTAAAGCTTGAAGGTACAGAAGAAAAACTGCCCAGCTTTCGACAAGCCCTTGGCCTGGTTAGAGGCAAAGTACCTTTGGTCATTGAGTTAAAAACAGGGGACACAGATCCAGAGCACTATATTTCCGTCTTGTTGTCAGAGCTTGAAGGTTATGAAGGCAACTATTCCGTTCAAAGTTTCAATCCATTTCTCTTGCTTGCCTTAAAACGCCGCGCCCCTCAGATAATCAGAGGCCAGCTTGGAATGCAGGACCCACCGGAACATCTCAGTCTCCGAAATAAAATGGTCATCAAAAAGATGCCCTTTAATTTTCGAACCAAACCCCACTACCTTGCATATCAAACTAAAGGAATAACAGCTCGCCTTAGAAAGAGAGCGGATCGTGCAGGTATTCCTCTTTTGGCGTGGACTGTTGATAGTAATGCGGAGTTGGAGATAGCTAAAGCAATGGCAGACAACATTATCTTTGAAAAAATAACTCCCCCAAAATTTGCGCGTTGAAAGTTAAAGCGGAGCGCGTATCTTAAAATTCATGTCTGAACAGTATAGCCTGCATACCTGCCAACAAATCACTGAAATTCCAGCATCAGAATGGGATGCCTGTCAGGAAGATGATCATCCTTTCACACGCCACGCCTTTTTGAAAGCGTTGGAAGAAAGCGGCTGTGCAACCGCAGAGACAGGCTGGATGCCCTACCACCTTGTTTTAAAGCAAGGTGAAAAGATCAGCGCCGTCGCCCCCATGTATGTGAAAGGCCACAGCCAGGGTGAATATGTCTTTGATCATGGTTGGGCGGATGCCTATGAACGCGCTGGCGGACGCTATTATCCAAAACTGCAGCTTTCTGTGCCTTTCTCCCCTGTAACGGGGCCTCGATTCTTGGCACCTGCCGGCCCTGACCAAATGAAACAAAAAATGATGCTGGCTGAAGGCGCCAAAGAAGTGGCAGTGAAACTGGGGCTGTCATCGGTTCATACAACCTTTATGCAAGATGAAGATCTTAGCGCCGCGAGAGAGATGGGATACCACACCCGAGTTGGAGAGCAATTCCACTGGGTCAATGAAGGCTATGAGGATTTTGATGATTTCCTATCAAAACTCTCTTCTCGAAAACGTAAAAACATTCGCAAAGAACGCAACGCTGTTAAAACGCTTGATCTGGAATTTGAAAGCCTAACCGGTGATGATATCGAAGAGCGGCACTGGGATGCTTTCTACGAATTCTATATGGATACAGGCAGCCGCAAATGGGGCCGCCCATACTTAAACCGGACTTTCTTTTCCTTACTCGGCCAAGCCATGGGGCAAAGCATTCTTCTGTTCATGGTAAAACGTGAAGGTCGCTATATCGCTGGTGCACTGAACCTGTTTGGTTCTGAATGTCTGTACGGTCGGTATTGGGGATGCGTTGAAGACCACCCCTTCCTACATTTTGAAACCTGTTATTATAAAGCCATCGATTTTGCGATTGAAAAAGGCATTGATCGCGTGGAAGCGGGTGCACAAGGCCCGCACAAGCTAGCCCGTGGTTATTTGCCTGTGAAAACAATGTCCGCGCACTGGATGCAGGACCCGGGTTTTCATGATGCTGTTGGAGATTTTCTGGAAGCGGAAAGTCGACAAATGGATGCTGAAATCAACTACTTAAAGCAACATTCTCCGTACAAGAAATCTTAAATCCCTCTTGCCTTCTCATCGTCCAGTTGCATTTTTTAGTAAATTAGGGTATGGTCAACTTGACGTTTACGTAAAGGTAAATCAAAAAAATAATAAATTCAGACAGGGAAACGGGAGAAACTCATGTCAGGACAGATAACACTCGATCCGATATATAACGCAGTCCCATCAGACGATTTTCCAGCAATGTTGGATGTAAACCGCTATGGTGATCGCACAGATGCGTTTGATAAGATTATTTCCGCTACACATGACCACTTCTGGGACCCGTTAGATACGGCCTATCTGGATTACAACACCCCATTTGATATCACTAAAGAGCTGATTATGCCCAAGGATACCATTCCTGAGCTCAATTCAGCTGTTGCTGACAAACTGGATGAAGGGCAACAAATCTTACTTGGCAATGAAAGTGTAAGATGGGGAATTTCAGGTATCCTGCACGGTGAGCAAGGCGCCCTGTCTCTCAGCGCCAGTCTTTGTCACATTCTTCTGGATCCAGGGGCGCAGGAATATGCGTCAAATCAAACTCGTGAAGAAGCCCGCCATGTGACAGCGTTCAGCCGGTATATTCAGGTGCGCTTTGGTAGTCCCTACCCTGTTGGTAACGCGTTGGGTGGATTGTTAAAAGAACTGGTTGCAGCAGAAGAAGTGTACAAAAAGCTCGTTGGAATGCAGATGCTCATTGAAGGCCTTGCTATGGGGGCATTTGCAAGTTTCCATTCCAAGACAAGTGATCCGCTTCTTAAACGCCTAACCCAGCTTGTCATGACAGACGAGGCCTTCCATCACAAGTTCGGTAAAATCTGGGCTGATCGTACAATCCCGAAACTCAGTGAAAAAGAGCATGAGATCGTTGAGGATTGGGCGGCTAAATGCTTCGAAACCGTTTTGTTTAATCTGATCAACATCCGCCAGAAGCAGGTGATTTACGAACAGTTTGGTCTGGACTGGGAATGGGTTCGTGATGCGTGCCGCGAAGTCTACACAGACCATGACCGCCGGGACGCGCTAAAAGAGTCCACGAACATCTTCCGCGTTCTTGTAAAGACTCTCCTGAAATCTGGCATCATTACTGATCGTACCCGTCCACTTTATGCACACTGGATCGATATGGATGAAATCGACGGTGAAAGTGAGGATATGGTAGGCTACGCCATCGCTGACGAAGGCATCGAATACCTGAAAAGCATCAATGAAGGCCGCAGGGTGATCGGTCAGAAGTAAAACAAAAAAGGCGGGATCATCTCCCGCCTTTTTTTATTAATCGACATTCTCGCTGTCTATTTTACTGCCCTTGGAGCCATTTTCCACCTTTTCACGCCGACTTATTTCCTCAGCGCTTTCGATATCAAATTTAAGCTCTCCTGCTTTCAGGCCGATCTTCACGTGACCGCCCTTGGCGAGTTTTCCGAACAACAGCTCTTCAGATAGCGGCTTCTTGATACTGTCCTGAATGAGGCGCCCAAGCGGCCTTGCACCATTGAGTCGATCATACCCTTTTTCCGCAAGCCAAGAGGCCGCAGCATCTGTCAGGGACAAGGTCACATTGCGATCTTCCAGCTGTGTTTCCAGTTGCAGAACAAATTTCTCGACCACACGGGCGACCACTTCAGTTGGCAACGCTCCAAACGGAATAATAGCATCAAGACGGTTTCTAAACTCTGGCGTAAAGAGGCGCTTGATCGCCTCTTCATCTTCACCAATGCGCTCATCACTTCCAAAGCCAATCGCCTGCTTACTCATTTCAGCGGCACCAGCGTTGGTAGTCATAATCAAAACCACATTGCGGAAATCAACCTTCTTACCGTTATGGTCGGTCAGCTTTCCATGATCCATAACCTGCAGCAGAATGTTGAACAGATCCGGATGGGCTTTTTCGATCTCGTCGAGCAGCAATACTGCGTGAGGTTGCTGATCCACAGCATCGGTAAGCAGACCACCTTGATCATAACCAACATATCCAGGAGGGGCACCGATCAGACGACTTACTGTATGGCGTTCCATATACTCAGACATATCGAAGCGGATAAGCTCTACACCCATGATGGAGGCGAGTTGACGCGCGACTTCTGTCTTACCGACACCAGTTGGACCGGAGAACAAATAGTTACCAATGGGTTTTTCAGGTTCACGCAGCCCCGCACGCGCCAGCTTAATGGAGCTGGAAAGCGCTTCAATTGCCGCATCCTGACCAAAGACAACGCGTTTAAGGTCCTTATCCAATTTGCGAAGGTTTTCTGTATCTTCCTTACTCACAGATTTAGGCGGTATACGCGCGATTTTGGCAACCACGGCCTCAACATCTTTCACACCAATGGTTTTTTTGCGCTTACTTTCCGGTTTCAGCATCTGCGCCGCGCCCACTTCATCTATCACGTCGATCGCCTTGTCCGGCAATTTCCGGTCATTGATGTAGCGAGCCGCTAACTCGACCGCAGCCTTGATAGCTTCCGAGGTATAACGGATTTTATGATGTTCTTCGAAATATGGCTTCAAGCCCTTCAGGATCTTGATACTGTCTGGCACGCTTGGTTCATTCACATCAATTTTCTGGAACCGGCGAAGCAAGGCACGGTCTTTTTCGAAATGACTGCGGAACTCTTTGTACGTAGTTGAGCCAATACAGCGAATGGCACCACTTGCGAGGGCTGGTTTCAACAGATTTGACGCATCCATCGCACCGCCACTTGTGGCCCCTGCACCAATAATGGTGTGGATCTCGTCAATGAACAATACAGCATTGTCCATTTCCTCAAGCTCTGTCATGACTGCCTTTAACCGTTCTTCGAAGTCACCGCGATAACGCGTTCCCGCCAGAAGGGTTCCCATATCCAGTGAATAGATAACACTTGTCAGCAAAACTTCAGGTACATCACCGTCAACGATACGGCGGGCAAGACCTTCTGCGATGGCAGTTTTGCCAACACCGGGATCACCAACAAGAAGCGGGTTGTTTTTGGAGCGGCGGCACAGGATCTGAATGGTTCTTTCAACTTCATCCTGACGACCAATCAGGGGATCGATTTTACCCTTGGCTGCTTTTTCATTCAGATTGACGCAGTAGGCATCCAGTGCTTCGGAAGATGTTGTGGGTTCCTCCTCATCCGCAGTGCGGCCATCCTCGTTTTCTGACTGAAACGGCCCGTCAATACCCCGCACAACACGCGGGATATCCTGCCCAGGTGCTTTCGCAAGGCCATGGCTGATATAGTTGATCGCATCAAGACGCGTCATTTCCTGTTTCTGCAGGAAGTAAGCTGCATGGCTTTCCCGTTCCGAGAAAATCGCAACCAGCACATTAGCACCAGTCACTTCTTCACGGCCGGAGCTTTCAACATTAATCAGGGCGCGCTGTACCACACGCTGGAAGGAAAGCGTTGGCCGCGCCTCCACGAAGCGATCCATTACGAGATCATCCAACTCTTCGGAGATAAACTCGTCCAGATCTTTACGAAGCAGCTCAAGATCGACATTGCACGCCCTCATAACTGCGGCAGCATCCTGATCTTCGGTTAGTGAGTACAGGAGATGTTCAAGCATGGCGAACTCGTGACGACGCGAGGTCGCCAAGGCCATGGCTCGATGTAAACTTTCTTCAAGGGTGTTTGAAAATCCGGGCACTATTCTTTCTCCATTGTACACTGCAGTGGATGCTGGTTATTTCGTGCAAACTCGATCACCTGAGCCACCTTTGTTTCGGCGACTTCGTAAGTGAACACGCCACAAACCCCTACCCCTTTATGATGTACATGCAGCATCACTTGCGCTGCTGTCTGCTCATCCATTCCAAAGAAGGATTGCAGGACATGTACAACAAACTCCATTGGCGTATAATCATCATTCAATAACAGGACGCGCCACATGGATGGCTTCTTAGTTTTGGTCTTGGTGACAACACCGGTGTCCAAATCTGTGTCGTCGTCAAACCTTTTGTCATTTCCACTGGTCATGAATATACGCACCAAATTCCAAGCACTCTTTATGGGTTCATAATAAACGGGACAGGATTACCCCCTCGTTAACATAGTTAGATATCCTGAAGAAAATTTCAAAAAAAATGAACAGGCTTCTCGTCAAATTTTAAATAAATACACCAAAAACGAAAAAAGCCCGGGGTAAAACCCCAGGCTTTTCCAAAAGCGATACGGTTACTCTATGAGACGCACCCTTAGGCGCGGTTCAGGAACTTATCCATATTGGCTGCATACTGTGCGCCAAAAGGTTCCATTAGCGTTTTAGTGGCATCAATGACCATTGCATTGATTTTGCCAGCTTCGCTAACGTAAGTCTCAATAGAGTTACGAGCGTATTCAGTCTGAACTTCTACGGCTTTCTGGAAATCGTCTGCATCCAGAACAGAACGTGTAGCAGTGAAATACTCGCTCACACGTGTTGTGCCAAATTCGATCAGTTCAGCGTTAATTTTTTCGCCTTTTTCTGCAGCAGCTGTTCCAGCTTTTACAAATGGCTCCGCACTTTCGTTGTCGAAGAATTTGTTTTCACCAAAAGTTTTCGCTGCTTTTTCAACTTGCTCTTTGCTGTCTTTAACAGCTTTTTCGTAGCTAGTTTTGAAAGCTTCTGTGCCAGACAGGATTGCTTTTTCAGCAGCTTCAGCACCAGACTTGAAAGCGTCCTGAAGTGTCTTGCGGTTTGCAGAAATCATTGTTTCAAATTCTTTAGTCACATCTGCTGCAGCTTCTTTTGCAGTTTCTGTTGCAGTTGTGGTCTTCGCTTTTGTATTGCTCATAAGTAAACCTTTGTCGAAATGAGAATTCAATATGCTGCATTGCAACAATATCACCTAATATATTTGAAAAATCTACTTTGTCAATACTTTTTGTGCACCGCACAATAGAGCATAGATGCAAACTTATCCATTTGATTTAATTGATTTATTTTACATATGACACATTTCAGAAAAGAAAGTTTAACAAAAAATATTTCGCGGCGCACCAGAAACCCTCAAGCCAAAAACGCCCATACCCTCCTACTAAAAATTCGTTCTTTTCATTACCTTATCTTAACAATAATGAAGGAAATTAGAGCTGAGGCATAAGCTGGACTAGTGCGTAACTGGTGGCATCGATCACCACTTAACACAAAAGATATTGTTATTTGCCGGTTTTTAATGGACAGGATTCGCTACATTTTCTAGAATCCTGAAAAGTTTTGCGTTTCAGGTGTTGCGCCATGTCTAAAGAAGTGTCTTTGAGTGCAGCTTAGATTTAATACGAGAGAGTCGACATATGCTTCCAAGCAGGGTCAAAACAGGAAATACTTCTAAAGGTTTTTCACTGAAGTCTCTTCAGGTTGCTGCTTTGGCTGCCCTTTCAATTGTCGCCACCTCTTTCATCTCACCGAACGCAGAAGCCTCCAGATATTCTTCCGTCGTCATTGACAGCCGCACGGGGCAAGTTCTCTCTTCCCGCCACGCGGACAAGAAACTTTACCCGGCCTCTCTAACAAAGATCATGACACTGTACATGACTTTCGACGCATTGAGCCGTGGCGAACTGAAAATAGATCAGAAACTTCGAGTATCAGCGCGCGCCGCAGGCCAGACCCCCACCAAACTTGGTCTAAAGAAAGGCAGCTACATTACTGTCAAAAACGCAATGCTAGGCCTGATCACAAAGTCAGCCAATGACGCCGCCACAGTACTGGCAGAAGCCATGGCTCCGACTGAAGCAGTCTTTGCAAACATGATGACGGAGAAAGCGCAGAAGCTCGGGATGACCCGCACAAGTTTTAGAAACGCAAGCGGACTGCCAAATCGGCGCCAGAAAAGCACAGCGCGCGACATGGCCATTCTGGGTGCCGCTCTTATCCATGACTTCCCTCAGTATTACAATTACATGTCCTTGCAGAGCTTTAACTACAAAGGCAAAACCTTCAAGAACCACAATAACCTTCTTGGGAAGTATGCAGGCGCTGATGGCATTAAAACTGGGTATATTAGGGCCTCTGGCTTCAACCTTGTAGCCTCAGCAAAGCGCGGCGACAACCGCCTAATCGGTGTTATTTTTGGCGGGAGAACTGCAAAAAGCCGCGACCGCCACATGCAAAAACTTCTGGATCAGGGTTTTGCAAAAATGGAAACCATTCGTCCATTTGTGATCCCGCTCCCGGTCATGCGGCCCGCGCAAATCGCCTATGGCTCTGGCCACACGCGTAGCACTGTTCAGGTTGCCTCTGCTCACCAGCGCGAGATCGTAACACCCACGAAAGAAGCCCCAAAAGCACCTGCGGTCAACTCAGCGAAAAACTGGGGCATTCAGGTTGGCGCCTTCTCCCGCGCCACACGTGCACGAGACCAGCTTGAGATGGCAAGAAATCTAACAGACGGGATGATGGATAGCGGCCTATATAATATCCGTCGCGTGACTCATGACGGAACAACTATCTACCGGGCACAAATGCATGGCTTTACAAAGGGCCAGGCAAGCAATGTTTGCAAAACGCTGCAACGCCAGGAAGTTTCCTGCTTCATCGTAACACCAGAAACTGGAAACCTCCTGAGAGTTGCTCAGAACTAACTCTGATTAGAGCGCGTTAAGCGGAATCTTCAAGTATGAGACACCGTTATCTTCTGGCTCTGGGAAATCACCAGCACGCATGTTAACTTGAACGGATGGCAAGATAAGCACTGGCATGTCCAGTTCCTTATCACGACTAGTCCGCATTTCGACAAATGAAGCCTCATCCACACCAGAGTTCACATGGATATTTTTGGCTTTTTGCTCACCAACCGTTGTTTCCCACAGATATTCACGACCACCAGGCGCATAGTCATGACACATAAACAAACGTGTCTCGTCCGACATCGCCAAAATTTTCTGGATTGATGCATACAACTGCGCTGCATCCCCACCCGGGAAATCACAACGGGCCGTTCCGAAATCAGGCATAAACATCGTATCGCCAACAAAGACCGCATCACCGATAACATAGCTAACACATGCGGGGGTATGGCCTGGTGTGTAGATCACCTCAATATCAAGATCACCACATTTGATAACTTCACCATCCTTGAGAAGTTGATCAAATTGCGACCCATCTACCGGCATCTTAGCTTCTGCATTAAAGACACCCTTGAACACTTTCTGTACTGCAGGAACGTTGTCCCCAATACAGACAGTGCCGCCCAACTTCTCCTTGAGATAAGGAGCTGCTGTCAGATGATCTGCGTGCACATGGGTTTCCAAAATCCACTCAACAGACAGATTTTTATCTTGCACATAGGCAATCACTTCATCCGCTGCGATGGTTTCTGTACGACCTGATTTCGGATCATAATCCAGCGCACTATCAATGATAGCACATTTAGAAGTCTGGGGATCAGCAACCACGTAAGTCACTGTAAATGTTGGCTCATGAAAGAACGCTTTAATTTCAGGTTTCATTTGCACCCTCGCTATTTTTTCCATCGTCACACTCAATTTCTATTGACTATATATCTATAAATCTATAGATATGCAAGTATGAATATAAATCAAATGAAACAAGCAGCCACTCGCGCCGGCACTTTAATGAAGGCTTTGTCCAACGAGACACGGCTGATGTTACTGTGCCAAATGGGTGAAGGCGAAAAGTCTGTCAGTGAACTGGCAGATGCTTTGGAAATGCGTCCCGCGTCCATTTCCCAGCAGCTTGCTCTATTGCGTAAGGACAACCTCGTCAGCACGCGCCGTAATGGCCAAACCATCTACTATTCACTAGAAGGTGAAGAAGCAAAGAACATCATAACTGTTCTTTATGAGCTATATTGCAAGGATGTTGAGGACGAATGAATATCTCCTTATCTCGCATCATACCCGCCTTTGAATGGCTCAGGACCTATGAGCGGAAAACATTTAGTGGTGATCTAACGGCGGGCATCATCACAGCGATCCTGCTGATCCCGCAAGCAATGGCCTACTCCGCCCTTGCAGGTCTACCGCCTGAAATTGGTCTCTATGCGAGCATTGCACCGCCCATCATGTATGCCATGTTTGGCAGCAGTCGCACTTTGGCCGTTGGCCCTGTCGCCGTTGCGTCCTTGATGGTGGCTCACGCGCTGTCCTCTATCACGGCGCAAGGCACAGAAGAATATCTAGCTGCCGCACTGGTCCTCTCGGTGATGATCGGCGTTCTGTTTTTAATTATTGGCGCCTTGAAACTTGGCTTTCTGACCGAATTCCTAAGTCATCCTGTGATGGCTGGTTTTACAAGCGCCGCCGCTATTTTGATCGCCTTCAGTCAGCTTACCCCTTTTGCTGGATTTGAAACCAAGTTGCTGTTTAGCGACTTTGTGCAGGAGGATGGCCTCAAGAATATATGGCAACGCATTAACGGCACCTCGCTTGCCATCGGCGCTGTAAGTATCAGCCTATTATATCTGGCAAAGAAATATCTCGCTGGGTTGATTTCCAAAATCCCCGCCCTTGCCCCATTGGCACCCGGCCTCTCAAAAACGGGCCCGTTGATGGTGCTTGTTCTAATGACATCAGTCGTGATGTCTTACGGACTGGATCAAGCAGCTGGAGTAAAGGTCATTGGTGTAATTCCGGAAGGCATCCCGAGCCTTTCAATGCCCGGCTTTAGCTTTGATATTATCGAACAGCTCGCTCCTTCTGCGCTTCTTATCACTTTGATCAGCTATGTGGAAAGTGTGGCAATTGCCAAGGTACTTGCCAGCAAACGACGTCAGAAACTTGAAGTTAATCAGGAAGCCTGGGGGTTGGGCTTTGCCAATCTCGGCGCTGGATTTACTGGTGGCAGCCCTGTTTGTGGTGGCTTTAGCCGTTCAGTTGTAAATTTCTCAGCAGGTGCAAATACGCAGCTTGCCGCGATCATCACAGCCAGCCTCATTGGATTGACACTCGCCTTCTTCACACCGCTCTTCTACTACGTTCCCAAAACTGTATTGGCGGCGATTATTCTGGTTGCCATTTTGGAGCTGGTGAATATAAAAGGGTTCATTAAAAACCTTTCCTATGACAAAGCGGATGGTATAGCAGAAGGTGCGACCTTTATAGCCGTGCTGTTTGGGGGCATTGAAACCGGACTTACCATCGGTATTCTAATATCCTTAAGCCTGCACTTCTGGCGTAGTAGTCGTCCCCATATTGCCATTGTCGGTCAGGTTGGCGACACAGAGCATTTCAGGAACATCAAACGCCATAAGGTAAAAACCTACCCTCACCTATTGGCACTGCGCATTGATGAAAGCCTGTTTTTTGCCAATGCAAGTTATTTGGAAAATTTCATCCTCAATCAGGTAGCGGCGAACAAAGAAGTTACTGACGTGTTGATCATTTGCAGTGCTATCAACTCCATCGATGGCAGCGCCTTGCATTCACTTGAAATGCTGCATGAGGAGTTGGCGGAGCAAAATGTAGAAATTCATTTTGCCGAAGTGAAAGGCCCCGTGATGGACAGGCTAAAGGAAACTCATTTCTTCAAAGAACATCAAAATGGCCAAGTGTACCTAAGCACTTATGAAGCTTTTAAAGAACTGGGAGCAAAGGGAAATCCCTTATTCAATGATCCTGAGTGGAGTATTTAAATGGAAAACTTTACACCCTTCCTGTCCCTCGCAGGGGGACTGATAATCGGCATAGCAGCAACGCTATTGCTCGCTGGCGGCCGTATCGCTGGCATCAGTGGCATCTTGGGAGGCCTTATCCCCCCCGCCCCGGCATCTGACCGGAAATGGCGCTGGTTGTTCCTGTTAGGACTGATCGGCGGCGCTGTTCTCTTCCCGGTTCTGGGCGGCGATATCAGCTACATCAATATCAACCCGTATAACTTGAGTGAAGAACTTCATTATGCGGCATTGGTCGCAGGTGGCCTTCTGGTTGGCCTTGGCACAACCATCGGATCGGGCTGCACCAGTGGTCACGGCATCTGCGGTCTTGGCCGTTTATCCATCCGCTCTCTCGCCTCCGTCATGACCTTTATGTTGGTCGCCGGAATCGTTGTTTTTGTTATTCGCACCGTTACAGGAGGCTAAACCCATGTTTCTCGTTATTGCACTTGCAGCAGGCTTACTGTTTGGTTATGGCCTTGCACTTTCTGGAATGCTCAGCCCTTCAAAAGTTGTCGGTTTTCTCGACATCGCAGGCAACTGGGATCCAAGCCTTGCATTCGTTATGGGCGGCGGCCTTGTTGTTACCGTAATTGCCTTCAATATAATCCTGAAACGCCCACACCCCATTTTTGGCGATAAATTTTATCTGCCTAAAAGCTCTGACATCGACAAGCGTTTGCTTATCGGTGCAAGTCTTTTCGGTGCCGGTTGGGGCATTGGTGGCCTCTGCCCCGGACCTGCGATCAGTTCACTTGCGTATGCCAGTCCAAAGATTGCGGTTTTTGTTGTCGCAATGGTAACGGGCATTATCGTCGCTAAGACACTTTTTCCAAATAAAGGCTAACCGAGGATTGCCGCAAGCTTTGCGGCAACCTTACCATTATTAAGAGCGAGGGCATGGTTCACCTCGCTCGTTTTCCCGCCGGATAATCTGTTCAGCGCACCAAGGATGTAAGGCGTCATCGCAGCCCCTTTAACCCCAGCATTAATCGCTTCTTCCTGCGCGGCCTTAATCAGCCCCTCAACCTCTTCTTCACTCATGGCATTTTCATGAGGAATTGGATTGCAAACAAGAAGGCCTGATGGCAACTCCATATCAAAATGGGCCGCAACCATCTTACCAAGAGCGTCCATATCACCAGCCGAAGCTGGCAATTTCAACCCGCTTGTACGGCAATGAAAGGCTGGAAACTCATCAGTTTCATATCCGATAACAGGTACGCTATAGCTTTCCAAGACTTCCATGGTGGCAGGAAGATCAAGAATGGATTTCGCTCCCGCCGCGACAACTGCAACAGGTGTCCGCGATAACTCCAGAAGGTCCGCAGAAATATCAAATCCGTTACCCCCTTCTTCGGCACGGTGAACGCCACCAATTCCACCCGTTGCAAAAACCTTGATACCTGCCTTTGCCGCAATAAAAGAGGTAGAAGCAACCGTCGTCGCGCCGGTTTTCCCTTCACTGATGACGAGTGGTAGATCGCGAACGGAGCATTTCATTACGTCACCGGAGGATGCCAGTTTCTTAAGCTCCGCTTCTTCCAGGCCGCATTTGATCACACCGTCGATGATTGCGATTGTAGCCGGCACTGCGCCCTCTGCTTCGATCACTGCTTCCATTTCATTGGCAAGCGCAATATTCTCTGGGTAAGGAAAACCATGACTGATGATTGTGGATTCAAGGGCAACGACAGGTTTGCCGTTATCCATGGCAGCTTTTACCTTTGATGAATACTCGATCTTCATGCTTTTCCTCGGAATACAAAATTAAAAGAAGAATGTGGCTACAGCTCTGGGCCTCCAATTTCAAGAAAAATAACAGTGAATATGGAAAACAGAACCCGTATCAGTTAGAGTTAGATACCCGCCGATATAAAACAATAATAAAAGGAAAGTACCAGCATGTCTGACAAAAAAGTCGCCATCGTTACTGGCTCCGCTACGGGCACAGGGGCCGCTATCGCAATTGCTCTTGCGGAAAAAGGCTATAATGTCTTGATCAATTACACAAAAAGTAAAAGCGAAGCTGAAGAAACTGCGAAAACTGCCGCCGACAAAGGCGCTGATGTTGTTCTGTTCCAAGGCGATGTCTCAAAAGACGAAGACTGCCGAGCAATGGTAGAGGCCGCCGTTCAAAAATGGGGACGTATTGACGCGCTGATTAACAACGCAGGCCGTACAAAATTTGTCCCTCACGGCGATCTGGATGGACTGGATGCGCAAGATTTCCAAGATATCTACGCAGTAAATACAATTGGTCCCTTTCAAATGACACGTGCTTGCGCCCCTCATCTGAAAGCCTCCGGTGCGGGCCGGGTCGTGATGATTTCATCTGTCGCGGGAACTCATGGTCACGGTTCCTCCCTTGCTTATGTCGCCTCAAAAGGGGGCCTCAATTCCATGACAAAAGGATTGGCTCGCGCATTGGGGCCAGAAATCACGGTTAATGCGATTTGCCCAGGTATGATTGAAACTCGCTGGCTTCGTGAAGGCTGGGGTGAGGAAAATTACGAACAGAACAGACAGGCCATGATGCGAAAAGTCCCATTGGCAACCGTATCGCAGCCCGAAGATATTGCCGACGCGGTTCTATGGTTTGTTCTTGGCACCGCACCTGTCACCGGAGAGCTTCTCATGGTTGATGGTGGCATGCACTTGGTCAGCTGATCCCGTGACGAAAGACAGTGACATAGTGAAGCGGGCGCTTGGGTATCCCTATTTGCGCCCGCTGCACTCCTACATATTGAAAAACGGGCGCATCCAACGACTTGATGCATACACGCCTGAAACAAATCGCACCCCAGTCCTTGCCTGCGGTTCAAACGCTGCTCCCGAACAACTCATTCGTAAATTTTCCGGGATCGAGACTTCAGAAATTCCGGTGACTTATACAAGGCTGGATAACTTTGTGTCCGCCTACTCACCTCACATTTCAGGATATGGGGCGATCCCCGCAACCTTACTTCCGATGGAAGGCGCATCCACCTCCTGCCACATCACCTGGCTTACACCGGAACAATTGGATGTCATGCACAAAAGCGAAGCTGTCGGGGTCAACTATAGATATTCAAAGCTTTCAAATATAAACCTCAATTGTGACCTCACTGGTCATCATCACTCAATTCACGCATATATTGGAAGACGCGGATACCTTAGCTTCAATAATCAGCCTGCTGTCTTAAAGGAAATTCCCTTTTCCCGATCTTGGCACAATTGCCTGCCGCTTACCCAAGAAGCAGTACAGGTTAAAGTCATGCATAAGCTAACTGATAAAATTAACTTAAACCGGTATATTGTTGAAAATACAGATAAATTAATCAGAAATAGCAGAATAGAAAAATTGCAAAACTACCGCGAAGACTATCCTGACTTTCAGGAAGAGATTCTACTGGATAAGAATAAATGAAAGAAACAGGAAAATCCCTTCTTATAGGATCCATAGGCGGCGGGATATTCTTTTTGTTGGACCTGCCTCTCGCTTGGATGTTGGGATCCATGTGTATTGCCACGGTATTTGCAGTTCGTGGAGTTCAGATGCATGTGGACGCAACATTGCGAAAGGTTATGACAGCTGTTCTTGGTGTGATGCTAGGAAGCAGTTTTTCCGCAGATACTGTTCAAAGTCTGATCGGGTGGTCAGGCGGTCTATTACTTTTGGTTCTCAGTATTTTTCTGTCGATGGGAGTGGTGTATGTCTTCTATCGCAAATTCTGCAACTTCGATCGCATCACTTCTTATTTCTCGGCTTCACCCGGTGGGTTTAACATTATGTATGAAGCAGGTGAGGCCGCAGGGGGAGATGGACGCACCATTGCCCTTGTTCATGCGACCCGCATTCTGCTGCTGGTTATGGTTATTCCGCTGGTCTTTAACTATGGCCTCACTTTCGAGAATACCGGCAATGCAGTAACGCATAGCATCTGGGGGGATCCCACCCAGCTAAAAGACTATGTTCTTTTGGCATTAGCAGGGGTTGTCGGATATTTTGGTGGGACAAAGCTCAAATTACCGGCTCCTCATCTAATGGGGCCTCTCGTCGTCGTCGCAGCTCTGCATGTTGTCGATATTTCGTCTTCTGAACCGCCAATGATCCTTGTATATGCGGCCCAACTCGTTATCGGAACAGCGATCGGACTTCGCTTTTTAGGAAGCAGTTTCCGGGAGGTCCGGCGTATCATTCTTATCAGCTGTGTTTCCACGTCCCTGATGATGGTTGTTGTCGTTTTCCTGGCTTATGAAGCAACCAGCCTCATCTCGGTTTCGATCCCCGGATTAGTGCTAGCTCTTGCCCCGGGTGGGCTTGCTGAAATGGCATTGGTGGCGCTTGCTTTGGGCATTGATGTGGCCTTCGTCTCGGTAATGCATGTGGTCCGCATTATGCTGATCATTGCGCTGATCCCGGCCCTCTATCCAGTTACGCAACAAGCTTGGCGAATAAAGGACAGGTTATTTAAAGGGCAGCCGCCTGCCTGACCCTGCCATAAACCATTGCCAATGTGACCGCCCTTGCAATCATAAACACCCCTATGGCGGCAAATAATCCGTGGACACCGAAATAAGGCGGCAAGACCAAGATCGACGCCATATAGGCTGCAAAAGACAACACCATGCCATTGCGCATTTCTTTTGTGCGCATGGCCCCGATAAAGATCCCGTCCAATTGATAAGACCACACAGCAAGCAGTGGCATGAGAACCATCCAGCCTAGATACTCATATGAAATAGCCTGCACTTCTTCGATACCGGTTAGAAGGTTGACGATCCCTTCCCCCGCGATCCAATAAATGACGGCATAAAGCCCCGCGACGATCACCGCAAGCACACTGCTCGCTTTTACGGCTTCATCCAGCGCAGATTTGTTTTTTCCGCCAACTGATTGACCTACTAGACTTTCCGCTGCATGAGCAAAACCATCCAGTCCGAAAGCCAGAAAATGCATAAAGTTCATGAGTACGGCTGTCGCAGCCAGAACAACTTCTCCCTGCAATGCGGCCCGAGTTGTAAAAAATGCAAAAGTGAAAATCAGCAAGATCGTCCGAACGAAAATATCTCCGTTCACAGCAATCATCTTGCGAAGTGCCGCAAGGTTCCAAATCTGACTTTTCGGTAATAAGCCATGCTGTGTCTTTAAATGAGCCAGCAGCAAAAGAGCCCCCACCCCAACCGCAGCATATTCTGAAATCGCGGTGGCCAAGGCGACACCCGGCACTTTCATATCCAGAACAATAACAAAAACCAGATCCAACACGATATTCATACTGTTCATGAAAATCTGTGTCGCGAGGGCGAGCTTCGTCTTTCCAAGGCCAATAAATGTGCCAATCAGGCAGTAATTGATCAACGCCGCTGGCGCCCCCCAGATCCGGATATCAAAATACTCCCGTGCACCAGTTTCAACGGCAGGGCTGCTTTCCACCATTTGCAAAGCAAATTGAATAAGAGGCACTTGGATAACCAGAATGACAGCAGAAAGTCCGAGTGCAACAAGGATGGCGCGAGAAACAGATAGTTTCACTTCGGGAATATCTTCTGCCCCGGCGGCCTGCGCCACGAAACCGGTGGTTCCCATCCGAAGAAATCCAAATCCCCAATAAATAAAACTGAAGATCATGGCACCAATGGCCACTGATCCCAAATAACTTGGGTCAGGAAGGTGACCAATTACCGCTGTATCCACGGCTCCAAGAAGGGGCACTGACAAATTGGCAAGAATGACTGGCCACGCCAGATACAGTATTTTCGAATAAGACTGAAAGGGTAAACCCATGAAAGTCGTCATGCTTACATTCCCAACTTGTCTTTTATTTTATAGCCAAGCATTGCAAGCGGTAGGAACCATGGCTGTCCGTTGTAATAAAAGCGGGTTTCAAAGGGCAGATCATCAAATGCAGTTTCATGATCGCTTTTATTCAATATTTTAAGAGCCGCTTTATGTCCCATATACCCAGACATGGCGACCCCCGACCCACCATAGCCCGAAGCAAAGTAAATTCCCTTCATTTGCCCGATATGTGGCAGGGAATTAAAGCCGTATGCAACATTTCCGCTCCAGACATACTCTGCTCTGATTTCGGGAAGGTCCGGAAAAATCTTCCTAAGGCGCTCTTCCAAAATTCCAGCTTGTTTTTGAAGTGGGGTTTTGAAAATTGAAGGTCGGCCCCCAATCAACAAGCGTCGTCCATCTGGTGTCGGCCTGAAATAGTTGAGCACTTTAAAACTATCCGCCATCGCCTTTCCTGTGGGCATGGCATTGCGCACCAGTTCTGCTTCCATTTCTTCGGTCACAATAACACTGCTACCAATGGGGATAATACGGTGATAAAACTCTGCATGCAAAAAGCCATGATAGCCGTTTGTCGCCATTAGTATGTTTTCTGCGCGAATACTTCTTCCCTGAAGAATGATTTCAAACCCGTTATGAATTTCATTAACTTGAGTAACGCTTGATTTCTGCCAAATATCCACGCCCTGTTCAGCTGCTTTTTCAGCAAGACCAGTCACGTATTTTCCGGGGTGGAGGCTCCCAGTGTCTGGCTGTGAAATGCCACCAACATATAGCGGGGAATTAAGATCAGCTTGAATATCATTTTGATTTAATAGAGTTTCTTCGGTACCCAGCAACCGTGTCCGAAGATCACCTCCGCGTTTCTGAGCGTCCAGATGGCGCTGATTAGCTGCCGGGAACACCCGCCCGGCCAATTCGAGATCACACTCAATCCCAAGATTCTTTACGCGATCCGCAGTAAAATCTAGTGACTGGCATGCTTCACGGTAAAGCTCGGTCGCTTTCCTTTCACCATGCTCATCACACAGCTCTCCAAGACCTGGGATCAGTAGCCGGCCAAGCATTCCACCATTGCGGCCACTTGCCCCTTCACCAATTCGACCCGCTTCAAGAACCAAAACATCCAAGCCATTTTCTTTTAAGGTTAGCGCAGCATTAAGCCCTGTATAACCTGCTCCAATGACAACAACGTCCCATCTGCTTTTTCCCATATCTTCTGCGTCAGCGGTAAATAAACCACTCTCCCACCAATAAGGGAAAGGCTTGAGATCAGACTTGGTCAATGTATGGGTCCTTGTGATTTTGGACGGTAAGGTTTGAAATGTGTTACAATACTTCCTACCTTTTTCCATGGGGAAGGTAAAACAGGAATTCAATTATGGGGCGTGATCTTAAGACTACCCAAGACGACAAGAGCAATGGAGACATTGATGCCTTTTTAAAAAAGGTTCAATCCACGCCAGTGGCCCGTGGAGGGGCCGGGGAAGGACGGCTCATATTTGCTCTGGACGCCACAGCCAGCAGACAACCAACATGGGATCGTGCCAGTCACATTCAAAGGGAAATGTTCAATGAAGTTGCAGACGTTGGCACCCTCTCCCTGCAAATTTCCTTCTTTCGTGGGTATGGAGAGTTTAAAGCGACACCATGGACAAAAGACAGTCGCTCCCTTACAGGTCCCATGTCGCGCGTAAACTGCCTGGGCGGATATACACAGATTAAAAAGGTTCTGAAACATGCCCTTCAGCAGCATGAAGATAAGTCCATTAGTGCCCTTGTATTCGTTGGGGATTGTGTTGAAGAAGACGTTGATGACCTTTGTCATCTGGCGGGTGAAATGGGCCTAAAGAACATTCCTATTTTTATTTTTCAAGAAGGGTACGAGCCCACAGCTGAAAACTGCTTTCGTCAAATGGCCCGATTGAGTGGTGGAGCTTTTTGTCATTTTGATGAAAAAAGCGCAGATCGTTTGAAAGACCTGCTCAAAGCTGTCGCAATCTATGCGGTTGGTGGCAGAAAAGCGTTAAGTGATTATGGACGAAAAAAGGGTTCAGATGTTACGCTACTCCTCGAACAGCTGAAGTAACGGAATATGCTTGGATATTTTATATTTGGTGCAGCCCTTTTGCTGGCATTGATCGTTGGGGGACAAGCTATCGCGTCCGCCAAACCCTCTACCTTGCTTAAAGCATTGAGAATTGTGGGGTTGGTGCTTTTTTCATCCGCCGCAGCCTATTTCGCTGTTACAGCGCGCTATCAATATGCAATGGGGTTCGGTGCCGCGGCTCTTTTCTGCCTTAGGAACAAGCCCTTTTTCTCCTCCAGCACTCAAAATCCAGGGCAACAAAGTGGTGTTTCCACGGACTGGCTGGAAGCGACACTTGATCATGATAGTGGTGAAATGAATGCGAGCATCAACAAAGGCGTTTTTGCCGGGAAAAAGCTATCTGATCTTAGTTATGATGAATTGCAGCAACTCCTTAAAGAGTTAGAACGGGATGAAAAAAGCGTTGCAATTTTACAAGCGTATCTTAACAGATATTTCGCAGGCGAAAGTAAAACGGACGAACATGAAACCCATTCTGGAACCGTTAAAAACAAAGGCATGAGCAAGGATGAGGCCTATGAAATCCTTGAACTTTCGGCCGGAGCAACCCTTGAGGAAATTAAAGCGGCCCATCGCCGACTTGTTAAAAAATTTCATCCAGACCGGGGAGGATCGGCCTACATGACCACAAAAATAAACCAAGCGAGAGACATTCTCATAAAATCTTAACCTAATGACGCTTGCATGTCCCACTGATCTATTGCATTAAAATCGCAATTTTCTATTGCGTCGAGGGGTCTAGATGCAAAACAAAGTACGTAAAGCTGTCTTTCCTGTAGGGGGTCTTGGAACGCGCTTCCTGCCTGCCACCAAGGCCATGCCAAAAGAGATGCTTCCAGTGGTAGACAAGCCGCTTATTCAGTATGCGGTAGATGAAGCACGAGAAGCTGGCATTGAAGAATTTATCTTTGTCACAGGCCGCGGGAAAGTTCTGATAGAAGATCACTTTGATCGGTCTTACGAGCTGGAGCAGGTTCTTATTGAACGTGGCAAGGATGCGGTATTGGAGAAACTGACCGAAAGCCTGCCAAGCACAGGTGCAGTTGCATACACCCGCCAGAGAGAACCCTTGGGGCTTGGACATGCCGTGTGGTGTGCAAAGCGATTTGTCGGCGACGAACCATTTGCTGTCATTTTGGCCGACGACCTTATTTTAAGCGATACACCTGCCCTTAAACAGATGATAGACGCCCGCGATAATCTCGGTGGTGGCAATATTCTGGCAGCAATGGAAGTCCCAAAAGAGCAAACTTCCCGATATGGTATCTTAAGCCCAGGATATGATGACGGCAAAACCGTCGAGATTACAAACCTGGTTGAAAAGCCGGATCCATCTGTCGCCCCTTCTAACCTTGCCGTGATCGGCCGCTATATTCTGGAGCCAACCGTTTTTGATCTTCTCGAAAATCAGGCTCGCGGTGCAGGTAATGAAATCCAATTGACAGACGCTCTTTCCAAACTGCTTGAAAACAGACCTTTTTACGGTCTACGCTTTGATGGAACCCGCTTTGATTGCGGTGATAAAATCGGCTTCTTACATGCCAATCTGGCATTTGCACTGGCGCGGGATGATATTGGGGCTGACTTCAAGGAAATTGTCAAACAAGTAAGCGAAACACTCTAAACTATAGGTAATTGCCATGCGCATAGCAATGATTGGCAGCGGTTATGTTGGACTGGTGTCCGGCGCCTGTTTTTCTGAATTTGGACACGACGTCATTTGCGTTGATAAGGACGCAAAGAAAATCGAGCTCCTGGAAGATGGCGTCATGCCAATTTACGAGCCTGGTCTGGACACGCTTGTCGCCAAAAACGTGAAAGCGGGTCGCCTGACCTTCACCACGGATCTGCGAGCAGCTGTGGCCGACGCCGACGCTGTCTTTATTGGTGTGGGAACACCAAGTCGGCGTGGTGATGGCAAAGCTGATTTGACCTATGTTTATGCGGCGGCAAAAGAAATTGGCGAAGCAATAACTGACTATACCGTTGTTGTCACCAAGTCCACCGTCCCGGTTGGAACCGGCGCTGAAGTTTCGAAAATCCTGAGCGACGTTTGTGACGAAAATAAATTTGATGTGGTGTCCAATCCAGAGTTCTTGAGAGAAGGTGCCGCCATTGAGGATTTCATGCGCCCTGACCGTGTGGTTGTAGGGACAGAGTCAGAAAGGGCACGTAAAGTGATGGAGGGGATTTATCGCCCTCTTTCCTTAATCCAGACACCTATTTTATTCACATCACGCGAAAGTTCTGAACTGATTAAATATGCAGGAAACGCTTTTCTTGCGACCAAAATCACCTTCATCAATGAAATGGCAAACCTCTGCGAAAAAGTTGGGGCCGATGTCCATGATGTAGCCAAAGGCATTGGCTTGGATGGGCGAATTGGATCTAAGTTTTTGCATCCAGGCCCAGGTTTTGGCGGATCCTGCTTTCCAAAAGATACCCGCGCATTGTACGAAACCTCAAAAGAATATGGAGTTCCCACACAGCTTGTTGGAACCGTTATTGATTTTAACGAGGATAGAAAATCGAAGATGGCAGACAAAGTGGTCCATATGCTCGGCGGGAATGCCCAAGGCAAAAAGATCGCCATCCTCGGCCTGACCTTCAAACCCAATACCGATGACATGCGGGAAAGCCCTAGCATCGATATAATTGAAAGCCTTCAGAAGGCTGGCGCGAATATCCACGCTTATGATCCTGAAGGGATGAAGGAAGCAGAAGAGATATTCAACAATGTCTCATTTTGTAAAAACGCTTACGAGCCGGCTGAAGGCGCTGATGCAGTCGTGATTATTACAGAATGGAATGAATTTCGTGCTCTTGACCTAAAGCGGATCAAGTCATTGCTCAAAGATCCCGTCCTGGTTGATCTTCGGAACATTTATGAGCCGGAAGAAATGGAAACGCTCGGCTTCAAATATATGTGTGTGGGACGACCAACCCCCTCCCAGATTGAAGGGAAATGAAATGACTGACCTTTTCAAACACGAATTTCACCCAACAATCCTTAGGGAATATGATATTCGCGGCATCATTGATGAAACGCTCTTTAACGAAGACGCGTACGCAATTGGGCGCGCTTTTGCCACCTTCATGATTGAAGCGGGCGATAACAAGGTTTGCGTTGGTTACGATGGTCGGGCTTCTTCTCCGGTTTTGGAAAAAGAACTGATCAATGGTCTTACCGATGGAGGTGTAGATGTGATCCGCGTCGGCATGGGGCCAACGCCCATGCTCTATTACTCCACATATAAACTGGAAACACAAAATGGGATCATGATCACAGGATCACATAATCCGCCCAGCCATAATGGCTTTAAAATGATCATGAACGGCAAACCTTTTTTTGGTAAAGATATCCAAAAGATGGGACCTGTCGTTTCAAATGGACTACCCCCTGCAAATAACGGCTCTGTAACCGAACATCCAATGCTGGATAAGTATGTAGAACGCGTACTGGATGATTACGTCTATCCATCGGAGTTTACCGTTGTATGGGATTGCGGAAATGGTGTGACAGGTGAAGCCCTTCGTAAAGTGGTTAGCAAACTACCAGGGCGTCACATTCTTTTATTTGATGAAATTGACAGTAACTTCCCTAATCATCACCCTGATCCAACCGTCGAAGAAAACCTTCAAGACCTTATCAGAACTGTAAAGGGTCTCGACGCTGATCTTGGCATTGCCTTTGACGGAGATGGGGACAGAATTGGCGCAGTAGACAGCCGCGGGAACATCATTTGGGGCGATCAGTTGCTCGCTATTCTGTCCCGCGAAATTCTTCAGAAAACACCAGGCGCCTCTATCATCGCAGATGTCAAAGCCAGCAAACTTCTTTTTGATCAAATTGCCAACCTGGGTGGATCGCCTGTTATGTGGAAAACGGGTCATTCGTTAATCAAAACGAAAATGGCGGAACTGGCCTCTCCCCTCGCAGGAGAAATGAGTGGTCACATTTTCTACAATGATCACTACTATGGCTATGACGATGCCATTTATGTGGGCATTCGCCTTTTAAATATGCTGGGGAATTGTGACGATACTCTTGATGAGATGCTCGACAATTTGCCCGTTGCAATTAACACACCCGAAATCCGATTTGCCTGCTCCGATGAAGAGAAATTTAAAGCTGTTGAAACGTTGAAATCGCAACTAGAGGAAGCCGGTGCTGACTTTTCTACAGTAGACGGTGTTCGTGTTAATTTTGAAGGAGGTTGGTGGCTTCTTCGTGCCTCCAACACTCAGGCAGTTCTTGTGGCTAGATGCGAGGCACCTGATGAAACCCGGCTCGAGCTTGTGAAAGCAAACCTTCGTAGCAATCTTGTACAGGCCGGAATAGATTGTCCTGATTTTTAGACTAAAAAAGCGCTTCCTGACCAAAGGGAAGCGCTTTTCTTTTGGACATCGTGTTTAGCCATAGAAATCAGCTAAGCTTATCCTTTTTCTTCATCTTGAACCCCATCCAGGACTCGCCAGATGCCATAACACAAGTGGCTCCGCCAGGCTGTGTTAAAACAATGGTCCAGGTCACTCCGTCCGGGCTTGTAAAGACTTCCAGTACACTTCCATTGGCTGCAAGGCCAGCGGCAACTGGTGCCTCTTTAAATTTGCCGTCCAGATGTTTCACCAGCGCGCCCCGATCAAAACATGCGTTTTGGGCTGATGCGTCTGTCACTTGAAATGAAACTGTCATGGCCGCAACAACAAGCACTGAAAGTCCAATAGAAATGACAGAGCGCATGAGTGAATGGCTGTTTGCTGGTCGAATGTGATTAAGCAAGTTCTTCATACGCTCCTCCTACAGTAAAAATTACTGACCAATAGAAGTGTGCGTTACTTTGCCAACCACTATTGGCCTACCTAATACTCTATACTTATAATCAGAATTTCTTAATATTAGATATACAGCCATATTGGGGAGGTGATTTTGGTCACAATCTGGCTTAAATCAAATTTATCACGTTGATTTTAAACGACTAAATTTTGAAAAAATCGATGTGATGAATTTCACAATTTGGTGATTTTTCTTCTTTTAATTGAATTTATCTTATAAAAAATCACCAAATAGGTTATATTAACTCGATACGATCACCCACATTGGGGAGTGATAAAGACTTCACCAAGTGGCGAATTTCCTGCCGGGCGGCTACATGGCTCATGGACATGCGAATACCAACGCCCTTATTCCTTAAATCAAGAACAGTCAGCCCCTTTAGGAACAGCTCCCTAAAAATTACACGTTCGCCAAAACCGGCTGCAGATCTGAAGGAAATCCGATTTGCCAGTTTATCGAGAATTTGTTCGATGTTGCGTTTGTTATGGGCATCCGTATGAGACAAACGGTTTCTCATAACGATCCAGTCGATCTGATGTTTATCAATCATTGCCCGGCGCTTGCGCTGCTCCCACACCATTTCGCTATACCAGCTCGGGCGCTCCACATCGTAGGTTTTCTCGTTAACAGTCGCCAATAGATCCAAATCGATAAAACTGTCGTTCATTGGAGTGAGCAAAGTATCCGCAAATGAATGGCCCAATTTAGCGATGAAGCTGTCAGCACCAGGACAATCTACAACAACAAAATCATTGTTATACACCTGCTCTTGCAGGGCCGCTACGAAGCGGGAGCGCTCATCGCTTTGCGCTTCATCCATGTTTTTCTTTTGGCTGGGTTCGATCACTTTGAGCGACGGCATTGGGAGATCAAGCTGCTTCTTTGATACAAAATCCTGCCGGTTTTCAATATAGCGGCCCAGTGTTTTTTGCTTACCGTCGAGGTCGATAGCACCAACTCGGTAACCCATTGTCAGCAACGAGACGATGACATGCATGGCGGTGGTGGATTTACCGGATCCCCCCTTTGCATTCCCTATGACGATAATATGCGCACGTGTGCTTTGTGCATCGCTAGCAGGCTTTGCTGCATCGGCAGTAACTGTCACACCCTACTCCTGTTATCCAAGGCAATTTGATCTCTTTTGTGAATCAAACTCCAAAATATTAAATTCAGGATTAAACCAGCGTTCCCTAGATGACAAGCGCCTTATTTCCCAAAAAAAAACAGGAATTTCATTAACCATAAAGAAGTGAGAAAAATCAAGGTCTAGTAGGATTTATTGAGTTACAATCTCCACATCTGGATGAAAGGCGTGAAAAGCAAACGCAAAGTCAACTCCGTAAACAACGTCTATCAACGCTCCAGATTCGTGTCTCTGGACGGTGATATTGCCGATATCCACCCCCTCGCCGATTTCGGACGCGCCAAGCGCAGAATTCTGCCCTTTCTCCCAAGTGATGATTAAGCCATCCTCTGTCTCAAATGTTTTTTTCTGACGAAGGAAGTCCAAAGACCAGGCACGCTCGCCCACCGTCACCACTCTGGCCAAGGGCGCGATATTCGTTGGCATTTTCCCAGAATATAAAAATGGTCGTGAAAGTTTGTCATACCCTTCATATGGATTGATCCCATAAGCACGCTCAATATCTCCGCTAGGGATCAGAACTTTTCCATCTGGGTGTCGTTCCTTAAATTTAAGCAACGATTCGATACGGACCGGTAATCTTTCAAGTTCGGCCCCCAACAGCTCCCCCACTATTGCTTTACCCGTAAATTGTTGCCACCAGCTTTCCGTTTGCCGGTCATACATCACAAGATCAGAGTTCCGGAGCTTACCCGTTGTCCCAAAATCAAGGATCAAGTCTCCTTTCTCAGGATGCCTGTACCTTCTGTCAAAAACGATAGATGCATTACAGAGTGGACAGAAAGTGACCGAGATCGGCACGCCTCCCACTTTGTCATTAACAATTTCGTGCCACATCAATACTTGCAAAGGGTAAGCTCTGGCATCACCATTGATGGACACCCCTATTACCGGCTCAGTCAGCTTTAGATGAACAGCATCCTTCACGGAGATAAAACGCGGGTTATCGATAGCTGGAATCCCATCCTTTGGAGGCCCGCCTGACAAAATCTCTACAAAACTAACCGACGTTTTCGTGAAATCAGTTTTAGGCCACTCATACTTCCAGAAATCTGGATCTGCCCAGGCAAGACTTGCAGAGGTCAATAAGGGCACAAACAGCCACGCCATTCTTGAAAGAAATTTGATCATGATAAAAGTCTAATCTTTTTTCACAAGAATTACACAGCTCAGACTTCACTCTTTTGTGAGTAACGATTTTCCTTTAGTCCAAAATGAGGCTGCTTAAGATAGGCCCTCTATCTTCTTGGAGACTTATCATGAGTGATTTTGTTGAGTGTGTGGTCATTGGTGCGGGAGTGGTTGGTCTTGCAATCGCCCGTAAACTTGCCAAATCAGGGCGTGATGTCGTTATCCTTGAAAAAAACCACCATTTTGGTGAAGAGACCTCATCTAGAAATAGCGAGGTTATTCACGCAGGCATTTATTACCCGAAGGATAGCTTAAAGGCGAAACTATGTGTTGCTGGGAAAAAGATGCTCTATCAGTATTGCGATGCCCATGGCGTTGCTTACAAAAATCTTGGAAAACTGATAGTTGCAACCAATGAAGATGAGATTTCAACATTGGAACAGATTAAGGCCAAGGCAGAAGACAATAGTGTTAATGACCTGAAATGGCTCACCAAAGAAGAGGTGTTTGGTTTAGAACCTCATCTCAAATGTGAAAAGGCCCTTCTCTCCCCCTCAACCGGCATTATTGATACCCACCAATATATGCTATCTTTGGTCGGAGAGATCGAAGCAAACGGTGGAGCGATTGCCTATGACACTCCATTTGAAGCCGCGACCATTTGTAATGATGGGTTTGAAGTGACGGCAGGTGGCCACACACTCAAATGTCGTCAACTGATTAACAGCGCAGGCTTGTTCGCCCAAGATGTCGCGAGCAATATCAAAGGTCTTGCTGAGCAATTTATTCCACCTAGATATCTCGCAAAGGGCAATTACTTCACAATGAACGCCGCTTCACCATTTAAACGGCTTATTTATCCCGTACCACAATCTGCCTCTTTAGGGGTTCATGTCACATTGGATATGGCCGGACAAATTAGATTTGGACCGGATCAGGAATGGGTAAAGGAACTGGATTACGAAGTAAACCCAGCCCGCGGTAACAGTTTTTATGACGCGATCCGTAAATACTGGCCAGATCTTCCTGACAACAGCCTTATCCCCGCCTACAGCGGCATACGTCCAAAAATCCAGTCTCCAACCGACCCCCATATGGATTTCAGGATCGAAGGAAGTGATATCCATGGAATAAAGGGGCTTGTAAATCTTTTCGGTATTGAGAGTCCGGGACTTACTTCAAGTTTGGCAATTGCGCGCGAGGTGATCGGAAAAATCTAGAAAAAGCCACACTGCAAACGGCACCTCATAACATTTAAATTTATTTTACCTATATTTAATATAACGTGTGAGAAGATACGAACGTTCATCATCCGACGAGGTAACATGGACAAACTACGATTATTGCGAAATTCATTAGTTTTAAGCGTTCTGTATTCTTCAACTACAAATGCCGACAGTAACGGTATCACGATAAATACACACGTTCAGCCACCCTACCATTACTTACAAGGTAGTGAACTCGTCGGCAGCGTTCCTCAGACCCTGGAATGTATTTTCCGGTCAATTAGTAGACCATATAAAATTTCATTGGCTCCCAGGAAAAGAAATAAAGAACTCCTCAAACATGGGAGTATTGACGGGTTTTTCCTCAGCATTCCTGACAAAGAGCTTGAAGAATATTCTATCGCAACAGATCCCCTTCACTTGGAGAGGTGGAATTTTTACCACCTTGCTTCATCCGGCCTTCCTGCACAGCCGGAACGGCACAAAATAGCTGCTGTTCTGGGTTCCAATGAAGAAACCTGGATGAAAGAAAAAGGTCTGGCGAATAATAAACCCGCACCAAATACCATATCTCTTGCAAAATTGCTGCTGAGCAACCGAATTAAATATGCCTTGGCTGATGAAGTGACATTTTCGCAAGCTCTCCATCAGGCTAAGGTTGAATCTGTAGAGTTTTCAACGAGTTTCGTAAGGTATGTCCCTTTAGTCGCCTATTTTTCAAAAGAGTTTGTTTCACGTAACCCTGAATTCATTACCAGTTTCAATGCGGCACTTTCAAAATGTGTAGATGATTTGTGGTCCACGAACACCCAAGAGGAACTTCTTTTAACAAGAAGGGCAGAATCGATAGCGGACAAACTCGTTTCGCAAATACGAAGCGAATTAAAAAAAACAACCGCATATTCTGATATCAATAAGTTACATCAGGAAGACAAATCCTGGAAACTAGCTGTGACAGAAGGCCAACAAACCGGCAAAATGAAGGAAATACTGTCAAATCCTCTATCTAACCTGCTAAGGGAATTGGCACTGGAACAGAAGGCAGTTACGGAGATTTTTGTAACTGACAACAAAGGGTTCAACGTCGCCATGAACATGGCGACAAGCGATTATTGGCAGGGAGATGAAGCTGCACATCAAGCGCTTATAAATGATCAAGCACAGTATATTTCAGACATCATGTTTGATCACTCCACTCGAAAATTCCAAATTCAGGTCTCACTACCGATCAAAAAACATGGCACTAAAGAAATGCTTGGAATGCTGACAATCGGGTTCGATGCAGACAAAATGTTCTCTACATACAATATGTAATTTGAATCGTTTCCAACAAAATCCACCAAATCCTCGAAAGGGGACCCACTCTAAATATTTCCTGACTTCGCGAAATAAAATTAGCATATTACCAATTTTGAATATTTTTCGTAATCTTCGTGCGAATTTTAGGAACACTTCCGAAAAGCGTTGATTTTCTCGCCAAAAAGCAAAACCTCATTAGTACTGACAGGGAAAATTCTGCGAGGAAATTATGAAAGTATTTAGTTCTCCTGACTTCGATGAGCACGAATCTGTTCTGTTCTTCAACGACAAAGAAACAGGCTTGAAAGCCATACTAGCAGTCCACGACACGACGCTTGGCCCAGCACTGGGCGGAACGCGTATGTGGAATTACACGTCAGAGGAAGAAGCCTTAAAAGACGTATTAAGGTTATCCCGAGGCATGACCTATAAATCCGCACTTGCCGGTCTAAAATTGGGCGGCGGCAAATCTGTTATTATTGCAGATCCTCATTCGGATAAGAGTGAAGCGCTGTTTGAGGCTTTCGGCCGGGCAGTTGACCGCTTAAACGGATCATATATTGCAGCAGAGGATGTCGGCACTTCCGTTGCGGATCTTGAAGTAGCCCGGCGCGTAACTCCTCACATTGCTGGCATTTCTGAAGGCGGTGCCGGTGATCCTTCACCAGCTACAGCTTGGGGCGTATTCAATGGCATCAAAGCATCTGTGAAACACAAACTCGGTAAAGACAATCTAGAGGGCGTTAAAGTCGCCGTTCAGGGCCTGGGGCATGTTGGATACATCTTGTGCCAATATCTTCATGAAGCAGGTGCAGAATTGCTTGTCGCTGATATTTTCGAAGACAGCGTTAAACGTGCGGTTCAGGAACTTGGCGCAACAGCAGTTCCTGCAGATGAAATTCACAAAGTGGACACCGATGTTTTTGCACCATGTGCGCTCGGAGGCGCCATTAACCCAAATACATTATCTGAATTAAAAGCGAGCATCGTGGCAGGCTCTGCCAACAACCAGCTTGAAACACCTGAAATGGGTGAAGCGTTACGGGCAAGAGGTATTCTGTATGCGCCGGATTATGTCATCAATGCTGGTGGTATTATCCTCATCAGTCATGAGGGGCCAACCTTCAACCGTGATGCTGCTATGAAACAAGTCTCGGACATTCATGATACGCTTCTTGATATTTTCGCACGGGCTGAGGCTGAGCAAAAACCAACAGACGTTGTTGCAGATAAAATCGCTCTCGAAATTTTGGAGAATGCTGGAAAAAAGTCTGAAGCGGGACAGAAAGTTTCCGCCTAAAGCGCTTCCTACCAGCGATTATGAACCCAAAACCAGTGGTCGGGTCGCGCACGGATCCAATCTTCATAGATTCCATTGATCTGTGTCAGTAGCTCGACCACTTTCTCTTGTCGCTCTCCCTCTGTCGGGGCGTAAAACGCGGGTAGAATAGATAGTTTCACACGGCCATTTTCTTGGCGCTCAGCTCGCAGAGGAATAATCGGATATCGGTCCCGAACAGCAAGATCAGCAATCGCAGTAGCCGTCATTGCCTCGCGACCAAAAAAAGGAATGGGCAGGCCTGTGTTTTGTTTTTGATCGTTCAAAAGCACAACACCTCCCGCGTCTTTCAGCGCTTTTAACAACGCTCTGGCCCCTCTCTTCCCCTTAGGAATAAAGGAGCATTCGGGAACTTCACGGTTTTGCTGGAAATAATCGTCAACCAATGGATTGTTCGCCGCGCGGTAAACGATGTGAACGTCATTATCGCAATAACGGCACGCAGCCGCACAAAGTTCCCAAGGGCCATAATGGGCAGCCAAAAAAAGCACTGGTGTTTTGCTCTTCTTTATTTCTTCAAGGATTTCAATACCTTCAACATCCACATCCGGGGAAGTAAGAGTTATCTCTCTGATAAAGGGAAGTTCACCAATATTTCGGCCCAGATTATCCCACATATCATGAAGAATATTGTCAATTTGTTCGGAACTTAGCTCTGGCATAGCCTGTTCAATGTTATTTCGTGCCGTTTTGTGTGCGGACAACAAAGGCCCCACTTTGCACGCCACCCAAGCCGCTAAATTACAAGCACGATTTTTGCCCAATGCCCGAAACATCCAAAAGGCAAAACGTACACCGACATATTCAAGCCTATGCTTAAGTTTAACTTCTTTTTGATTTTTAGACATGCTCACGATCACCCAGTTTTTCCGCAAGCAAAGTTTGCAATCTTTGTGGCTTCTCAAATGTCAGATCAATATCAAATACAGTGGTCATAAGTTTTGCTTCAGGTGACAGGCGAACATAATCTTTTCGAGTGGTGACAAGCGCTGCCTCCAGATTGGCAGCCCTTTCCACCAGCTTCATAATATCATCCTGTGAGAATTTATGATGATCAGAAAACTCGACGCTTTCTATCACATCAGCACCTATATTTTGAAGGCTTTTGAAGAATTTTTCAGGCCGCCCAATCCCCGCAAAGGCTATAACCTTCTGCCCTACGATTTCGGTTTGAAGATCCAGTGGCACAATTTGCGCGTTAAACTTGGGCTTATCATCACAATTGAGATCACTTGTAATTGGAGAGGGGTCTACAACAATTACGGCGTCTGCCCGTCCCAGAGCAGTTCCCCAGGTCTCCCGTAAAGGGCCTGCAGGCAATAGTGACCCGTTTCCTAGACCATAACCGCCATCTACCACCAGGAAACTTATGTCTTTATGTAAGGATGGATTTTGAAATCCGTCATCCATAATGATGACTTCAGCACCGGCCTCAACGGCGGCTTTTGCACCAATCACCCTATCCTGACTTATCCAAGTAGGCGCAGTATTCGCCAAAATAAGGGGCTCATCACCGACTTCATTTGCTCCATGTACATCAGGAACAACTCTTGTCGGCCCCTTGTAACTCCCCCCATACCCGCGGGAGAGAAAATGAACCTTCCAGCCTTTGGCGATCAGAAATCTGGCGATGGAAATTGAAACAGGTGTTTTCCCTGCCCCGCCAGCAACAGCGTTCCCCACACAAATCACAGGTATCGACACTGACTGAGGCATAACACGCGCCCGGTTCATACGATCAATCACAACATAAACTGCACTGAGAGGCCTCAGCAACTGCTGCAGAATAGAACCTGATCCTTTATTCCAGAATTTGGGCGCTTTCACCTACTCTTTTCCTGATAATGTCTTTTCAATTTCAACGACAAGTTTACTAAGCACCGCTTCACCAGATTTCACAACTTCATCTGCGCGCTCGGCGAGAGCTCCTCGAACCTTAACCTCTGATATAAGACTATATGCTGCCTGTACCAGTTCAGTTCCATCTTTAACTTGCAGGGCCGCTCGATTTTGCAGCAGATCAGTAGCAATTTCGTTAAAATTACTCATATAAGGCCCAAACATAATCGCAGAATTTAGTCTGGCTGGCTCCAATGGATTTTGCCCGCCCTTATCAACCAAGGAACCGCCCACAAAGACAACATCTGCCAAGCGATAGAAAAGACCCATCTCCCCCATTGTATCGGCAAGATAAATATCCGTATCGGGCTCAATATTCTGGCGCCTTGAACGTTGGGCAACTTTGAACCCGGCTTCCTGGAGTTTGTCCATGATCTCATCAGCCCGGTCGGGATGGCGAGGCACGATGATTGTCAGAAGTCCTTTAATTTTCGGGGACAAAGCCAAATGTGTGGCCGCGGCAATAGCCTCTTCCCCTTTATGGGTGCTTGCTGCCAACCAGATTTTGCGACGCTCTGTCTGACGTGTCATTTCACGGAAGCGTTCAGTATGGAAAGGCAAGGGCGGTGAAGAGAATTTCAGATTTCCTAAAACTTCAACATCCTTGGCTCCCAGATATTCCAAACGATCAGCAGCCAGCTGCGATTGTGCATGTATATAATCGAATTTACGAAGGATCCGTTTGATCAAACCTCCTGTTTTACGCCACATGGAAAAACTGTTGGACGTTATCCGCGCATTTATGAGCATCATCGGAATACCTCTACGAGATGTTTCCGAAATCAGATTGGGCCAAATCTCTGATTCAACCCAAATTGCCAGTTGCGGTTGCCAATGATCTAGAAAACCCTGTACCGCCACTTTTGTATCAATAGGAACAAATTGATGAATTGCGCCTGTTGGCAGCCTTTCTTCCATCAGGCGTGCAGATGTGACTGAACCTGTTGTAATGAGAACAGTTCTTTCCGGATTTCGTGAGAGTAGTACATTGATCAGGGGAAGTACTGACAATGATTCACCGACGGAGGCCGCGTGCATCCAGATCAATTCACCGGCAGGACGGTTTCGGGATGGCTCTCCTAACCTTTCGTCAAGACGCGTTTCATCCTCTTTGCCTTCAGCAACCCGCTTCTTCAAATGCCGATGAATAGCAGGAGAAACCAGCTTCAACAGTCCATTATACAAAGACAGATACATACTCTATTTGACCTTTTCGCCCTGAGTGGGATCAATTACTTCTTCGGCTGGTTCTACCGGCACTTGGCCGCAAAGACGGTCTGCCTCTTGAGTTATGTAATTCAAACTACTTTCAATTTCGTTTCTCGCGCGGAGCAATCCTTCATCATCCAGTTTCTTTGGAACATAAATCGGATCCCCCCAGATAATTACCCCGCGGCTAAAAGGTTTTGCCAACATAAACCTGTCCCAAGACTTCAAGCGTCGTCCCCGCGATGTAGAAAAAGCCGATGGAAAAACCGGCACACCAGACATGGAGGCAATGCGTGCAATACCATCCTGCGCCCGCATACGCGGCCCCCGCGGTCCATCGGGTGTAATCACACATATCTCGTTTTTGCGGATGATCTGTAACATCCCCTTGATAGCCCCCAAAGCTCCCTTGGAACTGGACCCTCTTACGCTATGAAGTCCCCAGTGCTCAATTGTTCGGGCAATTAACTCACCGTCACCATGGTGGGAAATCATAACATGCGCTTTGGCACCATCTGTTACACAGGTTGGCATCATCAACAATCGCCCATGCCAGAAGGCCATGATGAAAGGCTTTTTCTCTTTAATAAACTGATGGGGAAGCTCTGCATTGATCACTTGCCAGCGACTGGTGCGATAGACGAGCCAGATATATCCAGCTGCAAAGCGACTAATAATCGCCTTCATTCCGTCACTCTTCAGTATCTTCTTCAATGATCAGTACTTTCCCATCAACAATTTCTATTTCAGGATATATCCTGACCCATTGTTCAGTTCCAGCCTTTTCAGCACCTTCTAGTGGCAATTTCCTGATTATCTAAACGTGTATTGCAGTGCTTCCCCGGACTGATTACTTTATGTGGATTGGGCGCCCTCAGGTCTGAAAGAAGTAAAAGCGAATGAACAAGATTGATAATATTGAAATTAGGCCTTCCTCCTGCCCACATGATTGCCCCTCCACCTGTTCATTGGAGATTGAAAAGTTAGGAAAACAGGAAATTGGCCGTGTTCGGGGTTCAGAAGACAACACCTACACAGCTGGCGTTATTTGCGCCAAAGTCGCGCGCTATGCAGAACGCACTCATCACCCTGACCGTTTGATGCACCCTATGAAGCGAACCGGCTCAAAGGGAAGTGGTCAGTTTGAACGGATCAGCTGGGATGAAGCACTGGACACAGTCGCGAAAGAATTTCTTGAGCGTGAAGAAAAGTACGGATCTGAAACTGTCTGGCCATACTACTACGCTGGCACTATGGGACTTGTTCACCGCGACGGGTTGGAGCGGTTGCGCCATGCGAAAAAATACAGCGGCTTTTTCGGCACGATTTGTATCAACCTCGCCCGCGCAGGATGGAAAGCAGGGGCCGGTAAATTTGTCGGGGCAGACCCTCGCGAAATGGCGAAATCTGATATGGTGGTCATTTGGGGAACCAATGCGGTTCATACCCAGATCAATGTCATGACCCACGCCACCCGCGCCCGTAAAGAACACGGCGCGAAAATTGTTGTGATTGACCCATACCGCAATGCGACGGCAATGGCGGCAGACACCCACCTAATGCTGAAACCTGGCACTGATGGTGCGCTTGCAACGGCTGTGATGCATATCCTTTTCCGCGATGGATTTGAAGATCGCGACTATCTGGAGAAATACACCAAAGATCACGATAAGCTAGAAGCATATCTAAAAAATAAAACACCTGAATGGGCCGCAGAAATTACTGGCCTACCGGTACAGGAAATCGAAGACTTTGCCGAAGCCATTGGACAGACGAAGAAAACTTTCCTGCGTCTTGGATATGGTTTCTCCCGCAGCCGTAATGGTGCGGTCAACATGCACGCAGCTCTTTCCATTGCCGCTGTGACAGGTAGCTGGAAATATGAAGGTGGCGGTGCTTTCCACACAAATGGAGCTATTTTCGGCTGGAACAAAGATCTTATTGAAGGTCTGGATGTCCGCGATCCGTCCATTCGTATGCTGGATCAATCACGGATTGGACCAATCCTTATGGGCGATAAGCAGGATCTTGGGGATGGCCCTCCTGTGACGGCGATGATTATTCAAAACACCAATCCGATGGATATCGCCCCAGATCTCGCCAAAGTTCATAAAGGCTTTGCCCGTGAAGACCTGTTTGTTTGTGTCCACGAACAGTTCATGACAGAAACAGCAAAAATGGCGGACATTGTGTTACCAGCGACAACCTTCGTAGAGCATGACGATGTGTATCAAGGCGGCGGTCAAAGCCATGTCAGCCTTGGGTTGAAGGTTATCGAACCGCTAGGTGAATGCAAATCCAACCACTGGGTCGTATGTGAACTTGCCAAGCGCCTAGGCGCAAAACATCGCGGGTTTGACATGACGGAAGTCGAATTGATTGAGCAAACTCTGGTAGATTCTGGTATGCCCTCCATCGAAGCGCATCAGAAAACCAATTTCCTGGACAAGCAAATTCCGTTTCAGGATGCACATTTCTTAAATGGATTTGGACACCAGGATGGGAAATATCACTTTTCACCTGACTGGTCGATCGCAGGCCCTGATTTTGCGGGGATGCCCGATATGCCGGGGCATTGGGATGTTATTCAAAACGCAACCGAGGAACATCCGTTCCGTCTGGTAACGGCCCCTGCCCGCAATTTCCTGAACACCAGTTTCACAGCAACGCCTTCTTCACTAAAACGGGAAAAGAAGCCTACCGTGATGATCCATAGCGAAGCTGCGGCCAGACTTGGCATTGAAAATGACGATGTTGTTCGCATGGGAAACAAGCAAGGATCCATACTTATCCACGCTGAGATTTTTGATGGCCTGCAACCTGATGTGGTGATTTCAGAGGGCATTTGGCCCAGCAAGTTCTTTATCGAAAAGGTGGGGATCAACATTCTGGTGGGATCAGATGCAGCCAAACCAAATGGCGGGGCCGCATTCCACGACACCGCGGTTTGGATCACAAAAGAAGGTTAAGCCTTTATCGGGCTGGGGTTTACAACAACCCCAGCTCTCTAAGCTCCGCCGCCATCTCAGGCGACATTTCGCCTTCAGTATCTTCATCCTGATTGGCTTCATCAACGATATCCCGAAGATCACGCGGGGCGTCTTTTTCTTCAAGATAACGCCAGCCTTGATGGGGTCCGCGTTGAACCAGTTCTGTTTCCACAAGTTCTGGATCCAGAATAAGGCCGCATTTCTCTCCGTCGGGATCGTAGAGGCGTTCGAGTTTTGTGATACGCTGTCGAACAGCGATATTGCCTTTAATGATCCAATAGAGGGATCCGCCGGCCAGCAGTTCTTCTTCCCGTTGGGGACGCTGCTTTGTTGCATGGCATAAAGGTCCACCGATCAGCCTTCGCTCCTGAGAGGAGCGCAGCTGATCGATTGAGGTTACACCAACACAAACTTTAACAAGATGTACTGTCATCGATATTGAATTTGTTCTTTAATGCTTTTGCGACGCTGGAAACCGGAGGACGTCCAAGGAAGCCGGAAATGAACCAAGCGGTCCGTACCATCTTCTCAAGATCAATACCTGTATCGATTCCCATCCCCTCTAACATATAGAGAACATCTTCAGTTGCAACATTCCCTGTTGCGCCAGGTGCATAAGGACATCCGCCAAGCCCCGCAACAGAGCTGTCGATCTTGTTAATACCAAGTTCAAGAGCCGCCAGAATATTGGCAAGCGCCTGACCGTAGGTGTCATGAAGATGTACGCTGATGGCATCCACTGGGATTTCATTAGCCACAGCTTCTAAAACCTGACGGGTGAGCACTGGTGTTCCCACACCAATGGTATCGGCAATTGAAATCTCATAGGCCCCCAGTGCATAGGCGCGTTTTGCAACAGAGGCCACTTGTGCCGGTGTAATTTCTTCACCAAAAGGACTTCCCAAAGAACAGGAAACGCTCACACGAAATGGCATATTTGCCGCTTTCGCAGCATCCACTACAGGTGCAAAACGTTCAAAACTTTCATCAATAGAACAGTTGATATTCTTCTGATTGAATTGTTCGGACGCCGCTGTAAACAACAGAATTTCATCTGCGTTACCAGCAACGGCGCCGTCAAAGCCTTTCATGTTCGGGGTCAGAACCGCATAGGAAACAGCTTCTTTACGGCTCAACTTTTCCATGATGTCCTTTGTGTCGGCCATCTGAGGCACCCATTTTGGGGACACAAAAGCACCAGCTTCTAAAGCCGTCACACCAGCATCGACAAGGCGGTCGATCAATTCCAGCTTGATATTCGTTGGGATCTGTTCCTTTTCGTTTTGGAGCCCATCACGGGCTCCAACTTCGAAAATACGTGCAATTGTCGGGAAGGAAGTCATCACCCCTCCTCTTCTGCTTCCAGACGGATTAGAAGTTCACCTTCATCCACCTGATCGCCCACTTCGTAATAGACTTCGGCAACGGTTCCGTCAGCAGCAGCCGTCAAGGAATGCTCCATTTTCATGGCTTCCATAACAGCCAGCGTATCGCCTTTGGCAACGGTATCACCAGCAGCGACAGCCATTTGAATGATCTTACCTGGCATTGGCGATGTAATCGCACCCGCGCCACCATCATCACCCGTACCATCAAAATCATTCACAACACGATTGATCTCAACCTGCTTGCCATCAAAGATGACAATGTAACGGTTATCATCACGGACAACACTTGCCTGAACAATATGGCCATCCAGATCGGCCCGTAAAGATCCATCTTCCAGCAAGGTTGCTGAGCTCAGGATTTCAGATCCCGCGACATCAATGATGTATTTCCCATCTTCGGAAGATACCATCACATCAATGTCACCCTCATTCCCAGCAAATGTGTAATCGTGATGGGCACGATCATTCATGCGCCATGAAGACGTATCATTCCAAGGGGAGTAAGGGTCGTTGCTGTCAGCCGCAATCGCCGCCTTCTCTTCCGCTTCGGTGAGAACCTGCCACAAGGATACCAGCGCCAAATGATGATTGGTTACCGGTGGTTTTTCAGGGATGAGTTCATCGCGGAAACGATCAATAAACCCAGTATCCAGATCCGCATCTGCAAAAGATTTACTTGCTGCAACATTTTTCAGAAACTCAAGGTTTGTCACCAGACCTGCCACCTGATAATTGCCAAGAGCCGCGCCCAACTTTCGAAGGGCCGCGTCCCGATTTTCATCCCAAACAACGAGTTTGGCAATCATCGGATCATAGAACGGAGTCACATTATCGCCTTCGCGAACACCAGTGTCCACACGCACACCATTAACCTCTGCCGGTGCCCGCAGACGAAGTAGCGGTCCTGTCGCCGGGAGGAAGTCATTATGTGGATCTTCAGCATAAAGGCGAGCCTCAAAGGAATGACCGGAAATGGACAATTCATCCTGAGTTACTGGCAATGCGCCGCCGGAAGCAACAATCAATTGCCACTCCACAAGGTCCTGACCGGTGATCAGTTCCGTCACAGGGTGTTCCACCTGAAGGCGGGTGTTCATTTCCATAAAGAAGAAACCGTCTTCTTTCAGGCCATCGCTCACATCAGCGATAAATTCAACGGTACCTGCGCCTTCATAATTGATAGCTTTTGCTGCAGCAACGGCTGCCGCACCCATGGCTTCACGCATGGAAACTGGCATACCTGGTGCTGGGGCCTCTTCAATGACTTTCTGATGACGACGCTGAAGGGAACAATCACGCTCAAACAAATGAACTGCGTTGCCTTGCCCGTCAGCAAAAACCTGAATTTCAATGTGGCGTGGTTTGACCAAGAATTTTTCGATCAGAACACGGTCATCACCAAAGGCATTTGCTGCTTCACGTTGCGCACCGCCCAAGGCATCCGGAAATTCTGCCGCGCTATCGACACGACGCATCCCTTTACCACCACCGCCTGCAACGGCTTTAATCAGAACCGGATATCCAATTCTTTCAGCTTCTTTTGCCAGCATATCAGGATCTTGATCTTCACCGTGATAGCCAGGAACAACAGGCACGTTAGCCTCTTCCATCATGGCTTTCGCGGCATCTTTCAGACCCATGGCGCGAATTGCATCAGAAGGTGGACCAATAAAGACAACACCTTCTTTTTCGCACTTATCAGCAAATTCAGCATTTTCTGACAGGAAGCCATATCCAGGGTGGATTGCTTCCGCGCCTGTCATTTTCGCGATATCCAGAATTTTATCCGCCTTTAGATAACTTTCTGAAACTTCCGCAGGGCCAAGAAGAACGGCTTCATCCGCCATCTGTACATGACGAGACGTCGCATCTGCCTCTGAATAAACAGCAACGGTTTTAATGCCCATTTTGCGGGCTGTATCCATTACGCGGCAGGCAATTTCACCGCGGTTTGCAATTAGTATTTTTCGAAACACCGGTTAATCCACCTATATCAGGAGTTATTCCATGCAGCTTTGCGTTTTTCAAGGAATGCTGTAATGCCTTCCTTAGCCTCATCTGTTGTGCGACGGGCCGCGATGCGGTCTGCGGTTTCATTGATAACGTCTTGTGCAATTGGGCGTCCTGCGACCGTGTAGACAAGATCTTTTGCGTCGGCCATCGCATCTGGAGCATTGGCACGAAGCTGATTCAACACACGATCACGTGCTTCCGCCAGATGATGAACATCTTCTACGACTTCATGGAGCAGACCATTGTGATGGGCTTCTTCCGATCCAAACAGTTCTGCAGTCAGGAAGTAACGACGGCAGGCACGAACACCCATGGCTTCCACCACATATGGAGAAATTACGGCTGGGATCAGGCCTAACTTCACTTCTGACAAGCAGAATTTAGAGGCTTTCACACCAATCGCGATGTCACAAGCAGCGACAAGTCCAACACCGCCACCATAAGCGGCTCCTTGAACGAGAGCGATGGTTGGCTTTGGAATGTTGTGCAGGTTTTTCAGCATCCGGCCCAACGCAAGCGCATCTTCGCGGTTATCTTCCTCGGTGAAGCCAGCGGCCCGTTTCATCCAATTCAGGTCCGCACCGGCGCAGAAACTTTTCCCAGCAGCGGCAACCACAACGGCACGAACACCTTCCTGGTGGCCCAGGTCTTCGAACATATCACCCAGACGTTCAATAAGTTCTTCATCGAACGCATTGTGCAGATCCGGACGGTTCAGCGTAACGGTTGCAATGCCGTCAGTTGAGAAATGCAATACAGCAGATTCTTCGCTCATCTTATCATCCTTACATTCTGAAGAGGCCAAATTTGGTTGGCTCAATTGGGGCGTTCAATGATGCTGATAGCCCAAGTCCAAGAACACGGCGTGTATCTGCCGGATCAATAATACCGTCATCCCACAGACGCGCACTTGCGAAATATGGATGACCTTCAACTTCATACTGTTCACGAACTGGCGCTTTGAAGGCTTCTTCTTCTTCTGCGCTCCAGCTCTGACCACGCGCTTCCATACCGTCACGTTTAACCGTTGCCAGAACAGAAGCTGCCTGTTCACCACCCATCACGGAGATACGTGAGTTTGGCCACATCCAGAGCATACGCGGGCTGTAAGCACGGCCACACATGCCATAGTTACCGGCACCAAAAGAGCCACCAAAAACCATAGTGAATTTTGGAACTTTAGCGGTGGCAACAGCTGTTACCAGTTTCGCACCATCTTTCGCGATACCGCCGCTTTCATATTTCTGTCCCACCATAAAGCCAGTGATGTTCTGCAGGAACACAAGTGGGATATTGCGCTGGCAGCATAGCTCAATGAAGTGAGCGCCCTTCACAGCGGATTCTGAGAAGAGAATACCGTTATTGGCAATGATACCAACCGGATAACCATGCAAATGGGCAAAGCCAGTTACCAAAGTTGTTCCGTACAGCTTCTTGAACTCATCAAATTCAGAGCCGTCGACCACACGGGCAATCACTTCACGTACATCAAATGGCTGACGTGTATCTTGCGGGATCAATCCATAGATTTCTTTTGGATCATAAAGCGGATCGACCGGTTTACGAATATCCAAAGACATTGGTTTTGGACGATTGAATGTGCCGACAATATTGCGGGCAATTTCAAGCGCATGCAGATCATTCTCAGCATAATGGTCCGTTACACCGGAAGTACGAGAGTGAACATCCGCACCGCCCAGATCTTCTGCAGAAACTATCTCGCCTGTCGCCGCTTTCACCAAAGGCGGTCCGCCCAGAAAGATCGTACCTTGGTTCCGAACGATGACGCTTTCGTCTGACATGGCCGGCACATATGCTCCACCCGCAGTACAGGAACCCATAACAACAGCAACCTGAGGAATGCCCTTCGCGGACATGTTCGCCTGATTGAAGAAAATACGGCCAAAATGTTCACGGTCCGGGAACACATCCTGTTGGTTTGGAAGGTTGGCCCCGCCACTATCCACCAGATACACACAAGGCAGATTATTTTGTTCTGCAACTTCCTGCGCGCGAAGGTGTTTCTTCACTGTCATTGGATAGTAAGTACCACCCTTAACTGTCGCATCGTTACAAACAACAACACATTCGCGGCCCTGAATGCGACCAATCCCCGTAATGATACCGGCCGAATTGATATCCCCGCCATACATGTCATAGGCAGCAAGCTGGCTAAGCTCCAGAAACGGGGATCCCGGATCAAGGAGTTTGCGCACACGTTCACGCGGCAACAGTTTTCCGCGAGACAAATGTTTGTCACGGGCCTTCTCACCACCCCCAAGTTTGGCGTCAGAGACTTTTTCGCGAAGATCATCCACCAGCGACTGCATATGTGCAGCATTGGCTTTGAAGTCATCGCTCCTCGTATTTAGATTGCTTTTTAAAACAGACATTTACGCAAAATTCCTTTTTGCAGAAATGAAGAAAACACCGAAATAGTCAGCACACTCTCTAAGGGCGCTAGCTATCAAATTCTTGGCCTCCGACAGGCTTTGTGATACGCCTTGATCGATAACCATAAAAAAGTAAGGGAGCCATAAATGGCCTACAACGCATTTGATCTCTCCGGAAAAGTCGCTCTGATCACCGGTGGTAACGGTGGTATCGGACTTGGAATGGCTAAAGCCATTGCCGCCGCGGGAGGTGACGTTTGCATCTGGGGAACAAACGAGAAGAAAAACGCCGATGCGATTGAAGAATTGAAAGAGTTTGGAACGAAAGTTTCGTCCCTCGTCTGTAATGTCGCCGATCAAAAAGAAGTTCAGGATTGCTTTGCTGAAACTCTGTCTCAATACGGCCGCGTTGACGGATGTTTCGCCAATGCCGGTGTAAGCGGACGAGGACAATCTTTCCTTGATATGCAAGATGACGAGTGGAAGCGCGTCATGGGCATCAACATGGATGGCGCCTTTTACACGCTGCAAGAAGCTGCTAAACATATGGCGGAACGCGCTAAAGCCGGTGATCCGGGCGGGCGTCTTGTGGGAACGGCCAGCCTTGCTGCGATCTCTGGTGCTGCCCGTAATGAGCATTACGCCGCGACCAAAGGTGGACTTATCTCCATGCTGAAAGCCATGGCTGTTGAGTTCGCACCGCTTGGTATCACCGCGAACGCTATCCTGCCTGGCTGGATTGAAACCGCCATGACGGACCCGCTGTTTAACTGGGACAGATTTTCTGACAACGTTCTGCCACGCATCCCGGCAGGTCGCTGGGGCAACCCTGAGGACTTCGGCGGCATTGCCGTCTACATTATGTCTGGTGCCAGCAGTTACCATACAGGCGATACTTTCCTCGTTGATGGCGGATATTTCCTCTACTAGAAGTCCGCTTTTTTATATCGGCCCTGCTTGGGTGGGGCCGATTTTCCTATTACTTGGCAAACCTTAACCGAAAGCCTACCAGCCTCCTGTTGCCAACCACTCATCCACTTGAACGACACGATCTGCGCCCCAAAACGGCTCCCCGTCGACGATAAAGAAAGGCGCGCCAAAAATATCCTTGGTATTGACGATCTCTTCCACTGAAGCCTTATAGGCTTCTTTCACCTCTGGATCGTCCATGACGTCACCAATTTCTTTGGCAAATAACCCACATTCTTCCGCTATTTGAAGAACAACTTGCCTCTCCGAGATATCCCGGCCATTGACGAAATATGCTTCAAAAACAGCTACAGCAAATTTGTGGGCCAGTTCCTTATTTTCATTGGATAGCCAATAGAATACACGTGATGCCCCCAAGGTTATTTTGGGGAAGTCCTCTGGCATCTGAAACGGAATGTCATATTTCCGGGCGGTCCGATAAAAATCATGAACTGAATAAGCCCCTTTACGCGGATATACTGTCAAGGGCCCTGTATTTTCACCCTTGAACGCCGCCCCCAACATGAAAGAGTGCCAATTGACGTCACGCCCATGCTTTTCAGCGACAGGCCCAATCATCCGGCTTGCGAGATACGCGTAAGGGGATGAAAAATCAAAATAGAAGTCAATTGGCGCGCCCATCATCTTTCCTTACGCCGCCAAGTTCCGTGCAATGACCATCTTCTGAATATCAGAAGTACCTTCGTAAATCTGGCAGACACGAACATCGCGATAGATTTTTTCAACTGGGTAATCAGCAATAAAGCCGTTACCACCCAATGTCTGAATAGCACCCGAGCAAACTTCTTCGGCCATCTCTGAGGCGAAAAGTTTTGCCATACTGGCTTCGGTCAAACAGGGAAGGCCTGCATCTTTCAGGCTGGCCGCATGAATGACCATTTGGCGGGCAACTTCGACTTTGGTTGCCATGTCAGCCAAGCGGAAGCCAACTGCCTGATGCTGAATAATCGGCTGATCAAAAGAGACGCGTTCTTTTGAATATTCAATGGCATGCTTCAAGGCTGCAGCTGCCATACCGACACTTTGCGCCCCAATACCAATGCGCCCTGTTTCAAGGTTAGCAAGGGCAATGCGGTAGCCCGCCCCTTCAGCGCCCAGCATATTTCCTGCAGGCACCCGCACATCTTCCAGTGCAATCTGACAGGTATCAGATGCCTTCTGGCCCAATTTCTGCTCTATAGACGCAACACGATACCCATCGCTATCCGTTGGAACGATAAAGCAACTGATGCCTTTTTTGCCAGCGGCTGGATCCGTCACGGCAAACACTAGGGCGACACCGCCGATCTTGCCAGATGTAATAAACTGCTTTGTGCCATTGATGATGAAATCATCGCCATCGCGAACTGCCTTGGTTTTAAGGGCTGAAGCGTCTGAACCGGCATGGGGTTCTGTCAGACAGAACGCACCGATCATTTCGCCTTTTGCCAAGGGTGTTAGATATTTCTGTTTCTGCGCTTCGGTGCCATCTTTCATAATGGCTGCGCAGCAAGGGGAGTTATTAACGCTCATAACTGTTGAAATGGCGCCGTCACCGCCTGCGATTTCCATCAAGGCAAGTGCGTAAGAGACATAATCTGTCCCTGCTCCACCATATTCTTCAGGGATTGTCATCCCCATGAGGCCAAGCGCCCCCATTTCATCGAATACGTCCTTGGGAACGGCCGCAGCCTGCTCCCAAGCGACTGTATTCGGCGCCAGACGGTTCGTTGCAAAACCCCGCGCCATATCGCGGATCATGGTTTGTTCTTCGCTCAAAATCATGTCTTACTTCCTCACCGTCTGGCGATTACTTGATAAATTTAGGCTACCAGCTCTACAGCCATGGCAGTGGCTTCACCACCACCAATACACAAAGCCGCAACACCGCGTTTTTTGCCATATTTCTGCAGGGCATTCAGGAGCGTGATCACAATACGCGCGCCGGAAGCACCAACCGGGTGACCCAAAGCGCAGGCACCGCCGTGAACGTTTACTTTATCGTGGTCCAGACCCAAATCTTTCATCGCTGCCATAGCAACAACCGCAAAGGCTTCGTTAATCTCGAAAAGATCAACGTCGTCTTTTGTCCAACCGACTTTATCCATCACTTTGGAAATTGCGCCGATTGGGGCAATTGTAAATTCAGATGGTTTGCGGGCATTTGTTGAATGCGCGTGGAAAACAGCGATTGGTTTCAGACCACGCTTTTCTGCTTCAGACTGACGCATCATAACAAGCGCAGCACCGCCATCAGAAATGGAAGAAGCATTTGCCGCTGTTACTGTACCGTCTTTAGCAAAGGCTGGTTTCAATGTTGGGATTTTTTCTGGGTTACCTTTAAGTGCCTGCTCGTCACGTTCGATGACTACGTCACCTTTACGTGTTTTGACAGTTACAGGAACGATTTCAGGGTCAAATGTCCCATCTTCCGTTGCTTTCTTGGCACGCGCCAGAGATTCAATCGCATAGGCGTCCTGAGCTTCGCGGGTGAACTGGTACTGACCTGCCATTTCTTCCGCGAAAGAGCCCATCAGACGACCTTCTTCATAGGCATCTTCTAGACCATCCAGGAACATGTGATCTTTCACTTCCCCATGACCGAGGCGCATACCGCCACGCATTTTTGGCAGGATGTATGGGGCATTTGTCATGCTTTCAAAGCCACCGGCAACCATAACATTGCTGCTGCCCGCTTTAATCGCATCATAGGCATACATCGCCGCACGCATACCTGAGCCACACATCTTGTTCACTGTTGTACAGCCAACTGTGTCCGGGATACCCGCACCAAAGGACGCCTGACGCGCAGGTGCCTGACCAAGACCCGCAGGAAGCACACAACCCATGACAACTTCGTCGATGTCATCGCCTGTAAGACCGGCGCGTTTCATAGCGCCTTCAATCGCAATGGCACCTAACTGCGGGGCTTTTACATCGGCCAGATCGCCTTGAAAGCCGCCCATTGGTGTACGGGCCATACCTACAATCACAATAGGATCGTCACTCATTTGTTTCTCCATCATTCGATATTTCTTGTTACTTGCGCCAATCCCAAAACTTTAAGCAGTTTCGTTGAACAGCTCGCGGCCGATCAGCATGCGGCGAATTTCACTGGTACCAGCACCAATTTCGTACAATTTCGCATCACGCAGCAAACGACCTGTCGCAAACTCGTTAATATAACCATTTCCACCCAGCGCTTGAATAGCTTCCAGTGCCATCCATGTCGCTTTTTCCGCAGAATAAAGAATTGCGCCCGCTGCATCTTTACGTGTTGTCTCACCGCGGTCACAGGATTTACCGACTGCATAAACATAGGCTTTACAAGCATTCATTGTGGAATACATATCCGCAATTTTGCCCTGCATCAGTTGGAAGGTACCAATTGGCTGACCGAACTGTTCACGTTCATGCACGTAAGGTACAACAACATCCATACACGCATCCATAATACCCAGCGGACCACCGGACAGAACGGCACGTTCATAGTCCAGACCGCTCATCAGAACACGGACACCATCGTTGAGCTTACCAAGGATATTCTCTTCTGGAACTTCACAATCTTCGAACACCAACTCACATGTGTTGGAGCCACGCATACCAAGTTTGTCCAGCTTCTGTGCAGTTGAGAAGCCTTTCATACCTTTTTCAATAATGAAGGCTGTGATGCCTTTTTGGTGGGCTTCAGGGTCTGTCTTTGCATATACGACCAGAACATCAGCGTCTGGGCCGTTTGTGATCCAGAATTTGTTACCGTTCAGGATGTAGCGGTCACCTTTTTTCTCTGCACGAAGGCGCATGGACACAACGTCAGAACCAGCACCAGGTTCACTCATCGCCAAGGATCCCACATGCTCACCTGACATCAGTTTCGGCAGATACTTGTGTTTCTGCTCTTCATTACCGTTACGACGGATCTGGTTCACACAAAGGTTGGAATGGGCACCATAAGACAAACCAACGGAGGCAGATGCACGGCTGATTTCTTCAACAGCAATAATATGCTCAAGATATCCAAGGCCTGTTCCGCCATATTCTTCTTCCACCGTAATCCCCAGAAGACCAAGGTCACCCATCTTCTGCCACAGATCCATCGGAAACTCATTGCTCTGATCGATTTCAGCGGCGCGCGGTGCAATTTCAGCCGCCGCAAAACTTGCCACAGTATCGCGGATCATGTCGGCTGTTTCGCCAAGATCAAAATTCAATGTTGGATAATGAAAGCTAGACATGGAATTTCCTTCTTTCCATACAAATTAAGAGGTAGCAACCAGTGTGGACATCACTATCGCACAATGTTCACGACTGGCTCCGTTCAATACAAAGATATCTGCTTCGGCCACAATTAAACTACGACCAGATTTTAAAACGCGCCCTTGAGCCAGGATTTGATCACCCTCAAAAGCGCCGAGAATATTCAACTTCATTTCCGCCATTTCATAGCGGATATCTCCCTTTACAACTGTGGCGGCAGCCAATTGCACGGCGCCTTCTCCTAGAACTGCAAAAAGATCAGTTGCTGCTCCACTTTCTGTCAGGGGGCAAACAAGTTCGCATTGCCCTGCATCAACCTTACCTAAACTAACAGATAAATGGCTCAGCAATTCGCGGCTTTCAAACAAAGGCTGAATTTTATTCAGAAGAGATTGATCTGTCATTTTCAACTCTCCCGCCCCAAATTTGGCGCGTCATCCATCCCCAAAAAGCACATCATTGTAAACACACCAGTTGCACAGTGGGTTTTCGTCTCACCTTCCATGCAAAAAGCATCGCCTTTAAGGTGATATATCTTCCCATCTCCACGAACAACTTCAGCTCGGGCAGACAACAACTTGCCTTTCGCAGGCTTCAGAAAGTTCACTTTCATATCAACAGTCAGAACAGTACTTTTTTCCGGATACAGCGAAAAAGCGGCATATCCCGCAGCAGAATCAATTAAGGATCCCACCAGACCGCCATGAAAAAAACCATGCTGTTGAGTAAGCGCCTTGTCGTGATCTAGAGATATTTCGCAAATACCGGGCTCGATCGCAGTCATGCGGGCACCCACATGCTCCATAAAAGGCTGACGGGCAAAGCTGTCCCGTACCACCGCTTCAAAATTCGGATTTTGCGCTGCCTTATTAAACGGCATTTGTTTCCTCCAGTCCTTAAAGGAACTATACCGCATTTCGGCAATATTGATAAAATCGTTTATTTAAATCAAAACTATTGATACTGTGAATAATTATGGATCTATATCAACTTCGATATTTTTTGGCAGTCGTAGAGACACAGAATTTTTCACGCGCTGCGGAGCGCGCATTTGTTAGTCAACCCACCCTCTCAACCGGCATCAAAAAACTGGAAGAAGAGCTGGGCTCCCCTCTGTTTAATCGCGATAAACGTAGAATTACTCTTACCGCTGCTGGCAGCCGCCTTCTGCCGCGTGCTCGCACAATCATATATGAATGTAACGCGGCAAAGATGGACGCGTCTGATCATAGCGCCACACAGCGCCTGCAGGTCGGCATTCACCCCCTGCTTCCCATTAAACAGATTGCACGGCTTCTGTCTGACTATAAGAAATCCCATTCTGAGGTCCAAATTGCCCTGAAACAAGGAAGTGCTGAAGAACTGGAAGGTTGGCTTGATGAGGGCCGCGTCGATATCTCAATTGGCTTGCCGCCATCTACAGAAGGTAAGGTTCAGTTTGAAAAACTACTCACCACAAAATGTGTTTTGGCCATGGCCCGCAATCACCCACTTGCCAGTCGCGCCGTTATTCCTATGCAGGTATTGTCGCGCCGCGATTTTATCCACCGCAGCCATTGCGTGACAGAAACGGAGGTCACCAGAACTTTTGCACGCGCAGGTGTTAACCCGCACATTGTTTTTAGAACAAATGAAGACGACAAAGCCATAAGCCTGGTAAGCGAAGGAGTAGGTATCTGCGTGATGCCCGATATCTTGCATGCCTCCAGCATGGTTATGACACCGGTTGAAGGCGTCGATATCAGCCGCACAATTGGAATAAGCTGGTCAGCAGACAAAATGAATGATCTGGTTAACGGCTTTCAGCATTTTGCCAGCAGCCACAGATGGAAAGGCCGGGTTGCCGGACCACAAAATCTGGAATGGGCGCGATAATTACAAAAGCGCAAGACTGGCAATACCGAGAAAGGCAACGAAGCCGATCACATCTGTAATTGTGGTCACGAACACACTGGAGGCTACGGCTGGATCAACACCATATTTATCCAAAGTGATTGGCACAACCATGCCCGCAACCCCTGCGGCGAACATGTTGATGACCATTGCCACAGAAATGACCCAGCCGATATTAAAATCCCCAAACCAGGCCCAGGCCACTCCCCCGATCAGGAGGGCAAACACACTTCCATTAAGTGTCGCAACCAAGGCCTCTTTACTCACTATTCGGCCGACGTTATTGCTTGTCAGCTCTCTTGTGGCGAGCGCCCGAACAGCAACCGTCAAGGTCTGCGTTCCAGCATTCCCGCCCATACTCGCCACAATAGGCATCAGAACAGCCAATGCGATTACCTTTTCCATCGCCTGATCAAAAAAACCAATGGCAATTGAAGCCAAAATCGCGGTCGCCAAATTCACAAGAAGCCACGTAAAGCGCGTCTTTGTCGTCTCCAAGATGGATCCAAAAAGATTATCTTCTGCGACACCACCGAGGCGCAGGATATCTTCTTCTGCTTCTTCATTGATAACATCAACAATATCATCAATGGTAATCATGCCAATCAGACCGCCGCGCTCATTTACAACAGCGGCTGACGTCAGGCGATATTGTTGGAACAGATAGGCCACTTCTTCCTGATCCATCGTCACAGGGATCAGAGTCTGTTCTTTAATCATGATGTCAGTTACAGGGACAGCCCTGCGACTTCGCATCGCTTTATCAAGTGGAATTGTTCCGATGGGTTTGTGACGCGGATCAACAACAAAAATCTCGTAAAATTCGTTAGGCAGATCCTCTGTTTCACGAAGAAAATCAATTGTCTGACCAATATCCCAATATTCCGGCACCGCAATCAGGTCACGTTGCATCAAACGGCCGGCTGTATCTTCCTGATAAGACAAGCCTTCTTCGATAACAACACGATCTTCTGCGGACAGCTCTTTTAGAACTTCCTGCTGCTCTTTATGTTCAAGATCCTCAAGAACATGGACCGCATCATCCAGTTCCAGATCTGTTACCAGCTCCGCAATCTCGGCGGGATCCATCTCTTCAACCAGATCATCACGAACGGTTTCGTCAAGATCAGAATACACTTCCGCGTCAACCAGATCATTTGCCACTTCCATCAACTGGACACGCAAAGCAGGTTTTAGTTGCTCAATAAGGTCTGCGACGTCGGCGGCGTGAAGTTCAGCTAACTCCTGACGGACAAGAACGTGATTTCCTGAATTTAACGACTCACGGATCAATTGGACGGTATCATCACTCAGCCCGTAAGAGATGGCACTCTCTTCCCGCTCCTCCGCTTCTGTGCGGCCTGTATGTTGTTCAGGCAGCTGGTTCATGCGCTCTACTCTTCGCCCATCATGCTGTTGCGGCGGCAAATGGGTCCAGGCATCATATCACCAGCCTGATGATGCTGGGCATCCACAGCCGCGATAGCTGTGATATTGACCAGACCCCGCACTGTTACAGATGGCACTGTGATATGAACAGATTTCGACATACCGATAAGGATCGGCCCAACGGCGATACCATGGGCCAGGCTTTTCGCAATATTATAACCAATATTGGCTGATTCCAGATCTGGCATGATCAGCAGATTGGCGACACCGCTTAATCTGGAATTAGGAAACTGCGCTTCTCTAATTTCTGGCACCAAAGCTGTGTCCGCTTTCATCTCTCCTTCGACTTCCAAATCTGGCGCAATTTCGCGAATGATCTTCACCGCCTCTTTGGCACGAAGCGCACTTGGAATATCAGAAGATCCAAAGTTGGAATGGGAGATGAGTGCCGCTTTGGGCTCAATGCCAAACCGGCGCACTTCATCCGCCGCCAGAATTGTCAATTCCGCGAGTTCTTCCGCCGTATGACTTTCGCGAACTTGAGTGTCGGAGAAGAACAGAGGGCGACCGTTTAGGATCAGCAAATGCAAAGCTGACGCATAACGAACCCCTTGCCGCAAAGGAATAATGCCCGAGACCCGGCGGAAGTGTTTGCTGTATTTACCATAGGTTCCGCAAACCATTGCATCTGCATGCCCTAAGTGCACCGCCATGGCCCCAATGATTGTTGTGTTGGTACGGATGTGCGCGCGGGCTGTATCCGGATCCACACCATTGCGTTCGGCAATTTCATGGTAGGACGTCCAATATTCTCGGTACCTTGGATCATCTTCAGGGTCTACAATTTCAAAATCTTCGTCCGCTTTCAAACGGAGCCCCATTTTTTCCAGACGATACTCAATCACCTTACGACGACCGATTAAGATAGGGCTCGCCAATCTCTCATCCACAACTGTTTGTACAGCGGAGAGAACGCGTTCATCCTCACCCTCTGCATAGATGACACGCATTTTCTGTGTACGGGCCACATCGAACAACGGCTTCATAACAAACTGAGTTCGATAAACAAAATTTGTCAGCTGTTCGTAATACTGGTCCAGATTTTCAATCGGACGGCTGGCAACTCCACTGTCCATTGCGGCCTTGGCAACGGCAAAAGAAACCTCCACATACAGACGAGGGTCAAATGGAGTTGGAATAAGATATTCAGGTCCAAAAGAATGCTGCACACCACCATAAGCGCGCGCCACGACTTCAGACTGTTCTGCTTTTGCAAGATCCGCGATGGCTTTCACCGCCGCAATTTTCATTTCTTCGTTAATTTCTGTAGCCCCTGCATCTAGGGCCCCACGGAAAAGATATGGAAAGCAAAGGACATTGTTGACCTGATTTGGATAATCGGATCGACCAGTCGCAATCACAGCATCCGGGCGTACTTCCTTCACTTCTTCCGGCAGAATTTCTGGTGTTGGATTGGCCAGCGCCATAATAATTGGCTTGTCCGCCATTGTGGCAACCATATCTTTGGTCAGCGCACCTGGACCAGAGCAGCCGAGGAAAATATCGGCGCCTTCGACAGCTTCCGCCAATTTACGTTTATCGGTCTTAACGGCAAAATCAGATTTATAGGGGTCCATCTCAATCTCACGACCTTCATACACCACGCCGTGAATATCGCTAACGATGATATTTTCCTTTGGAAGTCCCATACTGACCAACAGCTTCAAGCAAGCAAGGGCCGCCGCGCCTGCACCACATGCGGCAAGCCGGACATCTTCGATATTTTTACCGACAACCCGAAGGCCATTGTAAACCGCAGCGGCCACACAAATTGCAGTTCCATGCTGATCATCATGAAAGACAGGAATATTCATCCGCTCCCGGCACAGCTTTTCAACGATGAAACATTCAGGTGCCTTGATATCCTCCAGATTGACACCACCGAAAGTCGGCTCCATTGCTGCGATAATATCTACGAGCTTTTCCGGATCTCTTTCATCCAATTCGATGTCAAAAACATCAACACCCGCAAATTTCTTGAAAAGAACAGCCTTACCTTCCATCACCGGCTTTGAGGCCAGAGGACCAATTGCGCCAAGCCCCAGAACCGCCGTGCCATTGGATATCACACCAACAAGATTTCCTCGCGCGGTCAATTCTGCAGCGGCAGCGGGATTTTCGGCGATTTCCATGCAAGGATGAGCAACCCCCGGAGAATAAGCGAGCGCCAAATCGGATTGGGTCTCCATCGGCTTTGTCGGAGAAATCTTGAGTTTTCCTGGTTCCGGATAACGGTGATAGTCAAGAGCACTCTGACGAGGATCCGATTTCATGCTTGGTCCTTAATTTAATTGGATTATTGCGGCAAAATTAGTTGCTCAAGAATATGCTTTTTATATGGAAAAACACAAGGGTGTTTAGGTGTTTTATTTTACACCACATTTTATTAATATTTGTTGTATAAGAGTATATCGAATGGCTCATTCCAATAAGCAATTAGCATGACAGCAGACTTGAATTTCAAGAACTACTCTGGCCCGACCTCACCCAGCGAAAGATTGGATGCGGTTGAAGAAAAAACTGTCGCCCATGAGGGTGATATTTACCGGTCATGCTACATAGACCCCGACACCGTATCAGACACGAATTTTGCGGCTGAAGAACACAGAATACTCTGGAACTACTGGCAAAAAATGCGGGGTAGTGACAGCATCCCCACCTATGATTGGATCAACCCTGCAGATTTCATTAAGGCGATGGGATATGTCCTGTTAATGGAGCCAAATGACGACTTCAGCGATTTCAAGTATCGGGTCTATGGTTCGCGCATTGCCAATAGATTTGGACACGAAATGAACGGAAGATGGACAAGCGAGTTCGACGGCGTTCAAAAAGACATTTCCATTACACAATATTCATTGAGTGCGACAAAGGAATGTCCGGTCTATAGCGAACATTCCTATATCAATGATGAAGAAGAATATGCCCGCACCCTCTGGTGCCGCCTCATCATGCCGATGAAGAACAAAGGCGGTAAAATCGACCGAATTCTGGTAGGAAACTATCCAGATGACATCGGCCGAACTGACGTCATTTCCTAATAGGGAAGCCCAACGTAGTTTTCTGCAAGTGAGACCTGCGCCGCTTCAGATGAGAATAGATAATCAATATCTGTCTGCTGGATTCTGTCCCCAAACCCCTCATTTTCAGGGAATTTGTGAAGAAGGGTCGTCATCCACCAGGAGAACCGCATTGCCTTCCAGATGCGCTTCAGTGCGGTTTCTGAATATTGCTCAAGGAGCTGTTCTTCCCCACTGTCATATTTTGCAATCAATGCTTCTGAAAGGTAGTGGATATCTGAGGCGGCAAGGTTCAGACCTTTGGCCCCTGTAGGCGGCACAATATGACCCGCATCACCTGCCAGGAACAAACGTCCATAGCTTAGTGGTTCCGCCACAAATGAACGAAGTGGTGCAATACTTTTCTCTATTGAGGGTCCGGTGACAATGCGATCGGCTGCAGACTCTGGCAAACGCCGCTTCAGCTCTTCCCAAAATCGCTCATCGCTCCACTCCTCAACCTTGTCGTTAAGTGAACATTGAACATAGTAACGGCTTAAATTCTCATTTCGCATGGAACATAATGCGAAGCCGCGATCATGCTGACAATAGATCAACTCATCAGAAACAGGCGGCGTTTCTGATAAAATTCCCAACCAACCAAACGGATAAACTTTTTCATATTCGCGCAGAATATCTGACGGAATGGATTTGCGACTCACACCATGGAAGCCATCACAGCCCGCCACATAGTCACACTGGATGGTCTGAGTAACCCCGTCCTTTTTATAGGTCACGGATGGAGAGGTTGTCTCCAAATCATGTAACGCAACATCTTCGGCATTAGTTATCACTTTACCGTCCATTTTGCGTCTTGCGTCATACAGATCTTTTGTGATCTCCGTTTGACCATAAACCATGACCGTTTTGCCACCGGTCAGCTTCTCAAGGTCGATCCGCTGACATCCGTTCATATGAGAGATTTCAAACCCCTCATGCACCTGACCAACCTGATCCATGCGCGCACCGACATTTGCTGCCCGCAAAATGTCAACCAAGCCCTGCTCCAACACACCGGCGCGAATACGCCCAAGCACATATTCTTCGCTATGCTTCTCCAGAACGACAGTATCAATTCCTTTGAGGTGCAGAATTTGAGAGAGCAGCAGGCCGGAAGGGCCACCGCCAATAATGGCAACTTGAGTACGCATTTTTCACCTGTTTTGATTTATTTCCATCCTGTTTCAATAATAGTGCTTCTCCTTAACTTCTGAATGGCATATTCGATCGACATTTTGTATATTTCGAACATTAGGGAGGGGATATATGATACCAAATTACCATTTATATGGCGAAGAGCGTCGCTCTGGGTTTCCAGATATCCTGCATTGCGAATCCATTGCGGCACGATCCTCCGGGCATAATTGGGTCATTTCCCCTCATCGTCATCACGCGCTTCATCAGTTTTTCTGGATTGAAGCTGGCGGTGGTGAGATGACAATTGACGGCCAGCGATATGACCTTCAATCCGATCATGTTATTTCGATCCCAACGAACGCAGTACACGGTTTCGAATTTATCCAGAATACCAAAGGGTATGTGATAACTGTTCCCTACCAGAAACTCCGTGTCGGCTTGCAGACCCTGCCTGAATTCTCCACTCAGCTTGAAAAACCACTGCTTGCAAATGCCGACGACACATTGTCATTTTACTTTAAACAAATCTCAAAAGAGCATAAACGCTCCCTTCAGGGACGCCCTGAGGTACTGCAACACCTTACCGTGTTGCTCGCGCTTGAAATCGCGCGAAACCATAAGCCTCACCATACGTCTCACCCAGATAAACTGGAAAAAAAACAAATCCAGGTTCAACAATTCATGGAAAATGTAGAGGTATCTTTCAGATCAGAGCACAAGGCTAAATTCTATGCAGACCAGCAACATATTACTCTGCCCCATCTAACACGGGTATGCAGACAGGTTTTGGGAAAGCCAGCCTCTGAACTCATCCAGGAACGCCTGCTTCTGGAAGCGCGGAGAGCGTTGGTCTACACGCGCATTTCCATTGGAGAGTTGGCTTATGATTTGGGATTTAATGACCCTGCACATTTTTCGAAATTTTTTAGAACGGGGACAGGGCAATCTCCTTCCGCATATCGCGTGAAAGCGGAAGGAGCTAAACCGGTTCAGCCTGCAGAACGTATTCTACAGGCTTTGCAAAAAGCCGGGCAGCCAAAGAGTAATTGAAGGGAAAGCGACTAACAGGCCAACCCTTACAAGTTCTGCCCCAAAGAAAGGCGCCACCCCTTTAAAGGTCTTGCTCATGGGGGTCTCTTTATCTAGCGCCGATATGATAAATACATTCATCCCAACGGGCGGGGTTATAAGCCCAAGTTCCACCACGATAAGCGCCAGAATACCAAACCAGACTTTCAAATCGTCTTCTGTCATTCCAAAATCAAGACCGGAAATCACAGGCCAGAAAAATGGAATGGCGAGCAAGATCATGCTGAGGCTATCCATAAGACACCCAAGGACAATCAAAGCCGCCAGAAGAAGGATCAGGATTAAATGAGCGTCCATACCTGATGTCAGCATCAATTCAGCCGCTGCCTGAGGCACACCGCCGCGCGACATAAAGATCTTGAGAAGTTCAGCGCCCAGCAGAATGAGGTAAATCATACCTGATGTTTTGGCGGTTTCCATAAGCGCTGCTTTCAGATCTTGCCACCCAACAACCCGGCGCGCGATACCATAAATCGCCACCAGAAACACACCAGCGGCAGCGGCTGGCGTTGGGTTAAAGAAACCAAAATAAATACCGCCAATCACCAATCCAAAGATGATAAGGACAGGTACCATAGCCAATGTAGCGGAAATAAACTCCTCACGTGTGATGACCTCACCTTTTGGGCCGGCCTCTGGACGCAAGCGAACATAAAGCGCGATGGTGAGCAAAAACAGCATTACCGCCAGAATACCCGGGATAAAGGCCGCCATGAACATGGTAACGATGTTTGCCTCTACGATGACCGCATAGATCACCAGAACAATAGATGGCGGGATCAAAATACCCAACACGCCACCCGCTGCCAATGTACCTGTAGCAAGTTCACCTGAATATTTGTAGCGCTTCAACTCCGGAAGGGCCACCTGACCCATGGTCGAAGCAGTTGCCAATGAGGAGCCACAAACAGATCCAAATCCGGCGCACGCCGCGATCGCCGCCATGGCGACACCACCGCGAAATCGGCCAAGCCAAGCATTTGCTGCACGAAATAGATCACTGGACAGGCCCGCCCGGGTCGCAATGTTACCCATCAGGATAAACATCGGCACAACCGACAGGTCATAAACGGAAAACTGCGCCCATGCCAGATCCTTCATCTGACTGAGAAGGATCTCTGGACCGTTTAGAATTGCTGTCCCTATTGCACCTACCACAATCATGGCGTAAGCAATTGGGACACGGATAACAATAAGGCCTATCAGTGTGCCAAGACCGATCAGGCCAATGAACAAATTCTGTTCCACGGGGATTTCCTAACTTACGCTCTGCGATGGATGCCGAAAATGTCAGCCAGAGACATCACAGATGCCACGCCCAACAAAACAAGAGAAATCAAGGCCGGAACAAAACCGTACCAAATAGGAATGCTCAAAATGCCGGTTACCTCTTCATATTCAAGATAATCGTGCAAGCCCGCATTCATTCGCCAAATCATAAAGATCGCGAAAGTAACGGCGATAACACTAGCGCACAACGTCATCGCGGCGACTGCCGCCCGACCAGCGTTCATTGTGAAAAGATCCGCCGTCACATTGGAGCCGGTAATCTGGCAATAAGGAAGGAAGCTGAACGCCGCTATAGCGACCCCCATTTCTGTCAATTCGAAATCCCCGGGAAACGGTGTTCCAAACAACAAATCAGCAATAATGGAATAGGCATTAATCAAGACGACAATGCCCAATATGATGCCGCCGAGAAGGGCCCAGCCCTCACATATGCGATGGACAAGGGTATGAACCCTTGCCCAACCTGACAGATTACCAGTCATTTCGTCTACTTACTTCATGTACTTCTTAACTGTAGCTACCGCTGTATCATAGAGCTTCTGCCCGTCAATACCTTTCGCGGAAACTTCTTTGATCCAACGATCAACCACTGGGGCCATCGCTGTTTCAAATTTCGCCCATTCAGCTGGAGTCAGCTGGATGTGCTTGTTGCCTGCTTTTGTCGCAACGCCAATACCGCCAGCTTCAGCGTTATCCCAAACCGTGCCGACTTCTTTGTGCCATTCCATGCCTGAGTTTTCGCGGAAGATTTTCTTGATGTCCTCAGGAAGGCCGTCCCAAGTACCTTTATTCATGCCGATCTGGAAGGTTGTTGTACCGAAACGCATGCCGTTAGGGCCTTCGATCTGGTACTGGGTCTGTTCCTGAATTTTGAGTGGCGGAATGATCTCAAACGGAATCAAAGCACCTTCAACAACTTTCTTGGACAGGGCCAATGGCAGTTCAGGAACGGATGTCTTAACTGGTGCAGCGCCCAAGCTTTCAAGAACCCATGCACCTGTGCGGGATGGAATACGCAGTTTCACACCCTTAACATCATCAGGAGAGCGGACTTCCTTATCCACCATGTGCAACGCGTTACCGCCATGCACATGTAATGTCATCGGAACAATACCTTTATATTCTGGGGAAAGATATTCATCGAACATTTCCAGCATCGCACGGTTAGTCGCAGAAGAATCACCTTGGTGAACACCAGGAAGCTCGAAAACTTCTGTGCGCGGATAAAGACCACCAGCATAGCCGTTTACAAACCAGGCCAAATCTACAACGCCGTCACGGACCTGACGCGGAAGTTGCGGCGGCTTACCACCGAGAGACATCGCCGGGTAGATTTCGATATCTACGCGACCGCCTGAGGCTTTTTCGATTTTTTCCGCCCAAGGAACAATCATGTTCTTGTGAGCTGAAGATTTCGGGCTCAAAAAGTGATGGAATTTTAGTGTAATATCAGCAGCAGAAACACTACCTGCTGTCAGTGCTGCCAGAGTAACACCAGCCAACAGTGTACCCATCTTTTTCGTAAATTTCATTTCGCTCTCTCCCGTACGGTTATTAGTTCGCGTAGTTTTTCCAAAATTGATTTTGTTCGCCGCTTATTTTGCTGCGTTCGGTTGCTTTCGGGTTTTTAGCTGGCCATATCAGGGATATCCTCAATCTGATCCAGCAACCTGATCCCGTTCTTCAAACTTGCGGAGGCCGACACCACAATCTGTGGGACTGTCATCCACTCCAATGTCCAGCTTGAGCCTGATCGCTCATTCTCATGCTGCATAACATGCTGCATCGCCGAACTATTTACCCCAATGAAATGCGCAAGCGACACTAAAATCTCGGCCAAAACCGGATTTTGCTTGTGCGGCATTGCTGAAGAAGAACCACCCCCAATTAGATACACTTCTCTCACTTCATTCACCGACATCTGTATCACGTCTTGACCTATCTTGCCAAGACCACCAGCAACAAGATTCAGCCAATTTACCAAATTAATCAGGGTTGTTCTGTCTGTATGCCAACAATATCCGGGGTCATTCAGCCCCAATTCACGCGCTAAAGCATTTCGTACATCAGCACCTTTTGCGCCCAACTTGTCAAGCGTTCCGACTGCCCCGCCAAATTGCAGCTGATTGATTTCCTCTATAAGAGTTTCTGCCTGTCTGCGAAGACGCTCAAGCGGTCGCCTCCAGGCATCAATTCTATGAGATACAGGAATGGGTAACGCCCGCTGCATCCGGGTCCTTCCCATTATTTCCCGATCTCCAAATCGAGTATTCAATTCCGCCAACTTCTCTAGAAAGACATCAAAATCCCCCAGTAAATGAAGAATCGCTTTATTCAATCGAAGAACAAGGGAGGTATCGATCACATCCTGACTGGTTGCTCCAAAATGCAAGCTTGCTTGAAATTCTACAGGAAGTTTCACTCGAATTTGCCGAATGAGCTCTGGAACCACAACGCCGTCTCTTGCAACAGCTGAGTTCAACTGCTCAAGATCTGGAGTAAAATTGCCCAGGCACACAGAAATAGCTTCTGACGCTTTGGCAGTAATAATACCTTGCGCCGCTTCTACTTTTGCAAGCGCTGCTTCAAACTGAAGCATTGCTTTAACATCCGCTTCAACAGAAAAGAAAGCGGAGACAGCTTCGTTTCCAAGAAGCTCCTTCAAGTAGGGATGTTCAAATACCGAAACTGTCATGCCTTAACACTCATCCGCTTTAAGCAGCTGCCCCTTCATGGGCTGCTTTAGTTCTCGCTTTCAAATCGCGAAGCGTTGAAAGCTCTTCTTCTGTTGGCCATTTGGTTTCTTCAAGATCATCCCTGAAGGAAACTTCCCATCCGCAAGTCGCCTGCACCTGATCACGGGTCACACCCGGATGCAAAGACACGACTGTGAATTCCTTAGTCACTGGATCCGGACGCCAAACAGCAAGATCAGTGATTAACAGAGTTGGCCCTTTTGTCTCAATACCAAGACGCTGACGATGATCGCCGCCTTCCCCATGTCCAAAAGACGTAAAGAAGTCGATTTTATCCACCATGCCACGCAAGGATTGCTTCATGGTGATAAAAATCTCACCGCAGGAAGAGGCAATTTCAGGCGCCCCGCCACCGCCCGGCAGGCGTGTTTTCGGATCACCATAATCACCGATCACTGTTGTGTTGATGTTGCCAAACTTATCAAGCTGAGCTGCCCCCAGAAACCCAACACTAATTCGGCCACCTTGTAGCCAATAGCGGAACATTTCGGGGACAGAAACAGTGGTCACCGCTGTATCACACAGCTCCCCGTCCCCAATGGATAGCGGAAGGACATCTGGTGCTGTGCCAATGGTTCCACTTTCATAAATCAGCGTGATGTCTGGCGCATGGGTCAGGCGGGCAACGTTACACGCCGCTGAAGGCGCACCGATACCAACAAAACAAATATCGTTATTCCCAAGAGCACGGGACGCCGCGATTGTCATCATCTCATCGGGAGTAAAATTAATCTCTGTCATTTTAGTTTCCCTTTAGTCCTGAGATACGTGCCTCAAATACACTTTCGTCCTGATCAAGCACATGCTCTTTCATCCATTCCTGAAAACGATCGCGATCCGCTGCGGTTTTGTCCCAATCGATATAGGCCACATTGTCACGGATGTAATAGCCGTGAGCATAGGAAGGATGAGCTCCCCCCGGCACCACAGAAATCGCATCTATTGTCCAGTTTGGCAGAACACAACAGTTAGGATGAACATCATCAAAGTCATCCACCACTTCTTCAACGGTTACCACCGCACGTTTGGCGGCAAGAACGGCTTCTTTCTGAACACCGATAATGCCTTCAACCAGAATATCGCCCTTTTTATTGGCCTTCTGTGCATGGATAAAAGTAATGTCGGGCTGGACTGAAGGAACTGCTGCAAGGATTTCACCCGTGAACGGACAAGTAACTTCACGGATGTTGGGGTTCACCTCTTTCAGACCAGCGCCTTTGTAACCACGAAGGGCTGCAAAAGGCAGACCTGCAGCGCCTGCCTCATATGCGTTGGCCATAGCAGCATGGGAATGTTCCTCAATCTCAAGCGGAGCTGGCCACTGGTTTTCAATGGCATCGCGAACCCGCCGTAACAGCCCGACGCCGGGATTACCGGCGTAAGAGAAGATCATTTTCTTCACCATTCCCATTCCCACCATCTGATCATAAACCAGATCAGGGGTCATCCGGATCAATGTCAGATCCTTAAAACCTTGACGAATAGCCTCATGGGCCGCCGCGTGAGGAATAAGATGGGTAAACCCCTCAAAGGCGACAGTGTCACCATCATGCAGGTTCTCTTCTACTGCCTGCTTTAAGGGAATAAATTTTGTCATTTAATACACGTCCTTAGATATCGAAAAACACGGTTTCCTGCGCGCCCTGAAGATGAATATCAAAACGATAGCCATCCTCTTCCCTCGTTGCGATCAATGTAGGAACGCGTGATTGATGTTCAATGCGTGTTAGAATTGGATCAGCCTTATTCGCCGCCTCTTCTTCTGGAAAATACATACGGGTGTGCAGGCCAATGTTAATACCACGCGCGACCACCCAAAAAGTGATATGTGGTGCCATTGGGCGGCCGTCTTTAAACGGAACAACACCAGGCTTCACCGTTTCAAAGGTAAATTCGCCGGTATCCATGTCACCCGGACATCTGCCCCAACCTGCAAAATTGGGATCCGCCTGACCACGTTTTTCGTCTGGGCTGTTGTACAGACCTTTTGTATCTGCCTGCCAGATTTCGACAAGAGCGTCTTTAACTGGTGCTCCCATACCATCAAAAACAGTGCCGCGAACCGTAATACGCTCCCCTTCTGTTTGATCATTGACCATCCGGCTACCTAAATCTTCTTTGAAGACGTTGGTGATCCCGGTGAAGTTCGGCGTGCATCCAATATGAACGTAAGGGCCAGCAGTTTGCGACGGGGTTTCTTTCAGGTAATCAAGTGGCTGAGTCATTAGTTCCCCTCCCGCCGGTTATCAAACATCGTGGATCTGCGCCCGCGAAGGACAATGTCAAATTTATAAGCAAGGCTATCCATTGGAATGGTATTTCCCATATCCAGCGGTGCGATAAGCTGCTTAATCGCTGCTTCGTCTGGAATTGCCTGAACGATAGGACATCTCCATACGAGAGGATCACCTTCGAAATACATTTGGGTGATGAGGCGCTGCGCAAAACCATGCCCAAATACTGAAAAGTGGATATGAGCCGGACGCCAGTCATTCACGCCATTTGGCCAAGGATAAGGGCCTGGCTTGACGGTCCGGAAACAATATCCACCGTTTTCATCCGTAATAGTGCGGCCGCAACCGCCAAAATTAGGATCCAGCGGTGCTAGATAGGTTTCTTTCTTATGGCGATAACGACCACCAGCATTTGCCTGCCAAAATTCGAGCAATGCACCCGGCACCGGAACGCCACGTTCATCGATGACGCGTCCATGAACGACAATCCGCTCACCAATCGGCAGTTCTCCATTTTGGGAGAAATTCAAAAGTAGATCATTGTCCAATTCACCAATATCATTGTGACCAAAAACCGGACCTGTCATTTCACTAACAGTATTATCTAATGATAACAATGCCTTTTGCGGTGATCTTAAGATGCTGGTTTTATATGTCGGCGTGTAGGCGGGTGGTTGCCAGCGACGGTCGCGCTGAAAGAAAGCACCGCTTTCCCTTTTTTCGTTGCTCATGACTTTTCCCGTTTATTTTCTGTGTCTTCCCGATCCAATTCGGCAAAAACTGTTTTCGCTACTTTGATGGCGCTATTTGCCGCAGGAACCCCCGCATATATTGCCACATGTAGCATCGCTTCGCGGATATCATCCCTTGTGGCCCCTGTATTCACAGCAGCCCTCACATGCATGGCAACCTCATCCAGATGACCCAACCCTGCAAGCAAGGCAATGGTCACCATGGATCTCTCCCGCTTGGTCCAGTTGTCCCGCGACCACACTGTCCCCCATGCGCTTTCCGTAATCAGCTCCTGAAAGGGCTGATCAAATTCAGTACTATTAGCATCCGCACGCGCTACATGGGCTTCACCCAATACAGATTTGCGTGTCTCTCGCCCCTGTTGGAAGCGATTATTATTCATACCTGTCCTCCCGGCAGTCCATTTTGCTGCAAGAACTCATTCATCACTTTAATTTGTGAAGCAGGCTGTTCTACACAGGGAATATGTCCCGCCTTTTCGATAATGGCAAAACTGCTGTTTGGAATAAGGTCAGCTGTTTCTTTCACCATTTCTGGCGGCGTGGATCCATCCTGATCCCCCACCAGACACAAAGTCGGCATTTGCAATTTGGCGCTGCTCCCCGTCAGATCGGCATCTCGCAAGGCGTGACATGTTCCAACATATCCTTCAAACCCTTGACGCGAGAGCATCTGAACACACCCAACATACAGAGGATTATCAGCACGTCTGAAATCTGCCGTAAACCAGCGCTCCATAATCGGATCCACCATTGGGCCAAGGCCGCCCTCTTCTAATTGAGAAATACGCTCCTGCCACATTTCTTCCGTCCCGATTTTATGGGCGGTATCACAAAGAACGAGCAGCTTCACAAGATCAGGTCTTTTTGCCGCCAAATCCTGAACAATCATGCCCCCAACGGACAATCCTACAGCAACAGCTTCAGCAAGCCCCAAGTGGTCCATCAAAGCGGCGAGATCACTACTGTGATCCTCCAACTGATAAGGCGCCTCACCCGTTTCACTCAAACCATGGCCGCGTTTGTCATAACAAAGTACTTGATAATCATGCCCAAAGGCCGCGACCAATTCGTCCCAAATACGAAAATCCGTGCCTAGAGAATTCGAAAAAACCATAACAGGCTTATTCTCGCCCAGACTTGTCAGACGATAATGCAGCGTCACACCATTTACAGAGGCAAATTGCAAAGCTCTTCTCCTTTTCACAGATTAAAACAGATTGTTTTTGAGTTAAAAAATGATATTTTCAATCAAATACATATTCAAATGGTTATGAATGAAAACATCTCCCGTCAAGTTTCGACATCTTAGTGTGTTTATGGAAGTGGCGCGCCAGAAAAGTGTCAGCAAAGCTGCTGACAGTCTGGCCATAAGTCAGCCTGCTGCCACCAAGACAATCCGTGAATTGGAACAAATCCTCGATGTGCGTCTCTTTGAAAAAGAGGGTCGCGGTATCCGCTTAAGCCGTCTTGGAGAAGTTTTCCTCCGTCATGCAGGTCAGGGCATGGCTGCCATAAGCGAAGGCATTGATGCGCTAACATTGGCATCCCGGCAATCTGCCCCGCCTTTACGTATTGGGGCGCTACCAACGGTTTCCGCCCGTATCATGCCAAAAGCCATGCAGCTCTACATTGATGAAGAGCTCAACAACGAAACTAAAATTGTCACAGGTGAAAACAGTGTCCTTCTGGAACAGCTTCGCATGGGCGAATTGGATCTTGTCGTGGGCCGTCTTGCTGCGCCAGAGAAAATGACCGGACTGGAGTTCGAGCATGTCTATAGTGAGCAGGTTATCTTTACAGTTAGAACAGGTCATCCCCTGCTCTTTCAATCACCGTTTCGATTGGAAAACTTACGGGATTATCCCGTATTGATGCCCACCCGCGCCTCAGTGATCAGGCCCTTTGTGGAAAGAATGATGCTTTCCTACGGTATGGCGGAACTTCCAAGACAGATTGAAACAGTTTCCTCCTCCTTCGGCCGTGCGTATGTCAGATCTTCCGACGCTGTCTGGATTATATCTGAAGGGGTTGTAGCGAATGATCTGGCCGATGGGCGCATGAAGATCCTGCCTGTAGACACAAGTGAAACCAAAGGTGCGGTGGGTATTACCAAACGAACGGACACCCCCAATACAACAGCCATGTCCGTCATGCGTCAATGCATCTACCAAGCTGCGGAAGGCCTTCACAAAAGTGTGTGATGCTGTGAATTGTGGCTGACCTGCCAATTGCTACTTTTAGGCAGAAGATATTTAAGAGGGACGCAATGAAAATCAGAACTGCACTATTAACCGGTTTACTCCTCAACACCGGCCTTCCGGCCACTGCTGCAGAAACAGAAATTGCCACCGTCGCGGGCGGCTGTTTCTGGTGTGTTGAGAAGGATTTTGAACATGTGGAAGGAGTAATATCCGCGGTTTCTGGATATACGGGCGGCCTTTTGCAGAACCCAACCTACCGGAACCATGGTAAGCATATTGAAGCGGTGCAAATTAAATACGATCCGGCCAAAGTGAGCTATGCCGAACTGGTGGAAATTTTCTGGCGGTCCGTGGACCCAACAGATGCTGGTGGTCAGTTTTGTGATCGGGGTAATTCATACACCACTGCTATTTTTGCGAACTCTGACGAACAAAGAGAGATCGCCACCGCGTCTAAGGAAAAGTTGCAACAATCAGGTATTTTAAAAGCAGATATTGTCACACCTATCCGAAAAGCCGGCGCCTGGACCGATGCGGAAGACTATCATCAGGACTATTACAAAAAGAACCCGGTGAGATACAAAATCTATAGATATGGATGCGGCCGTGATGACCGCATTAAAGAATTATGGGGCAATGAAGCCCATAAAGGTATCAGTTAAAATAATAGACAGGTGGACTACTTTAGAAGGCTCACTCGTCCAATCAAGATATCCTTAAACATCACCCAATCCCCCATCAGGCTGTAGAAAGGATATTTGAAAGTCGCAGGACGGTTCTTTTCAAAAAAGAAGTGCCCCACCCAGGCAAATCCGTATCCAATAACCGGCAAGGTCCATAACAGCACCCAATAACTGTTCAGGATAACAGCCGCCAACACGACAAGGACAAGTGCACTTCCTATAAAGTGCAAACGCCTGCATGTGACATCTGAATGCTCACTAAGGTAAAAAGGGTAAAACTCTTTAAAACTGGCAAACTCTTTTGTTTGCTCCATTTGTTCTGCGCTCTGATCCATCAAGCCCTCCCAAACCATCAGATTCCAAACTGAGGAAGCTTAGCTTCTCCCTTCAGTATAATCGAAAGCTCTCTTTTTTTAAAGATGAGGGCTGGGGAGTGGTTTAAAACACTCACTCGTCATTCTTTTCAGGCAACGTAATTTCAAATGCCAGACCGCTATCTTTTGGTGACGTGACATTCAATTTACCACCGAGCTTGTGGACAACAATGTTGTGGACGATATTCAGTCCAAGACCGCTCCCGCCTATTCCGCGACGCGTGGTATAGAAGGGCTCCAGTATCTTTTTCAGGTTTTCCTTAGGAACACCAACTCCATTGTCTGAGAATTTAATCCTCATATTTCTTGCAGGATCAATTTTCACCTGAAGCTGAATGATCCCGTTTTTTTTATCCACCAAACCGTGAATAATGGCATTTTGAATGAGATTGGTAATCATTTGAGCGATAGCCCCCGGATTAGTTTTAAATACATCCTCCTCCCGGCAATCGAACTCAACGGTGACCCGCGCTTTTTTAGTCTCTGGTAGCATGCTTTCCAGAATACTACCAAAGTAGTCTCGTACCTTTATGAGTCTGCAATCTTCGGAAATCTGATCCACAGAAACCTGTTTGAAGCTGTTAATCAGACGGGCGGCGTTTTGCAGGTTTACAAGACTGATATCACAGGCTTTCTCTGCAGATGACAAATACTTCTCCATTGCAGATTTTGACAACCTTCCGTTATCTATATCTCGAACGCAATTCTTGATTATCTCTTGCAGTTGAGAAACAGCAGTCACCCCAACCCCAACGGGCGTATTAATTTCATGGGCAACGCCGGCGACCAAGCCTCCTAGAGAAGCAAATTTCTCCGTCTCCATCAATTGGTCTTGAATGTCATGTTGTTCGGTTGTGTCAGTCTGCCAGAAAAGAACACAGTCCTTGCCCTGATAATTGATACGGTCCCAAGATAATAAATTCCAAAACTCTTCCCCATTAGGGCGTCGAAACTTCACTTCTTTTGCTTTGACATGCCCGGTGCGCTCAAATTCCTCCACATATTTTGCGCGGTCCTTTGGATTCACCCAACAATCGTTGCCGGCAAGAACTCCCATTGCCTCTTCAGTGGTGGAAAAGCCGTTTATCTCAGCCCCTTTGGAATTGATATATAGAACCTCACCGCCATCAATGCTGGTAATCCCCATCCCTGCAGGGCTTGCCTCAACGAGAGTTCGTTGTCGCTCAAGCGCATTTTCAACCTCTTCTCTGGCTTTTACAATTTCGGATACATCCATATAGGTTGTGACAAATCCCATGGGGACAGGCTTTCCAATAACCTCCATAACGGAGCCATCAGCAAGACGGCGTTGAAAGTTATGGGGCAAAAACTGGCGGGCAAGATTCATCTTCTCTTCTACGCATGCCTCTATGTCTTCCACGTCACCATATTCACCACGTTTCGCATTGTATCGAAACATTTCAGCTATATCTGTTCCGGGTTGCAGCAGCTCTTCTGGAAATTTAAGGATTTCGTTAAACCGCTTATTGACCACAACAAGTTTTAGATCCCGGTCAAACAGGGATATGCCATGAGAGGTGTTTTCCAACACAACGTCCTTGAGGGTCGCTTCTCTCTCGATGCGATTTTTCTCAACCTCAAGCTCGAACCTTTTCTTTTCAAGCTGTTTTAGAAGGTCGACATTCTCTGTTTCAACGAGTTCCCTTGCGACTTCCAGATCAGTAACATCTGTATAGGTGGTTGCAAATCCCCCTTCGCCTGTGGGCTGACCAACAACTTTTAAATAGGTTCCATCTTTACGCTTTCGAACAAACTCATAGGGCTTCAGCGCTGTATACATCTCCATACGCTCCAGTATGAAGTCTTCATCTGCGTTGGGACCGTAATCCCCCAATTCAGCGTTATTTTTCAGAATATCATATAAGGTCAGTTGCCCTTTGAGTAAGTGTTCAGGCAGGCGCAGAAGCTCAACCGCTTTTTGATTGATATGAACAACATTGAAGTCGTTGTCATATACCGTCATCCCCACATCAAAGAGGTTTATCAACTCAAACTCGAGCTTCTTTCTCTGAGATAAGGAAATGGATTTCATCTAAACTCTACTAGCCTCAGAACATGCACAATAACACATAAGCCTAATATTAGAGTGTTAATTATTTGCAAATTAAAAAAGTCCAATTCTGCTATCAAATGGCTGAGCTATATTTTTCCTTCAAATCTATTCTTTTAGATGATAAGCTACGGATGATATTCTATCATTACTTGTTGATCAAGGGGGAGAAAACAAACAAATGATACATGTTCGATTTGAAAAATGGCTGAAAGCTGCTCTATTGATCAGCGTTGTATTTTCAATATCTGCATGCCAGACAACTGAACCTGAAATTAACGCCAATTCAGTTGATACTCCTAATTTTTCAAACACTGCAATCACACATTTTCATGCCTATTTATATGTGTTCAATACATATCCGAACCATCACAACGTCTTTATGTATGATCTCGAAAATGGCAGAACATCTTGGTCCGGCAAGAAGAAACATTTGGGGGTAGAGTTTGCAAAGGCAGAAGGGCACAAGCGGTGTCAAAAACGACCTTATTCTGGAAACTGCAAAGTTGTAGCTGTAGACGGAGAGATAGTTTGGAAGAATCTCGACAAAAATCTCATTAACACCCTTTTGTCACCACCTACTGTTAATTCACCTCTAAAAATTTCTGAATACTCTGAAGCACAGCATAAGATAACTTCTCTGCAACTGTCCGCTTACACCACCTACCTTCAACGTCAGAAAAAATATTCAAGAGCACTCTTCTTCATAAGTGAAGACGGTATCACATCCCAACAATCTCTTAGTATTACAGGGGATATGAAAAAGGAAACTCCAAAAGACCTACTTCACATGGGGAATGTGATGTGCCAACTTAAATCTAATGGAAGTAATTGTTACTTGTTCGCAATGGGAGATCAGCCAATCAACAAAGAAGCTGAACTCTCACTGAACTAAACAAGATAGCAAAAAAGCCCGTCAGGTTTCCCTGAGGGCTTTTTGTTGGTGCGGCCGAGAAGACTCGAACTTCCACCCGTGTTACCGGACAGCGACCTCAACGCTGCGCGTCTACCAATTCCGCCACGGCCGCACTGTGAGGCAGGGAAATATCATTTGTTCGGGGGGCTGGCAAGCCCAAATGACATATTTTTTTCAAAAGTTTGAAAATAAATTAGCGGGATCAGACGTCTTGCTGGTTTGGGCTGATTTTATCGGTGATGGAAATACCGATATTGTCATCAACAACGATAATTTCCCCATATGCAATCGGCTTGTTATTTGCCAAAACAGTGGCATCGTCATCTACATTTGTATCCAGCTCAATCACCGCACCACGGCCCATTTTCAGGAGCTGGTGAATAGGCATGATCGCCTTTCCCAGAACGACCGAGATTTCTACATCAACGCCTTTGATCGCTTTATCTTGCATAATAACACCCGAAAATTATGTGTAAGATGAACTATCCATCATCCATGGTTACTTTTTTCTTAAAATATCAGAAATAACCCATTTTGTCAGTTCTGATAATCAGTGATATAAACCGCCCATGCATGAAATTGAATGGAAAATATCAGATACACCTGTCCCCTACGAAGAAGCTCTTGCCGAAATGGAAGCGCGTGCTGCCGCAATCCGCGAAGGAACAGCCTCTGAGCTCGTCTGGTTGTTAGAACACCCGCCACTCTACACCGCAGGGACAAGTGCCAAGATCGAAGATCTGGTTCAACCCGATAAATTTCCGGTTTATGATGCGGGACGTGGCGGTCAGTATACCTACCACGGTCCCGGCCAACGTATCGCTTACGTCCTGTTGGATTTGAAAAAACGGGGATCAGACATTCGTGCCTTCGTGCAGGATATGGAAAAGTGGGTCATTGACGTCCTCGATCAATATCAGATCAAAGGTGAAATTCGCGAAGGCCGTGTTGGCGTCTGGATACAAAATGGTAGTCGCGAAGATAAAATCGCTGCCATCGGCGTTCGGGTTCGCAAATGGGTGAGCTTTCACGGCATATCCATCAACGTGGAACCTGACCTCAGCCACTATGATGGTATCGTACCATGCGGGATCAGTGAGCATGGGGTGACGTCACTGGTCAATCAGGGCATCCCCGTGACCTTACCGGAATTTGACATAGAGCTTCGAGAGAGTTTCGAGAAAGTGTTTTTGAAATATGGCGAAATGGGTAAAATCATACTCTGAATTACAAGCAGAACGTATTTTCTATAACGTTGTCTTATGGGTAAAATCAGAAAAAATCTCTGATTTTTCAATACTTTCAGTAGTCACAGAGTAGACTTTCGCAAATCTTGGCCCTTCCTGACATCGTGCCAGAAACGCTTCAATAGTTGTTTCGCTTCCTTGAAGGACTGCTTCCACAGAACCATCACTTCGGTTGCGAACCCAGCCTGTTAGCCCCGCACGGGAGGCATGTTCGACTGTCCATGCCCGATACCCGACCCCTTGCACGCGGCCAGTTATTCGGACATGAACAGTCGGCATTCTATATCCTATTCAAATTCTAGGATAATATCGTCAACGGCGAGGGTATCCCCTGCCCCGGCTTTCACCGCAGAGACAACACCATCTTGTTCAGCACGAAGGATATTTTCCATTTTCATGGCTTCGACGACAGCAAGAGCCTGACCGGCTTTCACTTCATCACCTTCATTGACATGAACCGCCACGATCATACCCGGCATTGGACATAGCAGGTATTTGGACATATCCGGTGCTTCTTTTACCGGCATGAGTTTAGCAAGTTCCGCAAGACGAGGACGACGTACAGCCAAGGCCAGAACAGCACCACCATGTGTCACTTCAACAACGCCGCGTTTCAGTTTCACAAGGGCAATAACTTCCTGACCATTGATGTCAGCGGTGATACGTGCATCGCCTGGGGTCCAATCTGAACGCACTGCCAGAATTTTATCACCAACAGTTACATCTAGACCACCTTCGGCGTCCTCAACCGTAATGTCGTCATGACGGTCAACACCTTCGCTAACAACCCACTCAGCGCCAAGGGCATCAGCAATCCCCTCAACTGCGCGTGCTTCGTTACGCAAAGATACAAGCGCAGCAATGGCGGCCACGTTCGCACGGACATCATCAGCCAGCTCAACGCCATGGAAACCTTCTGGGTATTCTTCAGCAATAAAGCCGGTTGTCAGATTACCAGCTTTAAAGCGTGGATGATTACACACAGCGTTCAGGAAGTTGATGTTGTGAGCGATACCTTCAACCTGATAGGCGTCCAGCGCTTTTGACATCTCTTCGATGGCTTCTTCACGGGTGTCACCATATGTACAGAGCTTCGCGATCATCGGATCGTAGAACATAGTGATTTCAGAACCTTCGTTCACACCAGTGTCCACACGAACCGCAGCACCTTCTGGCGCGCTGTAACGGCTCAGACGGCCAATGGATGGCAGGAAGCCACGATATGGATCTTCCGCATACAAACGGCTTTCAACAGCCCAACCCGTAAGTTTTACATCTTCCTGTTTGATCTTAAGCTCTTCGCCGTTGGCAACACGGATCATCTGCTCAACAAGGTCAACACCAGTGATCAGTTCTGTAACCGGATGTTCCACCTGCAAACGTGTATTCATTTCCAGGAAGTAGAAGTTGCGATCTGCACCAACGATAAACTCAACTGTACCGGCAGAGTGGTAATCCACTTCTTTGGCCAAAGCCACAGCCTGCTCACCCATTGCTTTACGGAGTTCTTCGTCCAGAAACGGGCTTGGCGCTTCTTCGATAACTTTCTGGTGACGACGTTGAATAGAACATTCACGTTCGCCCAGATAGATGCAATTACCGTGCTTGTCGGCCAAAACCTGAATTTCGATGTGGCGCGGGTCCACAACGAATTTCTCGATAAAGATACGGTCATCACCAAAGCTGCTGATGGCTTCGTTTTTCGCTGACTGGAAACCTTCACGGGCTTCTTCGTCATTAAACGCAACACGCATACCTTTACCACCACCACCGGCGGAGGCTTTAATCATCACAGGGTATCCGATTTCGGATGAAATCTTTACAGCGTGATCCGCGTCATCAATCAGATCCATGTGCCCTGGAACAGTATTAACACCTGCATCCAGCGCCAGTTTTTTGGACGCAATTTTATCACCCATAGAGGCGATAGCTTTTTTGCCTGGGCCAATAAAGGCAATGTTTTCTTTCGCCAATGCATCTGCAAAGTCCTGGTTTTCAGAAAGGAAACCATAACCCGGGTGCACCGCTTCTGCGCCTGTGTCTTTACAGGCCTGAATGATCTTTTCGATGATCAGGTAACTTTCAGCGGCGGCAGACGGACCAATATGGACGGCTTCGTCAGCCATACGCATGTGCATGGCACCATCATCCGCATCGGAATAAACGGCAACCGTTGCAATACCCATATCACGGGCAGAACGGATAACACGACACGCAATCTCGCCACGGTTGGCGATCAGGATTTTCTTGAACATAGTATTTAACCTCTCCCTATCACCTTAAAGCGGAATGTTGCCATGTTTTTTCCACGGATTTTCAACTTGTTTGTTTTTCAGCATCCGAAGGGAGCTTGCGACACGATGACGTGTGTTATTTGGCATAATCACATCATCAATAAATCCGCGACTGCCTGCGATAAACGGATTGGCGAAACGTTCCTGATATTCATTGGTTCGTGCCTGAATTTTGGCGTCATCTCCGATCTCGCCTCGGAAGATAATCTCCACCGCACCTTTCGCACCCATCACAGCAATTTCCGCAGACGGCCAGGCGTAGTTCACGTCACCACGAAGGTGCTTGGAAGACATCACGTCATAGGCACCACCGTAAGCCTTACGGGTAATCACAGTGACTTTGGCAGTTGTGGCTTCGGCATACGCATACAGAAGTTTCGCACCGTGTTTAATAATTCCGCCATATTCCTGCGCTGTACCTGGCAGGAAGCCCGGAACGTCAACCAGTGTCACGATCGGAATATCAAAACAGTCACAGTAACGAACGAAGCGTGCCGCTTTACGGGAGCTGTCAATATCCAGACAACCGGCAAGAACCATTGGCTGGTTAGCCACGATACCCACTGTCTGCCCTTCGATACGGGCAAAACCTGTAAGGATATTTTTCGCAAAATCAGGCTGAATTTCAAAGAAATCACCCTCATCAACCAGCTTCTCAACCAGTTCCATCATGTCATATGGTTTGTTTGGATTTTCTGGAACCAGTGTATCCAGTGACATTTCCTTACGATCCGGATCATCAAAACTCTCACGGATTGGAGACACCTCGCGGTTGGAGGAAGGCAGGAAGTCTACAAGACGGCGAACCTCTGTCAGGGCTTCCACATCATTGTCATAGGCGTTATCCGCTACAGATGACTTGGACGTGTGAGTGCTTGCACCCCCGAGTTCTTCTGCTGTGACCGTTTCGTTGGTTACAGTTTTCACAACGTCAGGGCCCGTAACGAACATATAGGAACTGTCACGTACCATGAAGATGAAGTCTGTCATCGCTGGGGAGTATACTGCACCACCGGCACATGGACCCATAATCACAGAAATCTGTGGGATCACACCGGATGCCATCACATTACGCTGGAACACTTCTGCGTAACCTGCAAGGCTGTCGATGCCTTCCTGAATACGGGCACCACCGGAGTCGTTGATACCAATGACTGGCGCACCGACCTGGACAGCTTTATCCATGATCTTGCAGATTTTCTTCGCGTGATATTCAGACAGGGATCCGCCAAATACGGTGAAGTCCTGAGAGAAAACAAAGACCAGTTTACCGTTGATGGTACCGTGACCTGTGATCACACCTTCGCCGGTAACTTTGTTGTCTTCCATGCCAAATTCAGTGCAGCGATGCTCAACGAACATATCCCATTCTTCAAAGGAGCCTTCGTCCAGCAAAAATTCGATACGTTCACGCGCAGTCAGCTTTCCTTTGGAATGCTGGCTGTCGATACGCTTCTGACCACCTCCCAGACGGGCCTTGGCTCGTTTTTCTTCCAGTTGTCTTATAATATCTTTCATTTCTACTCCCTGACTGTGCGGCTTTTGCCGGACTATCTGTCAACGATCACATAGTTTTAAAAATTCTACTGCGGAAACCAGGCTGGCTTTGTTGTTTATTCTTCTCTCCGCCGCCTCGGAATCTTCTCCCCACTCTTCTACGACGTGGGTTTCGTCAAGCTCACTGATCTCAAACGCTTCTTCGGCATCCAGTTTCCCTGCCATGACAGCCAAGGATACAACCAGTGATCCACTCAGACTAACAATATCATGAATTGCTGCCAATTGTAGGTCGCTTTGTGCTTCTAGAACAGCTTTCATCTGTTGAAGGCTTTTTGGATCTTGCGCAACATAGCCGACACCTTCGACTACAGTTAATTCGGCATCATGTGCCTCCCTCACCCAGTCAACCAGCGGATCCCAAGCCTCGCGTTGCTTACTCACCAGTTTTTCAGGATAGGTAGCGCGGTAGCACACAAGATCTGTTTCACCATATGCCGCCAGATCATCAATGACCTGCTGGCGTTGTGGTGTCACCCGGTCAATTGCAGTGGCGGCATATCGCATCAAAGGCATGGTTTTCGGGGCAACATCTTCTTCCTGCGCATCCCATTCAGCGGCGATGGCATCTGCAAGGGCGACACTTGGCAAAACCAGCGGTGCTTTTGCTGGTGTTTTTATAGCTCGGCCATCAAGAAGGACGGTAAATCCCTCTTCAACTTCTCCACTAGTGGCCTGTTTATAAAATCTTTTCATAGTGCCTCTTAAACGCTGCCTTGCTTCCCTTTAGCAAACAGTCGTTAGGTTTATAGAGTTTATTCACAAAAATGCAAGTATTTCTGCTGACTTTAACCGCTTACGATGGGAATTAATTCATCGGCCACGCTAATCAAGTGATCCGCGCCAGTTTGAGAGAGGGTATCGTTGTCATGATAGCCCCACTCCACTCCAATTGCGTGGATACCGGCATTCTTCGCCAACTGCATATCGTAACTGGTATCTCCGACCATGTAGGTGTGTGCCGGATCAGCCCCCACGGCTTCCATCGCAGAATAAGCCATTTGCGGATGAGGTTTACCTGGATTGTGGTCAGGAGTTTGAAGGGAGGTGAAATAGTCATGCAAGCCGTGCTTCTCAACGACTGCGTTCAACCCGCGCAAAGATTTGCCTGTTGCAACGGCCATGAGTATATTTTGGCTCGCAAGCTTCTCTAAAGTTTCCAGGACCCCTTCATAAAGCGGCTCATGGTGCTCATCTTTCAGACGGTTTTCGAAAAACGCTTGTTTATAGCCGTCCACCAGACGACCAAGTAATTCTCGATCTTCTTTTTCTTCCATCAGGTGATAAATCGCCCGGTCCAGATTGAGACCAATAATTCCCCGAACTTTATCTGCATTGGGCGCAACAAGGCCGTTAGATTTAAACGAGGCCTCCATACAGGTTATAATATTGTGCTGACTATCCACCAGCGTCCCATCGCAATCAAAAACGACTAATTTAAGGGGGGAACTTCCCACAATGATCTCCTTTGCATTAATTCGACTTCTTGTAGCAAAATTTGCTTTCCCATCACAGGAACTTTAGGTCATTATCGCTGCGGGAAAAAAGGGACAGGAAATCGACAAAAGGATTTAAGAATGAAACTGTACGATTTCTTACCATCTGGTAACGGGTATAAAGTGCGCTTACTCCTCTCTCAGTTAGGGGTGGATTACGACTTAACTGAGTTGGATATCCTGAAAGGTGAAACCCAGACAGAGGATTTCCTTTCGATCAATCCAAATGGGAAAATTCCAACACTGGTTCTGGATTCCGGTGAAACACTAACCGAATCCAACGCTATCTTAATGTATCTGGCGGAAGGCACTGAATTTCTTCCCACAGATCGTCTTGACCGTGCCCGTGTTCTGGAGTGGATGTTTTTTGAACAATATAGTCACGAGCCAAACGTTGCTGTTGTCCGTTTCTGGCAAACTCATGGCGGCCCAAACGAGCAGCAAAAGGCCATGCTGCCGCAAAAGATGGAAGGTGGTTACAAAGCGCTCGATATCATGGAAAAACGGCTTAACCACCATGACTACCTTGTCGCCAATAAATATACCATAGCGGATATCTGTCTCTACGCCTATACCCATGTGGCAGATGAGGGCGGCTTTGACCTTTCCCGGTATCCAGCCATTGGAAATTGGATGAACCGCGTTCGCAATCAAGCAAATCATAAGTTGATCACCAGCAAATAATCAGATTGCTAATCGGAAAGCGGGAAGACTGTCTTCTCGCGCTTGCTGATACTCGAACTCTGTATTCCTGGAATGATCAAACATGACTAATTCGTCTTCGGCCTCCATGAGCCTCCTGCAATGGGCTCTACTTCTGTTACTCTCCGTTCTTTGGGGCGGCTCTTTTTTCTTTAACGGTGTCGCCCTGCAACAGATACCAGTGATAACTGTTGTCTTTAGCCGTGTTTTTCTGGCGGCTATTGCACTTCTGATCATTCTCAAGATCAGAGGCATAAGTTTCCCCACGGACAAAGATCTTCTGTTCGCTTTTATCATCATGGGGCTATTGAATAATCTGATCCCCTTCTGCCTCATTGTTTCCGGACAAACCATGATATCCAGTGGGTTGGCATCGGTCTTGAACGCAACCACTCCTCTTTTTACTGCGCTTGTTGCTCATTTCTTTAGTCGGGAAGAGGCAGAAAGGTTAGGCCCTCGCCGCATATCCGGGATTATGTTTGGTATTGCCGGTGTCGCAATCCTTTTAGGGCCAACAATCGGAACAGTTGGCTTTACCGGGGATCAGGTCATCGGTCAGATTGCGGTTCTCATTGCAACGCTTTGTTATGGGTTTGGTGTTGTTTACACGCGGCGCGTTAGCAAATCCGGACTACCGCCAATTGTCACTGCGGCAGGTCAATTATGCGCAAGTAGCATTATGATGTTGCCCATCATGCTTGTAATGGACCAACCTTGGGCTTTTGCAACGGAACTCTCTTTACATGTATATGTCGCGCTGGCAGGTTTGGCACTGCTGAGCACTGCTCTTGCTTACATTCTCTATTTCCACCTCATAAGTTCTGCCGGAGCGACAAACGCTTCATTGGTTACTCTTGTTATTCCTGTAAGCGCAATTTTGATGGGATATCTGTTTCTTTCAGAAGAAGTGACGGTTCAAATGATCTTGGGCATGATCGTCATCGGACTTGGATTACTGATTATTGACGGACGTTTGCTTAAAAAGAACACACAAAAAAGCCCGGTATAAACCGGGCTTTTCCATCAATTCACATGGAATTTACTTGGCCGCGCGATTAACCGCACTTGTGATCGCCTTCAGCGAAGCTGTTACGATATTCGCATGACGTCCCACACCGAAAACAGGCTCGCCGTCTTTATCACGCATCTCAACATACGCCATGGCAACCGCATCAGCGCCAAAACCTGTTGTATGTTCGCGGTAATCATTTACCGTTAATTCTACACCCAGTTCTTTGGAGAGCGCGTTCATATAAGCATCAATTGGGCCCGTGCCCTCACCTGTGATTTCACGAGTTTCGCCATTTTGCGAAACAGTCGCTTTCAGGATACGACGCTCGGAGGCATGGGCATCGACTGTCGTCTGGTGATTGACAAAATCGACAACACCAGATGCATCCAGATATTCCTTAGTGAAAGTCTCGTAGATAAACTCTGAAGACAATTCCTTACCTGTCTCGTCAGTGATGTTCTGAATAACCTTACTGAACTCAACCTGCAGCATACGCGGCAGTTCAATGCCATAATCTTCCTGCAAAAGATAGGCAACACCACCCTTACCAGACTGACTATTTACGCGGATCACAGCATCATAGTTACGCCCCAGATCTTGCGGATCAATTGGCAGGTAGGGAATTTCCCAAAGCTCTGAGTTGGATTTTTTGATGGCTTCAAAGCCCTTCTTAATCGCATCCTGATGAGAGCCGGAGAAAGCTGTAAATACCAACTCACCACCATATGGATGGCGCGGATGAACGGGCAGCTGATTACAGTATTCAACAGTGCGAACAACTTCGTTGATGTTACTGAAATCCAGTTCAGGGTTCACGCCTTGGGTGTACATATTCATCGCAATGTTCACCACGTCCACGTTACCTGTACGCTCACCATTACCAAACAAAGTACCTTCAACACGATCTGCACCGGCCATGATACCGAATTCAGCGGCGGCGACACCTGTACCCCGGTCATTATGCGGGTGCAATGACAGGATGATTTTTTCACGCTCTGGCAGATTGCGGTGCATCCATTCGATCTGGTCTGCGTAAACATTAGGCGCAGCTACTTCAACTGTCGCAGGTAGGTTGAAGATGATCTTGTTATCGACCGTTGGTTTCCAGATCTCCATCACAGCCGTACAGACTTCACAGGCATAATCCAGCTCGGTTTGTGTGAAGCTTTCTGGTGAATACTCCATCTGGACCTTTGTCGTGGTCATCTCATCCGCCAGTTTACGAACCAGCTTCGCGCCTTCGATGGCAATCTGCTTGATGCCTTCGCGATCCTGATTAAACACCACACGGCGCTGCAAAGTAGACGTAGAGTTGTAGAGGTGAACAATCGCTTCTTCGCAGCCGTCAATAGCCTCAAAGGTACGGCGGATCAATTCTTCACGGGATTGGGTCAAAACCTGAATTTTAACACCGGATGGGATTTCGTTGTTGTCGATCAGATAACGAACAAAATCAAAATCTGTCTGAGAAGCTGATGGGAAACCTACTTCGATTTCCTTAAAGCCCAGTTGAACCAAGTGGCGGAACATACGCAGCTTACGCTCGTGTCCCATTGGCTCAACCAATGCTTGGTTACCATCTCGCAGATCAACACTGCACCAGATCGGCGCTTTATCAATTACTTTTGATGGCCATTGACGGTCGGGCAAATCAATCGGTGGAAATGCCACATACTTATTACCAGGCGTAAAACTCATTTTCGTTTCCTCAAATTTCACGATGCGCCTTCCAAGGCGCGAAATGTCATATCAAATTCTGTTGCAACATGTCTTATCGGGCATTCAGCGCATCAAGCAGCCAAATGACCGCAAATAAGTCGAGAGAGCCCCCCGAACGAACTGATAAAGCCGTCCTGCCGTTTCTCTGTTGCTGTTTCTTGTTTTTGATTTGATTGAAAAGACCGCTTGGTCTGGTCTGTGTACATTCTGTTTCTCAATCGACGTTTTAGGAAAAGGACACCATTCGCCCCGGCACTTCTTATAGTACCGGGCTAGTAAGTCGTAGTAGTCCTAGTAGTCGATTTGTGTACGTCATGACGGAAAAGTTATCCAAAGCCGCTGATTAGTCAAGCCAAAAGCGGCACCTCACCAAAAATTCTTACCAACCTTGTTCTTCAAAAGGATCTTCATAGTCGTTTTCATGAAAATCGAGCAGCTTCCAGGTGGCTTTCATATGCTGTCCCAGCGGCGCAACGACAGTCAGATCTCCACCTTTAGGATGGCTGATTGTAATCTCTCGTGCGTGAAGATGCATATTTTTCGAGATCGCTCCATCTAGAAATGCTTCAGAGCCGCCATATTTGCCGTCACCGACAATTGGGGTCTCAATAGCAGCACAATGAGCACGAAGCTGATGGGTGCGGCCTGTAAGCGGTTTCAACGCAACCCAAGCCGCTTTTGTTCCTGCATTGGCTACAACGGAATAGTCACTGATCGCAGTTTGACCGTCACGATCCACGACAACTTTCTCGCCCGCAATTGTCGGCACTTTACTTAGGTTATAGGAAATGGTTGCTTGAGCAGGTCTTGGTACACCCGCGACCAATGCCCAGTAGATTTTGCGTGTCGTCCGTTTTTTGAAAGCTTCGGCCAAATGTTTTGCAGCTAGGCGTGTTCTACCGATCACCAACACACCAGAAGTATCTTTATCCAGGCGGTGAATAAGACGCGGGCGTTCATCATAATCAAATCGCAAACCATCCAACAAACCATCAACATGACGGGACTGCCCGCTGCCCCCCTGCACGGGAAGGCCTGCAGGTTTATTGAGCACGATCACATCATCATCCATATGCAGGATCATTTGACGGATCTCGGCGATATCCCGATCCGTCAATTCATGGTCTTTTTGCTTTGTTCTTTTCTGTGCTTGCGTGGGCTTAAACGCTTCATCGCCTAGCGGAGGCACCCGAACCAGTTGCCCTGCTTCAAGTCGAACATTGGATTTCACGCGTTTTTTGTCAACGCGCACTTCACCTTTGCGAAGATACTTTTCCAGTTGCCCCTGAGAGACACCAGGGAAATGAGCCTTAAACCATTTATCAAGGCGTTGATCCGCCTCACCTGCGGTGACTTCGATATGTTGAACTCTACTCATCCAATTAAAACCCGCATCAGGTTAAGGCCGGCAAATAATCCGGCAATTGATAAAATAACAGATAGCAGGATATATCCACCTGCCATCAGATACTCCCCTTTCTGGACTTGGAGTGCAACATCCAGCGAGAAGGTCGAAAATGTCGTAAAAGCCCCAAGGAAGCCGGTCACCAGTAAAGACCGAACTTCGGGGGATGGAGACCATTTAAGGGCCATATACTCAATAAGCAAGCCCATTAGTATTGATCCGAACACATTTACAAATAATGTCCCATATGGGTAACCTGGCCCAAGCATTCGAAGCATCAAGGTTCCGGCCCCATATCGTGCGCACGCCCCAAGCGCACCACCGATGGCAATGGATATATACATAGACATCAGCTTCCCCCTTCGGTGTTACGCTTACTACGTAAATTAGACCAATATTCCAAGCGGCGCTGGATATCTCTCTCGAACCCGCGTTCCACTGGCTGATAATAATTTTCCCTCTTCATTTCATCCGGGAAATAATTCTGACCAGAAAAACCATCTTCTGCGTCATGATCATAGGCATAGTTTTTTCCATAACCCAGATCCTTCATCAAATTGGTTGGCGCGTTCAAGATGTGTTTTGGAGGCATGTGAGAGCCATTTTTGCGAGCTGATTTTGCGGCCATCTTAAATGCTGCATAAGCCGCATTGGATTTTGGCGCTGTCGCGAGATAAATAACGGCCTGACCTATTGCCAGATCGCCTTCTGGACTTCCCAAGAACTGATACGCCTCTTTCGCTGCATTTGCCTGCACCAATGCCTGTGGATCTGCCATGCCAATATCCTCAACCGCAAAACGTACCAACCGCCGTGCAATATAAAGTGGATCTTCACCGCCATCCATCATTCGGGAAAACCAGTAAAGCGCCGCATCCACGTCTGATCCACGCAACGACTTATGAAGGGCGCTGATCAGATTGTAATGCCCTTCCTTGTCTTTATCGTATGCAGGCGCACGTTTGGAGACGAGTTTGATCAGTTCCTCTACATCCAGATTATGGTCTGCACTGCGATATACAGTTTCCACCATATTGAGGAAAAACCGCCCATCCCCATCAGCCAGATCCATCAACTTATCAATCGCTGCGTTCTTAAGCGGCACCTGACGCCCTTCAACTTCTTCAGCGCGGACCAGGATCTTTCGAAGGGAGTTTTCATCATGCCGTTCAAGCACCAACACCTGACACCGAGAGAGCAACGCGCCATTAAGCTCAAACGATGGGTTTTCCGTCGTTGCACCGACCAATGTAATTGTGCCGTTTTCAACAAATGGGAGAAAACCATCTTGTTGTGATCTGTTGAACCGATGGATCTCATCGACAAATAGCAACGTTTGCTTGCCATTTTGTTTTCTAAGCTTCGCTGCTTCGAACGCTTTTTTCAGATCTGCAACACCAGAAAACACGGCTGATATCTGTTCAAAATGAAGATCCGCCTGTTCGGCGAGCAATCGTGCGATCGTTGTTTTACCAGTTCCTGGAGGCCCCCAGAAAATCAGTGAAGGCAGCCACCCGCTTTGTAGCATCTGTGAAAGTGTGCCACCTTTACCTAGCAGATGATCCTGGCCCACAACTTCTTCCAATTTTCGCGGGCGCAGTTTCTCTGCCAGAGGGACTGCTCCCCCTGCTAATTCACCTGAACTATCGCTCGCGAAAAGATCACTCACCTTGAAAGCCTCAGCACAGCTTTGCGGCCATTTCTGAGCAGAATGATTTCCCATCCCTCCTCAGCATTATCCAACATAGCCTGCACATTACTGTTTTCCAGAACATTCTGCCCGTTAATCTCAGTTACGACATCCCGTTTCCGGAACCCTTGGCGTGCAGCAATGCTACCGCGTTGTACATCTGTGACGACAACCCCTTTAATGAAGGGGGACATCCTCATATCTTGCGCCAATGCGGGGGAAAGGTTGGCGACAACGGCACCCGCCATAGGTTGCTGTCCTGTCAGAACCTTTGGTGAAGGCGCAGGGTCTCTGGGAGCTGCCATCAGCGGTACTTGCAATGTCAACTCCTGACCATTTCGAATGATAGCAAACTCTGCTTTCTCTCCCAACCGTCCTGTCGACATACGGAAAAGAACAGATTTCATATCAACCACTTCATAGCCATTGATACTGGCCACGACATCATTAATTCGAATACCACTGAGGTCTGCTGCACTGCCTTTGTAAATATTGCTAATCAGAACACCCGTTGGACGTTCCATCCCAAGCCCGGTTGCTAGTTCTTGAGTTATCGCCTGTCCGTTAGCCCCTAACCAAGGGCGAACGACCCGACCATTCGCCAGACCGTTTTCAAGAACGGACTGCACCAGATTAGACGGGATCGCAAAACCGATCCCCAATGACCCACCACTTTTACTGAAGATGGCTGAATTGATCCCAGCCAAAGTACCTTGCATGGTCAGCAAAGCACCGCCAGAGTTTCCTGGATTAATCGCGGCATCGGTTTGAATGAAATTCTCTATGCTCGTCTTGCCGCCCGCACTTCGATCAAGCGCCGAAACGATCCCACTTGTTACTGTTTGCCCGACACCAAAGGGATTCCCAATCGCAAGGACGAGGTCACCGACTTCCAATTCATCGGAGTTATGGAATTCAAGATATGGGAATTTTTCGTTACCCGGATCAATTTTTAGGACAGCCAGATCAGTTTGCTCGTCTTCCAGAATAAGGTGAGCGTCAAACTCTCGCCTGTCATTCAGCGCAACTGTAATTTCATCTGCACCCGCAACAACATGATAGTTGGTCACAACTATTCCGTCAGAACTGACAAGCACACCTGACCCCAAGGAATTTTGCGTTTTCTTTTTCTTCTTCGTAGGAGCCGTTCTACCAAAGAATTGTTCAAAGAAAGGATCATTGAACAGAGAGCGTCTCTGTGTTTGAACAACTGTCTTCCTTGTAAAGATGTTTACTACCGCTGGGGCCGCCTGTTTGACGAGCGGTGAGTAAGACAACTGCACCTCTTGTTTGTTAGCTGGAACGACGCGTGTTTCCTTTGCCATAACAGAGGTGACAACGAAGAAAACGATCGCCCCAATAACCAGCATCTTTAAGAGCACGGCAATTGCAATCTTTTGAATGGGTGATAGTTGATTCTTTTGTCGGTCTGTCATTGTGGTATTCATCTAATATATTCTCGGAACTCGCCTTTGCCCAATTTTGGACTTATGTTTGTGTGATGTATAGTTTCAATTGAGTATTTGCAATCCTGGAGAATCTGAATGATGTCATCTAAAAGATTATTGGTAGCGGCCTGCTCAGCACTGGCACTTTCTTTTACCCTGCCAACTATTTCATATAGCAAGCAGGCGTCAACTCAATCCAGTGAACGGACCGGCCGAATATTCTCAGAAGCGGAAAAGCGGATCATTGAGGATTTCTTCAAAGGAAAGCGTGAAGAAGAAGAAAAGACGAACAAAAAGGCTAGTAAAGGAAAGAAAAATAAGAAAGGCCTCCCGCCAGGGCTTGCAAAACGTGACGAATTACCACCTGGACTTCAAAAGCAGCTGGAGAAAAATGGGAAGTTACCACCTGGTCTCGATAAAAGGGAATTGCCCTCTGACCTTGAAAGTCGCCTGCCAAAGCTATCTGAAACGCTGGAGCGAGTAATCGTCGGTGATGACGTTCTTCTTATTGAAAAAGGTGTAGGGCTAATTTTCGATATTCTCAGAGGCGCTGCTGCCAAGTAGCTAGACAAAGAAAAAGGGCAGCTAAATAGCTGCCCTTTTAAACTTTGAACGAAGATCGGCCGTTAAGCTACAGCTTCTGCTTCGAGAACTTCTTCGTCACCCTGAACTGGGCCACTGTCTTGACCTTTTGCGTCTACGTCGCGATCAACCAGTTCGATGAAACCCATTGCAGCCGCGTCACCTGTACGGAAGCCAGCTTTCAAAATACGTGTGTATCCACCAGGGCGGTCTGCATAACGTTCAGCAATTGTGGAGAACAGTTTGTCGACGATAGCTTTTTCGGACAGTACTGCCAGAGCCTGACGACGAGCGTGCAGGTCACCACGTTTACCAAGAGTGATCAGTTTTTCAACGATCGGACGCAGATCCTTTGCTTTAGGCAAAGTTGTTTTGATCTGTTCGTGTTTGATCAGGGAAGCTGCCATGTTGGCAAACATTGCCTGACGGTGTGAGGAAGATCGGCTAAACCGACGTCCAGATTTACGATGCCGCATATTCTCTACTCCAAGGAGGACAGGTGCCCCTGCCCCCTTTCTTCATAAATGTTAGTCTTCTGAGTACTTACGAGCCAGCTCATCGATATTCTCAGGCGGCCAATTTGGTACTTCCATTCCGAGGTGCAGACCCATGCCTGCCAAAACTTCTTTGATCTCGTTACAGGATTTACGACCGAAGTTCGGTGTACGCAGCATTTCTGCTTCTGTTTTCTGAATGAGATCGCCGATGTAAACGATATTGTCGTTTTTCAGACAGTTTGTAGAGCGAACTGTAAGTTCCAGTTCTTCCACTTTACGAAGAAGATTTGGATTAAGTTCGGGCTCTTTATCCTCTTCCTTCTCAACCACTTCTTCTGGCTCATCAAAGTTGATGAACAGTTGAAGTTGCTCTTGAAGGATTCGGGCAGCAAAGGCCACGGCATCTTCCGGGCTCACTGTTCCGTTGGTCATAACTTTCAACGTCAGCTTGTCATAGTCCAGAACCTGACCTGAACGTGTTTGTTCCACGTTGTAAGTCACTTTAGTAACCGGGCTGTACAGGCTGTCCATTGGGATCTGGCCAATTTTGGCGTCCTCTGGGCGATTCTGTGCGCCTGAGACGTAGCCTTTACCTGTGTTGACAGTCATTTCCATATCAATGGTCGCGCCGTCATCAAGATGCATAATCACTTTTTCAGGATCCATGATCTCGATATCAGCTCCCATATCGATCATTCCCGCTGTCACCGCACAAGGACCTGTGGCTTTCAGAGAGATCTTCTTAGGTCCTTCAACATGGCTTCTAATAGCCAGTTTCTTCAGATTGAGGATGATGTCTGTAACATCTTCCCGAACACCTGCAATGGAGGAGAACTCATGCAGAACGTTGTTAATCTGAATGGACGTAATCGCAGCACCCTGAAGGCTGGACAGCAGAATACGGCGCAGAGCGTTACCAAGTGTCAGCCCGAACCCTCTTTCAAGTGGTTCGACAACAATTGTCGCTTCGCGTCCCGGATCCACTCCCGGCTCAACCGACAGATTTGCCTGGATCAGGTCTTTCCAGTTTTGAACAATCACGGCGTTGACCTCATAGTTAAGCAGACCCACTTCGGGTCTGCGAAATCTCAACAAAAGACGGAAGAATAATTTCTCCCGCCAAATTTCCTCTTATACGCGACGACGCTTAGGTGGGCGACATCCGTTGTGAGGAATAGGAGACACATCACGAATGGAAGTGATTGTGAAGCCAACAGCCTGCAGCGCGCGCAGAGCTGATTCACGTCCTGAACCAGGACCTTTAACTTCTACTTCCAGAGTTTTCATACCATGTTCCTGCGCCTTTTTACCTGCATCTTCAGCAGCAATCTGGGCAGCAAATGGGGTAGATTTACGTGAACCACGGAAACCCTGAGCACCTGCAGAAGACCATGCAATAGCATTGCCCTGTGCATCAGTAATCATGATTTTAGTATTGTTGAAGCTAGCACTTACGTGTGCAACACCAGAGATGATGTTCTTCCGCTCACGACGGCGGATACGAGACTTATCACGTGCCATGTTACTTCTTCTTTCCTGCAATAGGCTTAGCTGGACCCTTACGAGTACGAGCATTTGTGTGTGTACGCTGCCCACGAACAGGCAGACCACGACGGTGGCGCAGACCGCGGTAGCAACCAAGATCCATCAAACGTTTGATGTTCATGGCAGTCTCACGACGCAGATCACCTTCCACGACGTGGTTTGCATCAATCTCTTCACGAATACGCACTACTTCTGCGTCGCTTAGAGCGTTGACGCGAGTTTCTTCTGCAATACCAACTGCACCACAGATATCATTCGCCTTTTTAGGGCCGATACCGTGAATATAAGTCAGTGCAATATGTACCCGCTTATTAGTCGGGATATTTACACCAGCAATACGAGCCACGCTAGTTTCTCCTCATAACTCTTTCAGGTCAAATCGACCCGTCGCTTCACACGCTTCCGAGAAGCGCGCGATTATATAAATTTGTCGTAAGTAGTCAACACCTAGATTTGTTTAATTACGGCTTCAATCTGGTGTGTGACTTCGTCAATTTCGGCCATTCCGTCGACTTGCTTCAGAATACCCTTGTCTTTGTAATATGGGAGCAAGGGTGCGGTCTGATTGTGATACGCTTCCAGACGAGACTTTACAGTTTCCGCCTTGTCATCACTACGGCGCGTAAATTCGGTACCACCGCATTTATCACACACACCTTCGACTGCCGGTTTCAAGAAACTGTCGTGATAACCGGCTCCACATTTGGCACATGTATAACGCCCCGTAATGCGTTCTACAAGCACCGCGTCATCTGTTTTCATTTCGATGACTGCATTCAGGGACAGCCCCTTATCGTTCAAAAGCTGATCCAGGGCTTCTGCCTGGGCTTCTGTACGAGGGAAACCATCCAGAATTACTCCGTTTTTACAATCAGATTGGTCAAGACGCTCAGAGATGATTCCCACCATGATGTCGTCTGATACCAGCTGACCTTTATTCATAACTTCCTTGGCTTTTAGGCCTACTTCTGTTTCGGCCTTAACAGCCGCGCGCAGCATATCGCCAGTGGACAATTGAATCAGTCCATGTGCGTCTTCAAGTCGCTGAGCCTGTGTTCCTTTGCCCGCGCCCGGCGCTCCCAGAAGTATTAAAATCATTTACGCCGCCCCCCAAGGTTAGCTTTTTTGATGAGCCCTTCATACTGGTGCGCCAGCAGATGGCTTTGAATTTGTGCAGTTGTGTCCATAGTAACAGAAACAACGATCAAAAGAGAAGTACCACCGAAATAGAACGGCACTGCCCATTGTGAGATCAGAAGTTCTGGCAAAATACAAACAAGTGACAGATATGCCGCACCAACGACCGTCAAACGTGTCAATACATAGTCCAGATATTCCGAAGTTCTGGCACCTGGACGAATCCCTGGAACGAAACCACCATTTTTCTTGAGGTTATCAGCAGTCTCATCTGGGTTAAATACGACGGCTGTGTAGAAGAAGCAGAAGAACACGATACCTGCAATGTACATCAGCATATACAAAGGTGTTCCGTGTCCGAGCAACACAGTTACAGTCGTCAGCCATTCAGGGCCTGTACCCGCAGAGAAACCTGCAACTGTAGTTGGCATCAACAACAAAGAGGAGGCGAAGATCGGCGGAATAACACCTGCAGTGTTCAGCTTCAATGGCAGATGAGAATTCTGTCCACCATAAGTTTTGTTACCACGTTGACGTTTTGGATACTGTACGAGCACCCGGCGCTGTGCGCGTTCCATGAACACGATGAACGCGATCACGCCCACTGACAGGATAAGAAGGAACAGGATAATTACACTTGAAAGCTGCCCAGTACGGCCGAGTTCCAATGTTCCGACTAGGGCGCCAGGCAAGGCAGCCACAATGCCAGAGAAAATAATTAGTGAGATACCGTTACCGACTCCGCGGGCAGTGATCTGCTCACCCAGCCACATCAGGAAAACTGTTCCGCCTACGAGGGTAATCACAGTTACCAGACGGAAATACAGGCCAGGATCAATTACCGCAGACTGACCAGAGGACAATGAAAGTCCTTCCAGACCAACTGCGATACCGTACCCCTGAACAGTTGCCAGAAGTACTGTGCCGTAGCGTGTATATTGATTGATTTTTTTGCGTCCCGCTTCCCCTTCTTTTTTGAGCTGACCCAATTGAGGAGACAGAGACGTCATCAACTGCATGATAATAGAAGCAGAGATGTAAGGCATAATGTTCAACGCGAAAATGGTCATGCGACCAAGCGCACCACCTGAGAACACGTCAAACATTCCGAGGACACCACCGGAATTCTGTTGAAACACATCAGCAAGTACGGTTGGGTCAACCCCAGGAACCGGTATGTAAGTACCAATGCGATAGACGATAAGCGCGAAAAGCGTAAACCACAAACGCTTCTTGAGTTCAGTAGCTTTTGAGAAAGCCCCGAAGTTCATTGTAGAAGCCATTTGTTCTGCTGCTGACGCCATGTGGTGTTACTCCAGATTAAAAGGGGGCAGCTGATCAAGCTGCCCCGAAGCGTTAATTATTCGCCTTTTTTTGCTTTGACTGGGCCCGTAACAGTAACGGATCCGCCTGCTTTCTCAACAGCTTCAACAGCACCTTTGGAAGCGCCTGAAACTTCTACGTTGATTTTGGCTGTCAGCTCACCTTTAGCCAGAAGACGAACACCGTCTACGACTTTACCAACTACACCGGCTTCCTGAAGCATAGGAATGGTGATCGTTGCGGAAGCGTCCAATTTACCAGCGTCAATTGCTGTCTGGATGCGACCAATGTTGGCAACCGCAAAATCTTTACGGAAGATGTTATTGAAACCGCGTTTAGGCAGACGGCGGTGGATTGGCATCTGGCCGCCTTCAAAACCTTTAATCGCTACACCAGAACGTGACTTCTGACCTTTTTGACCGGCACCGGAGGTTTTACCCTTACCAGAACCAATACCACGGCCAACACGTTTACGGTTTTTAGTAGCGCCCTGATTATCAGAGATCTGATTCAACTGCATGTTAATATTCCTTATCCGCTCAGAAGCCCTTAGGCTTCTTCAATCCGCACGAGGTGAGCAACTTTGTTGATCATCCCGCGGATGGATGGTGTATCTTCCAGCTCAACAGTCCGGTGCATCTTGTTAAGACCAAGACCTACCAGAGTAGCGCGCTGTGACTTGTGACGTCCGATTGGACTGCCGGTTTGGGTAACCTTAACAGTTGCCTTTGCCTTAGCCATCTGCGTTCTCCTTCACAGCTTCGCCGCTACGACGACCGACGATTTCAGATACTTTCTTACCGCGCTTGGCCGCAACCTGACGAGGAGAGCTCATGTTTCTCAGAGCAACGAAGGTAGCTTCGATCATGTTGTAAGCGTTGGAAGTACCAACGGATTTAGTCACAACGTCCTGCACACCGAGTGTTTCGAATACAGCACGCATTGGACCACCCGCGATGATACCAGTACCTGGAGGCGCGGAACGAAGGACCACATTACCAGCACCGAAAGTGCCGGTTGTATCGTGGTGCAGTGTCCGACCTTCACGCAGTGGAACGCGGATCATATTGCGTTTTGCAGCTTCAGTGGCCTTCTGAATCGCTTCGGGTACCTCACGGGCTTTACCGTGACCGTATCCTACGCGACCTTTCTGGTCACCTACTACCACGAGGGCAGCAAAGCTGAACCGACGTCCGCCTTTTACCACTTTGGCCACACGGTTGATGTGGACAAGGCGATCGACGAACTCGGATTCGGTTTTTTCGTTTTGATCTGGTCTCATATTCACCACTCCTAGAAGGACAGCCCGCCTTCACGGGCGGCCTCGGCTAGGGCCTTGACGCGGCCGTGATACTGATATCCGCCGCGGTCAAATGCGACTTCTTTTACTCCAGCTTTAACAGCACGCTCTGCAATCAGTTTCCCAACCGCAGTTGCAGCATCAATGTTGCCACCAGATTTCAATGAACCGCGCAGATCAGTTTCAAGCGTGGATGCAGCAGCAAGTGTTTTACCTGCAACATCATCAATTACCTGAACGTAAATCTGCTTATTAGTTCTGTGAACGGAAAGCCGTGGGCGATCGCCTGCGACTTTACGGATCTGTGCCCGTGTCCTGCGACGACGGCGCTCAAACAATGAAAGAGTTTTAGCCATGGTCGTGTCCTATTTCTTCTTACCTTCTTTACGGAAGATGTATTCATCCGCATATTTAACACCCTTACCTTTGTATGGCTCAGGTTTACGATAAGACCGGATTTCAGCAGCCACTTGACCAACTTTCTGTTTGTCAGCACCAGAAATTTCGATCGCTGTAGCAGACGGACATTTAACCTCAATACCTTCAGGGATCGGGTAGTTAATGTCATGACTGAAGCCCAGGTTCAAGTTCAGAGAATTACCCTGAACAGCTGCACGATAACCAACGCCTACAACATCCAGCTTCTTAGTGAAGCCATTGCTTACGCCTTCAACGAGGTTGGCAAGCAGAGTGCGTTGCATACCCCACATCTGACGAGCGCGTTTGCTGTCATTACCAGGCTTAACCCAGATTTTGTCTTCTTCGCGTTCTACAACTACGTCATCGACGAAAGTCATGCTCAGAACGCCTTTACTACCCTTTACAGTCACATCTTTGTCGTTCATCTGAACGTCAACACCAGAAGGAACCGTAACTGGGTGTTTACCAATACGAGACATTTATTCCTCCTAGTAGACTTTGCAAAGCACTTCGCCGCCAACATTGGCGTCACGTGCTTCACTGTCAGAAAGAACACCACGTGGTGTAGACAGGATGGAAATACCCAGCCCGTTGCGGACTGTAGGCAGATCTTTAACACCTGAATAAACGCGGCGACCAGGCTTAGATACGCGGCTAACATGTTCTATAACTGCGGCGCCTTGGTAGTATTTAAGTTCAATGTTCAGCTCAGATTTTCCGTCGCCGTTATCAGTTACTTCGTAACCACGAATGTAACCTTCACGTTTCAGCGTTTCCAATACGTTAATACGCAGTTTGGAAGACGGAGACTTCACGGAGCCTTTGTTCGCACGTTGACCGTTGCGAATGCGTGTGAGCATATCGCCTAATGGATCACTTAATCGCATACTTGTTTCTCCCTCTTACCAGCTGGATTTAACCATGCCCGGAATCTGGCCGATGGAGGCCATATCACGAAGACCGATACGGGACATTTTAAGTTTACGATAAACACCACGTGGACGACCTGTCAGTTCGCAGCGATTGCGAACGCGGATCGGCGCAGAGTTGCGAGGAAGTTCAGCCAGTTTCAGTCGAGCAGCGAAACGCTCTTCCTGAGGCAGGCTGTCGTCACTGATGATAGCTTTAAGAGACGCACGACGTGCAGCGAATTTCGCTACAAGACGCTCGCGCTTCTTATTCTTCTCAATAGCGCTTTTCTTAGCCATTCTAAAGTTCTCCTTGGATCAATTGATCTTGAACGGCATGTTGAAACCGGCCAGAAGCTCGCGAGCCTCTTCATCAGTTTCAGCAGTCGTACAGATCACGATATCCATACCCCGTACGTCAGCTACGTCATCATAGTCGATTTCCGGGAACACGATTTGCTCTTTAAGACCCATGGCGTAGTTGCCACGGCCGTCAAAGCTCTTAGGGGAAACACCACGGAAGTCACGTACACGAGGTAGCGCGATGTTCACCAGACGGTCGAGAAACTCGTACATCTGATTTTTACGAAGTGTTACTTTGGCACCGATCGGCATACCTTCACGAAGTTTGAAAGTAGCGATAGATTTCTTGGCGCGAGTTACCACTGGTTTTTGACCAGTGATTTTTGCAAGTTCAGCCTCTACGGACTTAATCTTCTTGCTGTCGGCCACTGCTTCACCACAGCCAATATTTACGACGATTTTTTCCAGTGAAGGAATTTGCATGTCGTTGCTGTAAGCAAATTTTTCTTTAAGCTTCGCACGAAGCTCATCGTTATAAAGTGTTTTCAGTCTAGGCGCTGTCATGGCTCAATTCCTTAAACGTCAATAACTTCGCCAGAACGCTTTGCGAAGCGAACTTTGCGACCATCTTCAAGCGTTTTGTAACCAACACGAGTTGCTTTGCCGTCTTTTGGATCCTGCAATGCAATGTTGGACAGTTGGATTGGGGCTTCTTTGGAAACAATTCCGCCCTGCTCTGACTGTGTCTGCTTTGTGTGACGCTTCACCATGTTGACGCCGGAAACCAGAGCGCGGCGTTCATCGCGGACTACGCGCAGAACTTCACCTGATTTCCCTTTATCCTTGCCTGTCAACACGACAACCTTGTCGCCTTTTTTCACGCGAAATTTATCAGCCATCAGAGCACCTCTGGAGCAAGAGAAACAATTTTCATCATGTTTTTGGCGCGGAGTTCACGAGTAACAGGGCCAAAAATACGAGTGCCGATAGGCTCACCGTTTTTGTTGATCAGAACAGCAGCGTTTGTATCGAAACGAATTGCTGTGCCGTCAGCGCGGCGAATTTCTTTCTTCGTGCGTACGATGACGGCGCGTTGCACGTCACCTTTTTTCACGCGGCCACGCGGAATAGCTTCTTTGACAGAGACAACAATTGTGTCACCGACAGATGCTGTTTTCCGTTTGGATCCGCCCAAAACTTTAATGCACTGCACCCGTCTCGCGCCGGAGTTGTCGGCGACTTCCAGGTTGGTTTGCATTTGAATCATAGTCGTTACCTTTATTTGGTACAGACAAGCTTAAAATTAAGCGTTGTCGTAAAGAACTTCCCAACGTTTCAGTTTAGAAACCGGACGGCATTCCTGGATACGGACGACGTCACCAGTTTTAAACTGATCTTTTTCATCGTGGGCATGGTACTTTTTGGACTGGCCAATATATTTTTTGTAAAGCGGGTGCATCACCTGACGCTCTACGAGGACAACTACAGTCTGGCTGTTTTTGTCACTAACTACTGTCCCTTGCAGGATACGCTTCGGCATAGTTAAGTCTCCTAAGACGCTGCGTTCGCAGACAACACGGTTTTAATCCGTGCTATGTCACGACGAACTTGGCGTTGACGCGCCGTATTTTCCAGCTGACCACTTGCCTGCTGGAAACGAAGATTGAACTGTTCTTTCTTCAAAGAAATAAGTTCGCTCTTGAGCTCTTCTGCGCTCTTTTCTCTCAATTCCTGAGCTTTCATAATCAGCCCCCTTCACCGAGACGGGTAATAAACTTAGTCTTGATCGGCAGTTTGGCTGCGCCACGTTCAAATGCTTCACGGGCCAGCTCCACTGGAACACCGTCAAGTTCGAACATAACTTTACCAGGCTGGATACGAACCATCCAATATTCCGGAGAACCCTTACCTTTACCCATACGGACTTCAGTAGGTTTCTTGGATACCGGCACATCTGGGAAGATGCGAATCCAAACACGACCTGCACGTTTAATGTGACGCGTAATCGCACGACGAGTCGCCTCGATTTGACGCGCTGTGACACGTCCAGGCTCAACTGCTTTGAGTCCGTACGCACCGAAGTTCAGGGTTGTACCCGAAGTTGCGACGCCCTTCAAGCGTCCTTTGTGCGCTTTACGAAATTTTGTACGCTTCGGTTGAAGCATGATATCACCTCTTTACCTTAGCCCCGACGTCCACCGGAACGACCACCAGGACGACCAGCTGCCTGCTGTTTCTCCTGAGCCTTTTCCTGTGCCATTGGGTCGTGTTCCATAATTTCGCCTTTGTAAATCCACACTTTGATACCGATGATACCGTATGTAGTCAAAGAACGAGCTGTTCCGTAGTCAATATTTGCACGGAGTGTGTGCAGTGGCACACGGCCTTCACGGTACCATTCTGTACGCGCAATCTCAGCACCGCCAAGACGACCTGCACAGTTAATACGGATACCTTCAGCGCCAAGGCGCAGAGCAGATTGAACCGCACGTTTCATCGCGCGGCGGTAAGCCACACGGCGAGCAAGTTGCTGGCCAATATTTTCTGCAACCAATTTCGCGTCAACTTCCGGCTTGCGGATCTCTACGATGTTCAGGTGAACTTCTGAAGAAGTCATTTTGGCAATTTTTAAGCGCAGCTTTTCGATGTCTGCACCTTTTTTACCAATGATCACACCCGGGCGAGCAGAGTGAATTGTCACACGGCATTTCTTTGCAGGACGCTCAATAATGATGCGACTTACACCAGCCTGTGCCAGCTCTTTTTCGAGGTATTCGCGGATACGAACATCTTCGTGAAGAAGATTTCCGAAATCTTTCTCAGCATACCAGCGGGAATCCCATGTACGGTTAATTCCAACACGAAGGCCAATTGGATTGACTTTTTGACCCATTATGCTTGCTCCTCGCGCTCACGAACAACGATCGTGATGTTGCTAAATGGTTTCTGAATTCCGCTCGCACGGCCACGGCCGCGAGCACGGAAACGTTTCATGACGAGTGCCTTACCAACATAGGCTTCTGCAACGTAAAGCTGATCTACGTCCAGCTCATGATTGTTTTCTGCATTGGCAATAGCAGACTGAAGAACTTTTTTCACGTCACGTGCGATTGCACGCTTAGAGAATGTCAGTTCTGCCAGAGCTGCTTCCGCGGATTTACCGCGGATGAGACCTGCCACGAGGTTCAGCTTTTGCGGGCTGACGCGAAGGCGGTTACCTTTAGCGACGGCTTCGTTATCCGCAAGCTGCCTTTCGATGGACTGCTTACCCATAGTTATTTCCTCCGGGCCTTCTTATCGGCCGCGTGACCGTAATATGTACGAGAAGGAGAAAATTCTCCAAACTTGTGGCCAACCATGTCTTCATCTACGAGAACAGGTACGAATTTCTGACCATTGTATACACCAAAAGTCAGACCTACGAACTGAGGCAGAATTGTAGACCGGCGAGACCAAGTCTTGATGATCTGTTTCTTACCGCTTTCGCGTGCAGCTTCTGCTTTATTAAGCAGGTAGCCATCAACAAAAGGGCCTTTCCAAACTGAACGTGCCATCTAGCGCTCCTTATTTCTTCCGCTTTTGCGGACGGCGCCGCATGATCATTTTGTCGGTAGATTTGTTGGACCGTGTCCGTTTACCCTTAGTCGGTTTACCCCAAGGTGTCACTGGGTGACGACCACCGGATGTACGACCTTCACCACCACCGTGTGGGTGATCGATCGGGTTCATGGCTACACCACGAACGGATGGACGGCGACCGAGCCAACGTGAACGACCAGCTTTTGCAAGCTTAATGTTCTTCTGGTCTTGGTTTGAAACCGCGCCAACTGTTGCAATACAGTCACCTGGAACGATACGTTGTTCACCGGATGCCAGACGAAGCTGAGCATAACCAGCATCTTTACCGATCAACTGAACATAAGTACCGGCTGAACGTGCCATCTGACCGCCTTTACCTGGCTTCATCTCCACATTGTGGACAATGGTACCAACAGGCATGTTTTTCAGTGGCATCGCGTTACCTGGCTTAATGTCAGCATTTTCAGCTGCAATCACTGTGTCTCCAATATTGAGACGCTGTGGAGCCAGAATGTAAGACAGTTCGTTATCTTCGTAACGGATCAAGGCAATGAAAGCGGTCCGGTTAGGATCATATTCAATGCGCTCTACTGTCGCTGGTACATCAAATTTACGACGTTTGAAGTCGATGATGCGGTATGTACGTTTGTGTCCACCACCACGACGACGAGCTGTTATTCGTCCGTAGTTATTGCGGCCACCACTTCCTGTCAAACCCTCTGTCAGGGTTTTAACAGGCTTACCTTTGTGCAGTTCAGACCGATCAACGAGAATCAGACCACGCTGCGCAGGTGTTGTTGGCTTATAACTTTTAAGCGCCATTTTTAGATCCCCGTAGTCACATCAATGGTCTGACCTTCGGACAGAGTTACCATTGCTTTCTTGTAATCAGAGCGTTTACCAGAACGACCGCGGAAGCTTTTCACTTTACCGTTTGTACGGTTAGTGTTCACATTTTCAACTTTGACGCTGAACAGTGTTTCAACAGCTTCTTTGATTTCTGGCTTGGTCGCATCCAGAGCTACACGGAATGTAACCTGGTTATGCTCAGAACCCATAGTGGATTTTTCAGTCACAACAGGGCCTAGCAAAATGTCATAAATGCGTTCCTGGTTCATTTCAAACGAGCCTCCAGGCTTTCTACTGCACTTTTAGTCAGAACCAATGTGTCGCGACGAAGAATGTCGTAAACGTTGGCACCTTTTTCTGGCAGAACATCAACCAATGGGATGTTGCGTGCAGACAGTGCAAAATTTGCGTCTGTTTCGCTACCATCAATGATCAGGGCAGACTTCCAGCCCAATGCTTCAAACTTGCCGGCCATCACTTTAGTTTTGGCTTCCGCAGCTTTCAGCTCATCAACAATTACCAGCTTGCCTTCTGCCTGCTTCGCGGACAGGGCGTTTTTAAGAGCCAGCTTACGAACCTTCTTTGGCAGGTCAGTCGCATGGGAGCGAACAACAGGACCGTGAGCCACACCACCTGTACGCTGGTGAGGTGCACGTTTCTGACCCTGACGGGCACGGCCTGTGCCTTTCTGGTTAAATGGCTTTGCGTTCGTACCAGAAACTTCAGAAACGTCTTTGGTCTTGTGTGTACCAGCCTGACGCGCCGCCAGTTGGTATTTGACCATCCGTTGGAGCAGATCCGCACGCGGAGCTAGTCCAAAAACCTCGTCAGAAAGCTCGATATCTCCAGCTTTTTTGTTATCGAGGTTGATTACTTTAACCTTCATTCCAACAGATCCTTTTATTCTTCAGCTGGAGCGTCTGATGCAGGCGCTTCTTCTGCTGCGGCCGGAGCCTCAGTTGTACGAACAGCTGCAGGGAATGGTGCTTCTTCTGGACGGTTTTTCTTAACCGCATCAGATACGAAAACCCATCCACCTTTAGAACCAGGTACAGCGCCTTTTACAAGGAGGAGACCGCGTTCTGCGTCAGATGACACAATCTGCAAGTTCTGAGTTGTCACGCGGGCAGCACCCATGTGACCAGCCATTTTCTTACCTTTGAAAACACGACCTGGATCCTGACACTGACCTGTGGAACCGTGTGCACGGTGAGAAACAGATACACCGTGAGACGCACGCATACCACCGAAGTTATGACGCTTCATTGGACCGGCGAAACCTTTACCAATGCTTGTTGCCACAACATCGACATGCTGGTTGGCAACAAAATGATCAGTAGTGATCTCGGAACCGACTTCAACAAAGCCGTCATCTTCAACGCGGAATTCAGCCAGTTTCATTTTTGGCTCGACGTTTGCTTTGGCATAGTGACCGCGCATAGCTGCAGAAACATTTTTTACCTTAGCTTTACCGACACCGATCTGCATAGCGTTATAGCCATGAGTTTCAGTTTTACGGTGAGCAACAACCTGACAGTTGTCAACTTCGAGTACAGTTACAGGAACATGTTGTCCGTCTTCAGCGAAGACGCGTGTCATGCCCAGCTTTTTAGCAATTAGTCCACAACGCATCTCAGATTACCCCAACAACTTAATGGACACTTCTACGCCAGCGGCGAGGTCCAGTTTCATCAGTGCATCCACAGTTTGCGGCGTTGGTTCTACGATATCCAGAACACGCTTGTGTGTGCGGATCTCGAACTGTTCACGTGATTTCTTGTCAATATGCGGACCACGAAGGACCGTATATTTGTCAATATGCGTCGGTAGTGGGATCGGGCCACGAACCTGAGCGCCTGTACGCTTGGCTGTGTTTACGATCTCACCAGTCGATGCATCAAGCACACGGTGATCATACGCCTTCAGGCGAATGCGAATATTTTGGTTTTCCATTACTCTGGTCTCTCCAGAAAGCAGCCGCCTCACTCGAGGCGGCTTTTAGAAAGATTATTTACTCTGTGATGCTGGAAACGACGCCGGCACCAACAGTACGGCCACCTTCGCGGATCGCGAAGCGCAGGCCTTCGTCCATGGCGATTGGAGCAATCAGCTCAACATCCATAGCGATGTTATCGCCAGGCATAACCATTTCTGTACCAGCTGGAAGGGTCACAACACCTGTCACGTCAGTTGTACGGAAGTAGAACTGTGGACGGTAGTTTGTGAAGAATGGCGTGTGACGGCCACCTTCGTCTTTGGTCAGAATGTAGGCTTCTGCCTTGAATTTTGTGTGTGGTGTAATTGTACCTGGGTGCGCCAGAACCTGACCACGCTCAACTTCTTCACGCTTTGTACCGCGAAGCAGAACACCAACGTTATCGCCAGCTTCACCCTGATCGAGCAGCTTGCGGAACATTTCAACACCAGTACATGTTGTCTTAGTTGTTTCTTTGATACCGATGATTTCGATTTCTTCACCAACCTTAACAACGCCGCTTTCAACACGACCTGTTACCACTGTACCACGACCGGAGATAGAGAACACATCCTCGATTGGCATCAGGAATGGCTTGTCAATATCACGCTCTGGAAGCGGAATGTAGTCATCAACAGCTGCCATCAGTTCAAGAATTGCGTTCTTGCCGATTTCGTCATCACGACCTTCAAGAGCTGCAAGTGCAGATCCTTTAACGATCGGAATATCGTCACCTGGGAAGTCGTATTCGCTCAACAGCTCACGAATTTCCATTTCAACAAGCTCAAGAAGCTCTTCGTCGTCAACCTGGTCAACTTTGTTCATGAACACGACAAGCGCCGGAACACCAACCTGACGGGCAAGCAGAATGTGCTCACGTGTCTGTGGCATTGGGCCGTCAGCTGCGGATACCACAAGGATACCACCGTCCATCTGAGCCGCACCTGTGATCATGTTCTTCACATAGTCAGCGTGACCCGGGCAGTCTACGTGCGCATAGTGACGGTTTTCTGTTTCGTACTCAACGTGCGCTGTAGAAATTGTAATACCACGCGCTTTCTCTTCTGGCGCTTTGTCAATCTCATCAAACGCAAAGGCAGCTCCGCCTGATTGCTCTGCTAGTACTTTGGTAATCGCCGCTGTCAGCGTTGTTTTACCATGGTCAACGTGTCCAACCGTACCAATGTTAGCGTGCGGTTTACTACGCTCAAACTTTTCTTTGGCCATTTTAATTCTCCGTAATTTCCGGTCGTCTCAGCAGCCGGGATTATGCCAATTTCGCCAGCACTTCGTCTGAGACGTGTTGCGGCACAGGTTCATAGTGTGAAAATACCATTGAGAATGTTGCGCGACCCTGTGTTTGGGAGCGCAGATTGTTCACGTAACCAAACATGTTGGCCAGTGGAACATTTGCATTCACAACTTGCGCGATACCGCGCTGTTCAGTTCCGGAAACTTGACCGCGACGACTGTTCAAGTCGCCCATCACGTCACCGATATACTCTTCAGGAGTAACAATCTCTACCTTCATCATAGGTTCAAGAAGCTGCAATCCTGCTTTACGAGCCAATTCACGCATTGCAGCGCGACCAGCAATTTCGAAGGCCATGACAGAGGAGTCAACGTCATGGTAGGCACCGTCAATCAATGTTACGCTCACATCGATCAGTGGGAAGCCAGCAAGCACACCAGTGTCAACGATGTCTTTCACACCTTTTTCAACACCTGGAATGTATTCTTTAGGGACCGAGCCACCAGTGATGGTGTCGTTGAAAACAAAACCTTCACCTGGTTCACTTGGCTTAGCGATCAGTTTAATACGCGCGAACTGACCAGAACCACCGGACTGTTTCTTATGAGTGTAGTCCAGCTCAGCCTCTTTAGTGATGGATTCGCGGTAAGCAACCTGAGGCGCACCAACGTTTGCTTCAACCTTGAATTCGCGCTTCATACGGTCAACGATAATATCGAGGTGCAGCTCGCCCATACCTTTAATGATGGTCTGACCGCTTTCGTGATCACTTGTTACACGGAAAGAAGGATCTTCCTGAGCCAGACGGTTCAGAGCAACACCCATTTTTTCCTGGTCACCTTTAGTTTTAGGCTCAACAGCAATTTCGATCACTGGCTCCGGGAATTCCATGCGTTCCAGAATAACTGGGCTGGAGCTCACACAAAGAGTGTCACCTGTGGTTGTGTTTTTCAGACCGGCAATCGCGACAATGTCACCTGCACGGGCTTCTTTCACGTCTTCACGAGAGTTCGCGTGCATCTGAAGCATACGACCAACACGCTCACGATCGTTCTTAACAGAGTTCAGAGCTGAAGTACCAGTTTCTAGAACACCTGAGTAGACACGCACGAATGTCAATGAACCTACGAATGGGTCAGTCATAACCTTAAATGCCAAGCCAGCGAATGGCTCATCATCTGATGGGTTACGAACAATCTCTTCTTCAGTCTTAACATCAATGCCGTCAGTGCCGCCGATGTCAGTTGGAGAAGGCATATAATCAACAAACGCGTCTAGCAAAGGCTGGACACCTTTGTTTTTAAATGCTGTACCTGTCAAAACCGGCACGAAGGCGCCTTCCAATGTACCTTTACGGATACATGCGCGAAGTGTTTCTTCGCTTGGCTCTTCGCCTTCGAGGTATGCTTCCATAGCCTCTTCGTCGATCTCAATAGCTGTCTCCAGCATCTGCTCACGATATTCTGCTGCTTTATCAGCCAGATCAGCACGGATATCACGGTATTCGTATGAAGCGCCCATCTGGTCGCCTTCCCACACGACTTCCTGCATCTTGATAAGGTCAACAACACCTTCAAACTCGGCTTCGGAGCCGATAGGCAGTTGAACAACCAATGGAGTTGCACCCAGACGATCTTTGATCATATCAACGCAGCGATAAAAATCTGCGCCTGTACGGTCCATTTTGTTCACGAAGCACATGCGTGGAACGCGATACTTGTCAGCCTGGCGCCAAACAGTTTCGGACTGAGGCTCAACACCCGCCACACCATCAAACACAGCAACCGCACCGTCGAGAACACGCAAAGAACGCTCAACTTCAATGGTGAAGTCAACGTGACCCGGTGTATCAATGATGTTGATACGGTGATCCTTCCAGAAACAAGTAGTCGCAGCGGAAGTAATCGTAATACCACGCTCCTGCTCTTGCTCCATCCAGTCCATGGTGGCCGCACCATCATGAACTTCACCGATTTTGTGTGAAACACCTGTGTAGTACAGAATGCGTTCGGTTGTTGTTGTCTTACCAGCATCAATGTGGGCCATGATGCCGATGTTGCGATATCTTTCAATTGGCGTAGTGCGGGCCATGTCGGAAATCCTAATCGTAAACCGTTAAAGTTATTACCAGCGGTAATGAGCAAAAGCGCGGTTGGCTTCAGCCATCTTGTGAGTGTCTTCCCGTTTCTTAACGGCACCACCACGTTCGTTGGACGCATCCAGGATTTCACCTGAGAGACGTTCCATCATTGTGAGCTCAGAGCGGGAGCGAGCGCTATTGATCAACCAGCGAATAGCCAGGGCCTGCGCGCGATCAGAACGAACCTCAACCGGCACCTGGTACGTTGCACCACCCACACGGCGGGAACGAACCTCCAGGTCTGGCTTAATTTTATCCAAAGCTTCGTGAAAAACTTCCAGAGGCTGATTGCCAGTTTTCTTCTCAACAATATCAAAGGCACCGTAAACGATACGCTCTGCAACAGATTTCTTACCATCGAGCATCAGGGAGTTCATGAACTTAGTCAGAACGATGTCCCCGAACTTTGCATCAGGCAACACTTCTCGCTTTTCAGCAGCGTGACGACGTGACATCCGTAAAATTCCTTATTTAGGCTTCTTCGCGCCGTACTTGGAGCGGCGCTGGCGACGATCATTAAGACCCTGGGTGTCAAGAGCACCACGAACGATGTGGTAGCGGACACCCGGCAAGTCTTTAACACGACCGCCACGAATCAAAACAACAGAGTGTTCCTGTAGGTTGTGACCTTCACCAGGAATGTAGCTTGTAACTTCAAAGCCGTTAGTCAAACGTACACGAGCAACTTTACGGAGCGCGGAGTTTGGTTTCTTCGGCGTAGTTGTGTAAACGCGTGTGCAAACACCACGCTTCTGTGGGCACGCTTCCATAGCGGGCACTTTGTTACGCGTAACCGGCATTTTACGCGGTTTTCTAATCAGCTGATTAATAGTAGGCATTCTTATTCCTATTCTATCGATTCCGCAAATAGCACAGCCGCGGGCAGCTGCGGCTCTGCTCGCGGTCGGGATTTCTGCGTCCACCCGAAAAGACCTAACACGCACGTCTATCTTAAAACACCTGACCACGTGCGGAAAATTGATGAGTTTCATCGGTTGTCAGGAGGGCGCAATATATGAGCGAGCCTTCAAGTCGTCAAGTACAAAAGATACTCACTTCCATACTCTCCCAAAACAGCCGTTTTCCTAGCATTACAAGGTGATAGGATTACCAAAAACCGCACCAAGCCGGTAAGATTATTACTTAATCACCCCGTCTCCCTAGAATCCGAGCAAAAACCAAGAAAAAAGCGGCCTTCCAGATTCTGGAAAACCGCTTTTTGTCTCTGTCTGCGAAGAGGCTTTGAATCGCCTCCTAGAGCTTATTCACTGGCAGGGGCAACACCCTCTTCACCGCCAATCATTTCTACAGGAAATTCTGACGCATCCTGTAATTGACGATCACGTTCCGCAGCAATTCGTTTCATCTGGTTCATCTGAGAGCCCGTGCCCGCTGGGATCAAACGACCCACGATCACATTCTCTTTCAGACCGGTCAGCGTATCTTTCTTACCTGCCACAGCAGCTTCCGTCAAAACGCGTGTTGTTTCCTGGAAGGACGCAGCGGAAATGAAGGAGTTGGTCTGCAAGCTCGCTTTGGTAATACCAAGCAGGATTGGGCTGCCTTCAGCAGGTGCCATTCCTTTTGCTTCCAGTTTTTCATTTTCAGCTTCGAACTCTTCACGATCCACATGCTCACCGAGCAGGAATGTAGACTCACCAGCTCTCTCGATCTCGATTTTCTGGAGCATCTGACGGGAGATCACTTCAATGTGCTTGTCATTGATCTTCACACCCTGCAGACGGTAAACATCCTGAATTTCGTTGATCAGGAAGTTCGCCAGAGCTTCGACACCCAGTACTTTCAGAATATCATGTGGCGCAGGGTTACCATCGAGGAGGTAATCACCAACACGAACATAGTCACCTTCATTCACAGCAAGGTGCTTACCTTTTGGAATGAGATATTCCACTGGCTCCAGATCTGCATTTTCCGGACGAATAGTGACGCGACGTTTGGATTTGTAGTCTTTACCAAACTCAACATAACCATCAGCTTCGGCGATAATTGCGTGATCCTTAGGACGACGTGCTTCAAACAGTTCAGCCACACGCGGCAGACCACCGGTAATATCCTTCGTTTTTGAACCTTCACGAGGGATACGCGCCAGAACGTCACCAGCCTGAACTTTGACACCATCTTCAACAGACAGGATCGCATCAACAGGCAGGAAGTAGCGCGCTTCGTGGCCACTTGCCAGAGTAAGCAACTCGCCTGCTTCGTCACGCAAAGTAATACGTGGACGCAGATCACTGCCTTTTGGCTGAGCTTTCCAGTCTACGACGATCTTACGAGTGATACCTGTTGCTTCGTCAACCTGTTCAACAATGGATGTACCGCTCACCAGGTCTTTGTAGTTCACGACACCTTCGAGTTCCGTGATCACTGGAGTTGTAAATGGATCCCACTGTGCCAACTTGTCGCCCTTGGCAACTTTGTCACCATCATCGATCATCAAAGCCGTACCGTAAGTCAAACGGTGACGCGCACGCTCACGATTGTTTTCGTCAACCAGAACCAGTTCTGAGTTACGACCCATCACAATCAAGTGGCCTTTACTGTTCTTAACAACGTTCCGGTTGTCGATCTTAATGGTTGCATCATGAGACGCTTCAATGGAGGAAACCTCACCTGCACTTGCAGCACCACCAATGTGGAAGGTACGCATAGTTAGCTGTGTACCAGGCTCACCAATTGACTGAGCAGCAATAACACCTACTGCTTCGCCAATATTCACCGGCGTTCCGCGAGCAAGGTCACGACCATAACACGCACCACAGATGCCACCCTTCGTTTCACAAGTCAGAACCGAGCGGATCAGAACCTGTTCAACACCACGATCTTCAGCAAGTTGAGATGTAATCTCGTCGAACATATCGCCGGCTGCAACAATGACTTCACCATTAGCTGGGTCAACCACATCATTCACGGCTGTACGGCCAAGAAGACGTTCACCCAATGGAGAGATAACATCACTGCCTTCAACAATCTCGCGGACAGTTACACCACGCTTAGTACCGCAGTCCACTTCAACAACAACACAGTCCTGAGCAACGTCAACAAGACGACGTGTCAGGTAACCGGAGTTCGCTGTTTTCAGAGCTGTATCCGCTAGCCCCTTACGGGCACCGTGCGTAGAGTTAAAGTACTCAAGAACGGACAGACCTTCTTTAAAGTTGGAGATAATTGGTGTTTCAATAATCTCACCGGAAGGTTTCGCCATCAGACCACGCATACCAGCGAGCTGTTTCATCTGCTGCGCAGAACCACGAGCACCAGAGTGGGCCATCATATACACGGAGTTCACCGCTTTATCACGCCCGTTTTCGTCTTTATGAACAGTTTCAATCACGTTCATCATCTCATCCGCAACGCGATCTGTACATTGTGACCAAGCATCGATCACTTTGTTGTACTTTTCACCCTGGGTGATCAGACCGTCATAATATTGACGTTCATACTCTTCTGCGAGCAAGCGTGTTTCCTCAACCAGTTTGTCTTTGGTTTCTGGAACCTGCATATCGTCCTTACCGAAGGAGATACCAGCACGGCACGCATGGGCGAAACCTAGACCCATCAGACGGTCGGCGAAGATAACAGTCTCTTTCTGACCACAGTGACGATAGACTTCGTCGATCACGCCTGTGATTTCCTTCTTCGTCAAAAGACGGTTAATCAGGTCGAAGTTCACTTTGGAATTTCTTGGTAGAATTTCCTCAATCAACATACGGCCAGGTGTCGTTGTCACAACGCGCATTTCTTCTGTGCCATCTTCGGTGATATGGCGAATGCGTGTTTTAACTTTTGTATGCAATGTAAGCACGTTGTTGTCGATCGCGTGAAGCGCTTCGGCAACATCGGAAATAACCATGCCTTCACCAGGCTCGTTATCTTTATCCAATGTCAGGTAATAGATACCCAGAACAATATCCTGAGAAGGAACAATAATAGGCTTACCGTTCGCAGGGCTGAGGATGTTGTTTGTGGACATCATCAGGACGCGAGCTTCAAGCTGCGCTTCCAGAGACAATGGCACGTGAACCGCCATTTGGTCACCGTCAAAGTCAGCGTTAAACGCAGTACATACCAGAGGGTGAAGCTGAATGGCTTTACCTTCGATAAGTACCGGCTCAAATGCCTGAATGCCAAGGCGGTGGAGAGTTGGCGCACGGTTCAGGAGAACCGGATGCTCACGAATAACTTCGTCAAGAATATCCCAAACTTCTGGGCGTTCCTTCTCAACCAGTTTCTTCGCCATCTTTACTGTTGTTGCCATGCCCTTCAGTTCCAGCTTGGAATAGATGAACGGCTTAAACAGCTCTAGCGCCATTTTCTTCGGCAGGCCACATTGATGTAGTTTCAATTCTGGTCCAACAACAATTACGGAACGACCGGAATAGTCAACACGTTTACCGAGAAGGTTCTGACGGAAACGACCTTGCTTACCTTTCAGCATATCTGAAAGAGATTTCAGAGGACGTTTGTTGGCACCCGTAATAACACGACCGCGACGACCGTTATCGAAGAGAGCGTCCACAGATTCCTGCAGCATACGCTTTTCGTTACGGACAATGATGTCGGGTGCACGAAGTTCAATCAGACGCTTAAGGCGGTTGTTACGGTTGATCACACGGCGGTACAGATCGTTCAGGTCTGACGTCGCGAAACGACCACCATCGAGTGGAACCAGTGGACGAAGTTCAGGTGGGATAACCGGGATAACTTGCAGAACCATCCACTCAGGACGGTTGCCGGAATCAATAAATGCTTCAACCAGCTTAAGACGCTTCGCCAGTTTCTTTGGCTTGGCTTCTGAAGTTGTTGTACGCATTTCTTCGCGGATTTCTTCCTGAATAGCTTCCAAATCCAACGCACCGAGAATATCACGGATCGCTTCAGCACCGATACCGGCGGTGAAAGCGTCTTCACCATACTCGTCCTGTGCATCTAAAAATTCTTCTTCAGAAAGAAGCTGGAACTGTTTCAAAGGAGATAGGCCTGGCTCGATCACGATGTAGTTTTCGAAATACAGAACCCGCTCCAGATCCTTCAACGTCATATCGAGCAGTAAACCGATACGGGAAGGAAGAGATTTCAGGAACCAGATGTGCGCAACTGGTGACGCCAGCTCAATATGAGCCATACGCTCACGGCGCACTTTTGTCAAAGTAACCTCAACACCACATTTTTCACATGTGATGCCGCGATATTTCATACGCTTATACTTACCACAAAGGCATTCGTAATCTTTGATCGGGCCAAAGATACGAGCGCAGAACAGGCCGTCTTTTTCCGGCTTGAACGTACGGTAGTTAATGGTTTCGGGCTTTTTGATTTCCCCGTATGACCAGGAGCGAATACGCTCTGGTGAAGCAATAGAGATTTTAATCTCGTCAAATGCCTGAGTGCCCTGCGGCTGACCGAATAAGTTCATCAAGTCATTCATGGACCAACTCTCCTTTTGAGCTCCGGTTTCCCGGACGGCGCTTCATTAAGCTGCCTAATAATGAATTAAGTCTAGAAAACGGATGCCCCGACGCTGCCGGGGCTTCCTTTATCAATATCCGATCTGCGATAGTTCCACGTTCAGACATAGAGAACGCATCTCTTTGACCAGAACGTTGAAGCTCTCTGGGATGCCAGCCTCGAAAGCATCGTCACCACGTACAATGGCTTCATATACTTTAGTACGGCCAGCGACATCGTCAGATTTCACTGTCAGCATTTCCTGCAAAGTATAAGCAGCACCATAAGCCTGAAGTGCCCATACCTCCATCTCACCGAAGCGCTGTCCACCGAACTGAGCTTTACCGCCCAGTGGCTGCTGCGTAACAAGGCTGTATGGGCCAATGGAACGCGCGTGGATCTTGTCATCGACAAGGTGGTGCAGTTTCAACATGTAGATGTAACCAACAGTAACCTTACGGTCAAATGGCTCACCTGTACGACCATCAATCAGAGTAACCTGACCGGAAGTATCCAGCCCGCCAACTTCGAGAAGACGGTTGATGTCTTCTTCTTTTGCACCATCAAATACTGGCGTTGCAAAAGTGACACCGTTTCTGAGGTTGTCCCCAAGTTCCATCAGCTGGTCACGGTCCATGTCAGACATTTTTTCTTCATACTCTTCATCGCCGTAAACTTCGCGAAGTTTGGCTTTCAGCGCATCAAGTTCGTCTTCACCACGGTTCAGTTTGTTCATCATTTCATTGATTTGAACGCCAATGCCATGACTTGCCCAACCAAGGTGCGTCTCAAGGATCTGACCAACGTTCATACGTGATGGCACACCAAGTGGGTTCAACACGATATCAACTGGTTTACCATCTTCTAGGTAAGGCATGTCTTCTTCAGGCAGAATGCGAGAGATAACACCCTTGTTACCATGACGGCCGGCCATCTTGTCACCAGGCTGAAGCTTACGCTTCACGGCAACAAAGACTTTCACCATTTTCATAACCCCAGGTGGCAGTTCATCTCCACGCTGCAGTTTATCAACTTTATTGTTGAAACGGGCGCTCAAACGACCGATCGCTTCATCATACTGCCTCTTCAACGCTTCAATGTTAAGCATCATCGTATCGTCTTCGACACTTAGCTGCCACCAAACACCGCGGTGTAGTTCCAGAAGTTTCGCAGAGTCGATGACTTCACCGGCGCTAAATTCAGATGGTCCGGAAACAACTTTCTGTCCAACCAACAGGTTTTTCAGGCGGTCGTAAATGGTACGCTCCAGAATGGCACTTTCGTCGTCACGGTCTTTTGCAAGATGCTCAATTTCGTCACGTTCAATCGCCAAAGCACGTTCGTCTTTTTCAACACCATGACGGTTAAAGACACGAACTTCAACAACTGTACCTGCAACACCCGGCGGCAGACGCAGGGATGTATCACGAACATCTGACGCTTTCTCACCAAAAATGGCACGCAGAAGTTTCTCTTCCGGTGTCATTGGGCTTTCACCCTTTGGTGTGATTTTACCAACGAGGATATCGCCAGGCTGAATTTCAGCACCTACATAAACAATACCGGCTTCGTCGAGGTTACCAAGTGCATCTTCACCGACATTTGGAATGTCACGTGTGATCTCTTCCGGACCAAGTTTCGTGTCACGAGCAGCAACTTCAAACTCTTCAATATGGATAGATGTAAAGACATCGTCTTTCACGATCCGTTCAGAGATGAGGATCGAGTCCTCGAAGTTGTAACCGTTCCAAGGCATAAAGGCCACCAGCACGTTCCGACCAAGAGCCAACTCACCGAGATCCGTTGACGGACCATCACAAATGATGTCGCCAGCTTCAATACGGTCACCCACTTTCACAAGAGGACGCTGGTTGATACAAGTGTTCTGGTTCGAACGCTGGAATTTCAGAAGGTTGTAGATATCCACGCCAGACTTGGACAGATCGCCTTCATCAGCGCGGATAACGATACGAGTCGCATCCACCTGATCAACGATACCACCACGTTTGGCAACAGTTGCTACACCAGAGTCGCGTGCCACACGCTCTTCCATACCTGTACCCACAAATGGAGCTTCGGCTTTCAGAAGAGGTACAGCCTGACGCTGCATGTTTGATCCCATCAAAGCACGGTTCGCATCATCGTTTTCAAGGAACGGAATGAGGGACGCACCTACAGATACCAACTGTTTTGGAGACACGTCGATGTAAGTCACATCATCCGGTTTCGCGACAACATATTCACCCTGCGAACGACAACGAACGAAGTCTTCTGTGAAACTTCCCTTGTCATCCAGAGCAGCATTTGCTTGTGAGATAGTGTGTTTGCTCTCTTCCATAGCAGAGAGATACTTTACTTCACCTGTCAGCTTACCGTTATCAACTTTCTGATATGGGCTTTCGATAAAGCCATATTTGTTGACACGCGCGAAAGTAGCCAGAGAGTTGATCAAACCAATGTTCGGACCCTCAGGTGTTTCAATTGGACAAATTCGACCATAGTGAGTTGGGTGAACGTCACGCACCTCAAAGCCGGCACGCTCACGTGTCAAACCACCCGGGCCTAACGCCGAAAGACGGCGCTTATGGGTAATCTCTGACAGTGGGTTGGTCTGGTCCATAAACTGTGACAACTGGCTGGAGCCAAAGAATTCACGAACCGCAGCGGCAGCCGGTTTTGCATTGATCAGATCTTGCGGCATTACTGTGTCAATTTCGACGGAACTCATGCGCTCACGAATGGCACGCTCCATACGAAGAAGACCAATACGATACTGGTTTTCCATCAGTTCGCCAACGGAGCGAACACGACGGTTACCAAGGTTATCGATATCGTCAGTTTCACCGTGACCATCTTTCAGGCGCACCAGTGTCTTGACAACTTCAAGAATGTCATCTTTCCGAAGAACACGAACCGTATCTTCAACATCAAGGTCCAGACGCATATTCATCTTCACACGGCCGACCGCGGAAAGGTCATAACGCTCAGGGTCAAAGAACAAGCCTTCGAAAAGTGCACTTGCGGTTTCTTCGGTTGGCGGCTCACCTGGACGCATTACACGGTAGATATCAATCAGCGCCTGTTCACGGCTAGACGCTTTATCCAGTGCCAACGTGTTGCGGATGTAAGGACCAACATTAACGTTGTCGATATCCAGAGTGGAAATCTCATCGAAACCAGCTGCTTCCAACTGGTCAATCAACTGTTCGGTCAGCTCATCGCCCGCTTCAACGAAAATTTCGCCAGATTCTGGGTTGATCATATCTTCTGCAGCGAAACGGCCGATCAGATCATGATGGCTGACAAGAATTTCTTCCAATCCACCATCAACAAGCTTCTTGCCAAGGCGCGGAGAAATTTTTGTACCGGCTTCAGCAACAACTTTTTCGGTTTTTGCATCAACCAGGTCACGCAGCAAACGGCTTCCTCGAACACGATCCACATTAAATGGTGTGCGCCAGCCTTTTTTGTCCAGCTTATAGTTCACCCGGTTATAGAAGAAATTCAGGATATCTTCATGGGTCATATCCAAGGCTTGCAGCAGTGTTGTAACCGGCATTTTACGGCGGCGGTCAATACGTACATGCACTACGTCCTTGGCATCAAATTCAAAGTCCAGCCACGAGCCGCGATACGGAATGACACGGGCTGCGAACAACAACTTACCGCTGGAGTGTGTTTTCCCTTTGTCATGATCAAAGAACACACCTGGGCTACGATGCATCTGAGAAACGATAACACGCTCTGTACCGTTAATGATGAACGTACCTTTGTCGGTCATGAGCGGCATATCGCCCATGTATACACTTTGTTCTTTAATATCCAGAACAGACTTAGCTTCTGTGTCTGGATCTACCTCAAATACGATCAGACGCAAAGTTGCCTTCAGTGGCGCGGCAAAAGTCATGCTGCGCTGCTGGCATTCTTCTTCGTCATATTTCGGAGGTTCGAACTCGTAAGAAACAAACTCCAGACTTGCAGTGTCTGCAAAATCTTTGATGGGAAACACTGATTTGAAAACGGCCTGAAGGCCTTCATCACCACGCTCATCTGTTGCAACGTCTTGCATCAGGAATGCGTCATAGGAGGTTTTTTGTACCTCGATCAGGTTTGGCATCTCTGTGGCAGCTGTAATTCTACCAAAATCCTTGCGTACGCGTTTACGGCCCGTGAACGACTGCAAAATGCCCATGCGAAATCCCCGTATCTATGTTGTTTAACAACCACGTCGCCCTCAAAATCAAGGGCTAACCAAATTTATTTCCCTGCACCCTTGGCTATAATGAAGGGCAAAGTGAGATAAATTCAACAAATTTCCTGCCGGATTACCCTTCCGAGCCGAGGGATGCGCCTTTAAAATCCCGCCGGATTTACCGCGTTCTTCCGAAAGCGGCTTCGGGGAAGGCAGCAAATGCCACCTTCCCCGATACATTTTCGATCAAAGATCGCTGGTGTAATCAAGCTTATTTCAGCTCAACTGTAGCACCGGCACCTTCGAGCTGTTCTTTAAGCTTCTCAGCTTCGTCTTTAGAAGCACCTTCTTTAACTGGCTTAGGAGCACCTTCAACCAGTTCTTTAGCTTCTTTCAGACCCAAGCCTGTGATAGCGCGAACTTCTTTAATGACGTTGATTTTCTTATCGCCAGCAGAAGCCAGGATAACATCAAATTCGTCTTTTTCAGCAGCGGCGCCAGCGTCACCACCTGCAGCGCCACCAACAGCAGCTACTGCAACTGGAGCAGCAGCGGATACGCCCCATTTGTCTTCAAGCAGTTTTGCGAGTTCTGCAGCTTCCAACACTGTAAGTGCTGAAAGATCTTCGGCAATCTTTTCGAGATCAGCCATTGTACTATTCTCCTCAGGTAAACCGTTAGGTTTAAATAAAATAAGTTTGTGACTTTAACATCTAACCCTGTTCGGCTTTCGCCGACAGGACACGAGCCAGCTGGCTGGCTGGGGCTTGAACAACGCCAGCAACTTTCGTTGCAGGTGCTTGAAGCAATCCAACCAGTTTTCCGCGAAGTTCGTCCAGTGATGGCAGGCTTGCCAGAGACTTAACGCCATCCGCGTCAAGTTCTGTAACGCCCATTGCACCACCGATTACGACCAACTTCTCGTTCGCTTTGGAGTATTCCATAACAATCTTAGGAGCTACTACAGGATCGTCTGAATAGGCGATACCTACAGGGCCTTTAAGCTTGTCTGAAAGCGAACCATAGTCCGTGCCTTCAAGAGCGAGACGTGCAAGCCGATTTTTGGTAACTTTGAAGGTGGCACCCGCTTCACGCATCTTCACACGCATCTCTGTCATCTCGGCCACAGTGAGACCACTGTATTGCGCCACGACAACAACACCTGCGTTGGTGAAGAGATCGTTCATTTCGGTTACCAGAGCTTCCTTTTGTGATCGGTCCACTCGTCGTCTCCAAAAAATGGAATATCCCTTAATCAGAACATTCCGGTTCACAAAAGAGTCTGACTTATGTCAGACCCGTTTTACTGTCCCAGGTCCACCTGAACACCGCATCGCGGCAAATCTTTAGCTTCCCTGTCTATGCGGGCATCTTACGAATTTAAATTCCATCACCGAAGATCTGGAACACCTGCAGTCTTGGACAGCTGTGCCCTCCCGAAGAAAGGCACAGGCTTTGCCACCCTAGGGCGGCAAATCCTTAAAAGCGATGCTTAAATCAGCTCGCTAATTTCGAGTTTAACGCCAGGGCCCATTGTTGAGCTAACAGCAATGCGACGTACATACTGGCCTTTTGCGCCTGATGGCTTAGCTTTCACAACCGCGTCGATGAACGCTTTTGTGTTTTCTTTCAATGCATCAGCAGAGAAGCTCGCTTTACCAACACCGGCATGAATGATACCTGTTTTCTCGGTACGGAATTCAACCTGACCACCTTTGGCAGCCTTAACAGCGTCACCAACATTAGGTGTAACAGTACCAAGTTTCGGGTTTGGCATCAGGCCACGTGGGCCCAGAACTTTACCAAGACGGCCAACGATTGCCATCATGTCTGGTGTCGCAACGCAGCGATCAAAGTCCATGTTACCAGCCTGAATGCTTTCCATCAGGTCTTCGGCACCGACGATATCAGCGCCTGCTTCTTTCGCTTCTTCTGCTTTTGCATCTCGAGCGAACACGGCAACGCGAACGTTTTTGCCTGTACCATTTGGCAGCTGAATAACACCACGAACCATCTGATCAGCGTGACGAGGGTCAACACCAAGGTTCATCGAGATTTCAACAGTTTCGTCGAATTTGGAAGTTGCGTGAGTTTTCACAAGCTCAAGAGCTTCTTCCAGACCATAAAGCTTGTCGCGGTCGATAGCGGACGCCGCAGCCTTTTGACGCTTAGTCAGTTTAGCCATTGTCTATTACCCTTCTACCGCATAGCCCATGGAACGGGCTGAACCTTTAATGATTTCCATAGCAGCATCAATGTCGTTTGCATTGAGGTCTACCATTTTAGCTTCTGCAATTTCACGAACCTGATCGAGAGTAACTGTTGCAGCAACTTCGCGACCTGGCGTGCTACCACCTTTTTTCTGACCCGCAGCTTTTTTCAAGAAGTAAGAAGCTGGTGGTGTTTTGGTGATAAATGTGAAAGAGCGATCCGCATATACGGTGATCAGAGTTGGAACTGGCATGCCGCCTTCCATGCTACCAGTTGCAGCATTAAAAGCTTTACAGAATTCCATAATGTTCACACCCTGCTGACCAAGAGCCGGACCAATAGGAGGTGAAGGATTTGCCTGTCCCGCAGGGACCTGCAACTTGATATAACCTTGAATTTTTTTAGCCATTATATTCCCTAACAATCAAAAGGGGCCGCGGTACAGTTCTGGCCGAACCTCCCGCAACAAAAACACAGTCAAAAAGAACTAACTCTTTTCAACCTGCGAATAATCCAATTCTACAGGCGTAGAACGCCCGAAGATAGAAACAGAAACTTTCAACTTGGCCTTTTCCTCGTCGACTTCCTCTACAGCGCCCATAAAGGTCGCGAAAGGACCGTCACATACACGGACTTCCTCGCCAATCTCGAAAGTGATGGAAGGTTTCGGATGATCGATCCCTTCCTGAACCTGATTAAGAACCGCCATCGCCTCTTTCTCAGAAATCGGCTGAGGCTTGTTCGCGTTCCCCAAAAAACCAGAAACCTTGGGAAGATTCTTCACAAGGTGATATGTCTCGTCATTCATTTCCATGTGGGCAAGGACGTAGCCAGGGAAAAACTTCCGCTCGGTACTCACCTTTTGGCCGCGCCGCACTTCCACAACTTCTTCTACAGGAACCAGCACATCTTCAAATTTGTCAGCCATCCCTTTCAGGATCGCTTGCTCCTTCACAGCCTGCGCGACTTTCTTTTCAAAGCCGGAATACGCGTGAATGATATACCAACGTTTTTTGGCAGTTCGTTCACTCATATTAAGCCCCCAAAGCCAAAATTTGTTTCACGACAAACTGGATGCCGGAATCGACAAGAAAAAAGAACATGGACGCAAGGAACACCATTACGAAAACCATACCCGTCGTCACAAGAGTCTCCTTGCGGGTTGGCCACGTTACCTTAGAAGCTTCCTGCCGCACCTGACGGATAAAAGCGCCTGGAGTTACCTTTGCCATTATGTCCTCAAATTCCAAATAAATTACCCGATAGAAACGGGCGTATACAGGATATTTCACAAGAGATCAAGCAAAGCTGGCAGGAGTGGAGGGGATCGAACCCCCAACCCCCGGTTTTGGAGACCGGTGCTCTACCAATTGAGCTACACTCCTATGCCTTGCTTTGACTATAAAGCCGCCCTGCCCTGCAAGGCGGCTTTACGCCAATTATCTCACTGCAATCAACCTGCAGATAGTGAGTAAGTTACCTTACTCTGTGATGCTGGAAACGACGCCGGCACCAACAGTACGGCCACCTTCGCGGATCGCGAAGCGCAGGCCTTCGTCCATGGCGATTGGAGCAATCAGCTCAACATCCATAGCGATGTTATCGCCAGGCATAACCATTTCTGTACCAGCTGGAAGGGTCACAACACCTGTCACGTCAGTTGTACGGAAGTAGAACTGTGGACGGTAGTTTGTGAAGAATGGCGTGTGACGGCCACCTTCGTCTTTGGTCAGAATGTAGGCTTCTGCCTTGAATTTTGTGTGTGGTGTAATTGTACCTGGGTGCGCCAGAACCTGACCACGCTCAACTTCTTCACGCTTTGTACCGCGAAGCAGAACACCAACGTTATCGCCAGCTTCACCCTGATCGAGCAGCTTGCGGAACATTTCAACACCAGTACATGTTGTCTTAGTTGTTTCTTTGATACCGATGATTTCGATTTCTTCACCAACCTTAACAACGCCGCTTTCAACACGACCTGTTACCACTGTACCACGACCGGAGATAGAGAACACATCCTCGATTGGCATCAGGAATGGCTTGTCAATATCACGCTCTGGAAGCGGAATGTAGTCATCAACAGCTGCCATCAGTTCAAGAATTGCGTTCTTGCCGATTTCGTCATCACGACCTTCAAGAGCTGCAAGTGCAGATCCTTTAACGATCGGAATATCGTCACCTGGGAAGTCGTATTCGCTCAACAGCTCACGAATTTCCATTTCAACAAGCTCAAGAAGCTCTTCGTCGTCAACCTGGTCAACTTTGTTCATGAACACGACAAGCGCCGGAACACCAACCTGACGGGCAAGCAGAATGTGCTCACGTGTCTGTGGCATTGGGCCGTCAGCTGCGGATACCACAAGGATACCACCGTCCATCTGAGCCGCACCTGTGATCATGTTCTTCACATAGTCAGCGTGACCCGGGCAGTCTACGTGCGCATAGTGACGGTTTTCTGTTTCGTACTCAACGTGCGCTGTAGAAATTGTAATACCACGCGCTTTCTCTTCTGGCGCTTTGTCAATCTCATCAAACGCAAAGGCAGCTCCGCCTGATTGCTCTGCTAGTACTTTGGTAATCGCCGCTGTCAGCGTTGTTTTACCATGGTCAACGTGTCCAACCGTACCAATGTTAGCGTGCGGTTTACTACGCTCAAACTTTTCTTTGGCCATAATCCTGTCGTCCTGAACTTAATTTCACACAGCCCAAAGATGCCGAAAGTCAACTTCCGACATCAACAAAATTTTTGGCCAGTATTTAAGCGCTGACCGACGCGATTGGAGCGGGTGAAGGGAATCGAACCCTCGTCGTAAGCTTGGAAGGCTTCTGCTCTACCATTGAGCTACACCCGCGTAAATCCTGCAACGTATCACCCCTACCTGAACAACAGGGTGATGGTGGAGGGAGTTGGATTCGAACCAACGTAGGCATAGCCAGCGGATTTACAGTCCGCCCCTTTTAACCGCTCAGGCATCCCTCCAGACGCCACATTTACCTTCCGAAGTAACCGCAAGGTGTTGCGGCACTATCGAGATTTCGCGAACTAAGTCAACCGAAAAAATTCAAATAATTTCAATTTTTTCTTCGACCCGACAAAATGCCGACTTGTTGCGCGAAGCGAAGCGCAATATAAGCGAGGCTATGAGAACACGCAAGACGCCAAAAGGCCAAAAACCAAATTTTTTTCAGGGCTCCCCAAAACAGGGTGCTCAACATCAGAAAACTGCCAAATCTCGCAAGTCACATCCCGACCGAGATAGCTGGTTATATGGCGATCACGCCGTGCTATCAGCCTTGGCAAACCCGAAACGGAAAATTCAACGCTTTATATGCACTGAAAATAAATTAAAGAGGTTGCTGGAAGAGCACCCGGATCTAATCCTTAATCCGTCTCAGGTCGAGGTTAAGACCGGAGAGGAAATAGCGGATCTGTTGCCGGACAATGCTATCCACCAGAATATCGCTTTAAAAGCAAGCGGACTTCCGGATTATGATATTCTCGACATTGAGAAGATTCAGATTAACGCCGAATATTCTACAGTGGCGATATTGGATCAGGTAACTGACCCACATAATGTCGGTGCCATCCTGCGGTCAGCAGCTGCTTTTGAAATTGACGCCCTGATCCTCCCTGCTCGTCATTCCCCTGAAATCACAGGCGTACTTGCAAGGTCAGCTTCAGGGGCAGTCGAAACAGTTCCAATCCTGCGGGTCAACAATCTGTCCCGCGCAATGGATCAGCTTGCTGAACTTGGCTACTGGAGAATCGGACTGGACGGGCACGCAGACAAAGATCTTGAAGGTGCCATTCAGTCTGCACAGAAAATCGCCCTGGTGCTCGGATCGGAAGGAAAAGGTCTAAGAAGATTGACAGCAGAGAAATGTGATCTGATGGGAAAATTGCCAATTAGCCCAAAAATCGAGAGCCTGAACGTGTCAAACGCCGCGGCGATTTCCTTCTATGAAGTTGCTAAATTGCGATCAAAATCAATAAGTTAATACTTCACCGAAAAAAAAGTTTGGGTTTTTTGAATTTTTTACTTGCCGAATGACGAGACCCTGACTATTTTCCGCGCCACGACGCCGCTATAGCTCAGTTGGTAGAGCAGTTGATTTGTAATCATCAGGTCCCGGGTTCGACTCCTGGTGGCGGCACCACATAAGCCCTTTGAAGGAAACTTCAGAGGGCTTATCTGTTTTCAGGACCATATTCGCCAATCCTAATAATTTTCTAATTTATACTGTCCCTGACATAACAATCTTGTTATACCGCGGATAAGAAAATAATAATAAATTGCAGTCATGATATCTGCACAAGTATTCAGTCTGACAGGTCTATTGGGAGCCCTTTCATGTACAAGTTCGCTAACGCAATAATAAGCGCCGTGACGCTCACCCTACTCTTCACCTTCAATTCACACGCTATGGATAAACCCGAGGGATCCGTAATGTTAAAGGTCAGTGGCGCTATCTCGGTAACAAATTCAGCAGATAAAAAAGCTCATTTTGATCTGAAGATGCTGGAGGGATTCCCAAAAACCACAATCAAAACAGAAACGCCTTGGCTCGACGGTGAAACCGTATTCGAAGGCGTATTGTTGAGAGAAATTGTAAATTTCGTAAAAGGGAATGGCACACAGATCAAAGCGGTTGCGTTAAATGATTACGCCGTTGACATTCCGTTTGAAGATTTTCAGAAATATGACGTCATTGTTGCTTACAAAAGTAATGGCAAGTACATGAGCATCCGCGACAAAGGGCCACTTTGGATTATTTATCCGTGGAGCCAAAACGAAGAACTAAAGGTCGAAACCTACCACAGCAGATCTATTTGGCAGTTATCCGAACTGGAAATTAGATAAGTAATGCTGCGTCGGCCGAAACTACTCTATTATGCCTTTGCGATTGCCGTCATTGTTATGGCGGCCTCCGCCTATTGGATGATACGTGGTGTCGTGGAGGAAAGCCAAAGAATTGAGAGCTTCACCCGCGATTCCATTGTCGGTCTCACTTCTCATTCCAACAAAGAGTTGTTCAGCCTTATTGATACCCTTTACCAATTACGCCTTGGTCGTAAAGGGGTTAGTCAGAGCGATTTGATTATCAAATATGACATCTTCTGGAGTCGCATCACAACTCTGACATCAGGAAATGTAGGTAGAAACCTCTCTGAAATTGATGGGGTTCCTGAATTACTGTCTGTTGTAAAACAGGTCCTGACTGAGACTGAGGGAGATATTACCAATCTCGATGTCTCAGACCATGAAACAATTGACCGTTTGATCGCGGACTTTAAATCATTAGTCGCCCCGCTCAACGCGCTAAGATTGAAGACAGTTCATCGAACCAATGTCAGTAATCTGGAATTATTCAACAGTATCGACGAGGTAGATCTCTGGTCGAAAATTCTCTTACCAAGTATGTTGTTGAGTGGCTTTATCGTTGCCATCATCTTCTATCGTGATCGCAAGGCGCTTAATGACTTAACTCTATCCTTAGAGCAAAGAGTTGAGGAGCGCACTCAAGAACTCCTTGATACGAATGCCTCCTTAAAAGCGGAAATGGACGAACGGAAACTTCTGGAAGAAAAACTCGTTCAATCCCAAAAAATGGAAGTTGTCGGTCAGCTTACGGGCGGCATTGCCCATGACTTCAATAACCTTCTCGCAGTTATTCAAGGAAACGCAGAACTTCTTGAAATCAAAGCAGATGATAAGGTCAATAAGTTTCTCCGCCCTATCCTTAGAGCAACTGAGCGTGGCGGAGAACTCACTCAAAGGCTGCTTGCATTTTCCAGGCAACAACCGCTCAATACCCGCGCAGTTGATCTTTATGAGTTGGCAAGTGATCTCAAGCAGCTTTTGCACCGAGCCATGCGAGCAGAAAATGACATCCGCATAGAGGTTCACAATGACTTGTGGTCAGCACTGGGCGATGCGGGTCAAATTGAAAACGCCATTCTAAATCTTGCAATCAATGCGGATCATGCCATGCCAAGAGGAGGGACTTTGACAATAACCCTCTCCAACTGTGTGCTTTCTGACATAGACCTCGTACACAATGAAGATGCAAAGCCGGGTGACTTTGTGATGCTATCCATCACGGATACAGGCGCGGGAATGGATGAAGAGACAATGCTACATGCGTTTGAGCCCTTCTTCACAACTAAAGAAGTGGGCAAAGGGTCTGGCCTCGGGCTTTCAATGGTGTACGGTTTTGTCCGCCAGTCAAATGGCCACGTATCAATTGAAAGTGAAGTTGGTAAAGGAACAACTGTTCGCTTGTACCTTCCGCGCGCCCGTTAGCTCCTCCAACTGAAATACCAATCAACATCTCGAACTGTTTGCAGCCTTTAATAGGGCTCAAGTTGACTATCACTCATGCTGAAAAAATGAACCTTGACCTTCCAGTAACTGGAAGCCCTATATGATCTATTAATCGGAATTTTTTATAAGGTTGAAGATTATGACGGCGGAAACAAGTTGCTGCGGATCATCAGGGCAGAACGATCAAAGCAAGACGGCCATTGATCCTGTATGCGGGATGAATGTGGACACGACAGCAGGCAAGCCATTCTTCGACTATATGGAAGAGACCTACCATTTTTGTAGCACTGGCTGCCGAAATAAATTTGAAACTGATCCGGAGTTTTATCTCACCGGTGCCAATAAGCGAAAAGTGGATTACGCGCCAAAGGATGTTAAATACACATGCCCCATGCACCCGGAAATCATTGAAGATAAGCTGGTAGACTGCCCCTTGTGCGGCATGGCATTGGAACCCATGGGTGCCCCCATGGATGGCCCGAACCCAGAACTTGTCGATTTCACGCGGCGGTTTTGGATTTCGATCGGCCTCACTGTCCCCATCCTTGCTCTCACAATGCTGCCGATGATTGGTATTCCGTTACGTGACTGGCTTGGGGAGCGTATTTCCGCTTACCTTGAACTGCTGTTTGCAGCGCCTATTGTCCTATGGGCCGCAAAGCCCTTTTTCGTGCGCGGATACGGCTCCATCATCAATAAAAGCCCTAATATGTGGACGTTGATTGCAATCGGTGTCGGTGTGGCTTTCATTTACAGTACAGTCGCGACACTTTTTCCCGGCATTTTTCCACCAGAATTTCAACTGCAATCAGGTGCGGTGCCCGTTTACTTTGAATCCGCTGCGGTCATCATCACGCTGGTTTTCTTAGGGCAGATTATGGAATTAAAGGCGAGAGAACGCACAGGGGAAGCCATCAAAGCTCTGATGGGGCTTACACCTGAAACAGCAATGAGGATTAACGACAACGGCACAGAGAGAGAAGTTCCGTTGGAAAATATCTTGCCTGGCGACCGTGTCAGAATTCGCCCGGGTGAACGGATCCCCGTTGATGGCCATATTCTTGAAGGGTCATCAGATATTGACGAAAGCCTGGTTTCAGGTGAACCCTTGCCTGTTTCGAAAACCGCCGGGGCAAGGGTAACTGGCGGCACACTAAACGGAAGTGGCGGCTTTGTCATGATGACCGATCAAATCGGCACTCAGACAATGCTCGGCCAAATCGTCGAAATGGTCTCAACAGCTCAACGGTCACGGGCACCCATTCAGGCCATAGCTGACAAAGTTGCAGCCTATTTCGTACCTGCCGTTGTAGGTATCGCCATTTTGTCCTTTGTCATTTGGTCAATCTTTGGCCCGGATCCACGCTTTATCTTTGCCCTGCTCTCTTCGGTTTCCGTCCTCATCATCGCCTGCCCTTGCGCCCTTGGTCTTGCAACACCGATGTCCATCACTACAGCAGCAGGCCGTGGCGCTGAACATGGGATTTTGATCAAGGATGCCAACGCACTTGAAAAGATGAACAGTGTCAACGCGATTGTGATTGATAAAACCGGAACCTTGACCGAAGGTAAACCGACCGTCTCGGACATTCATTTATTTTCCGGCACGGCACAAGAGGATGCTCTAGTAATGACGGCAAGCCTGGAGAAGGGTTCTGAACACCCTCTCGCCAAAGCCATATTGAAAAAGGCCGAAGTGGAGAAAATCACTCTGGCTGAAGTTGAGAACTTTAAAAGCGTTAGCGGTAAAGGCATTAGCGGAGTAATTGGAAGTAAAATCGTACTGGTTGGAAATAGCCGGTTTATGACAGAGAATGATATTGATCTATCCCAAACAACTGATCTTTTGAAGCGTTTCAATCAGGCAGGACAAGCCCATATTTATCTGGCATGCGACGGTCAGCTTACAGCCATATTTGCGATTACTGATCCGATTAAGGAAACTGCCAAAAAAGTCGTAGCGAACCTTAAATCAAGGAATGTAAGGATAGTCATGGCCACTGGTGACCAGAAAGCGGTCGCGGAAAGGGTCGCTTTAGAGCTTGGAATTGATGAGGTACATGCCGAATGCTTACCAGCTGAAAAGCTAACCCTGGTTGACAGCCTTAAAAAAGAAGGCTTTGTCGTTGCTGTTGCCGGTGATGGTGTGAATGATGCCCCTGCTCTCGCCAAAGGTGATGTGGGTATCGCCATGGGAACGGGTTCTGACGTGAGTATGGAAAGCGCGGGGATTACGCTTCTCCATGGCGATATCACTGGTATCGATCGGGCTTTCCGGCTTGCAGAAGGTTGTATTTCCAACATCAGACAAAATCTGATTCTTGCATTCGGATATAATGCGCTCTGCGTTCCGATTGCCGCCGGTATTCTTTATCCCGTTACGGGTACATTGTTGTCACCAATGATTGCAGCGGCAGCAATGTCCCTCTCCTCAGTATCAGTCATCGCGAATGCACTTCGCCTTAAGAAATTGAAATTATAGGTGCGACATGAATATTGGTACCGCAGCCACAAAATCTGGCCTGACTGCCAAAACAATCCGTTATTACGAAGATATCGGACTGGTTACGCCGGCCCGATCAGAAAACGGATATCGTGATTATTCTGAAGAACATGTTCATTATTTGAACTTTATTCAAAGATCGCGAAGCCTTGGATTTTCAATCGATGAATGTCGCGCACTCCTCTCCCTTTACAATGATCGCGCGCGGAGCAGCTCTGAAGTAAAGAAACTGGCGCTTCACAAAATTGAAGATATCGAACACAAAATTGCGGGACTGACCTCTATGAAAAATATGCTCATAGATCTTGCTGGAAAATGCCACGGAGATGATCGCCCTGACTGTCCAATTCTTGACAATATTGCGGGGGATCATAAGGTCGGCAAATAACATGAAGATGCAATTTCAAAACCGCAAGATTTGTCAATTCGACTTATGATCTAAACACACGCATCAGCTAAACAAACAAGGAGAGCCTGATGCGAAAAGCAAATGTTCAAAGATACGAACAACGCCTGCAACGCGTAACAGATTACATTTATGAGAATCTGGATCAGGATATCGACCTTCTGCATTTGGCTGATATTGCGTGCATGTCCCCGTATCACTGGCACCGAATTTATCAGGCCGTACATGGGGAAACGATTACGGCTACGGTGCGCAGACTACGTCTGGCAAAAGCAGCACATCTACTCACCAATACCAGCAGAAATATTGCTGAGATTGTAGAGAGCTGCGGGTTTCAAAATACTCAGTATTTCACCCGCGTGTTCAAAAAACACTACGGTGTCCCTCCTGCGCACTATCGCAAATCTGGTCCACATGCACGCTTCGACAAACCTTTTAATCAATTGGAGGAAGATATGTTTGAAGTAAGTGTCGTAGATCATCCCAAATCGCGGATTGCCGCAGTTCCTCACATCGGTCCCTATATCAACATCGGTGCCGCTTTTGATAAGATGTATGGCAGTCTTGATCCATCAACGATTGACTGGTCACTCAGCAGAAGCGTTGGCGTTTATCTTGATGACCCCGACACGACATCAGAGAGCGAACTCAGATCTTTCGCTGGAGTCACCGTTGGTTATGATTTTAAAATCAAAGCCCCGTTGGAGGAGATAGAATTGCCTGCGTCCAGATATGCGGTTCTGCACTATAAAGGCCCTTATACAGATATGCGAAAAGCATATGGGTGGCTTTTTGAGGAATGGTTGATGGACACCGATGAGGAACCCGCCAATGCCCCTTGTTTTGAAGATTATCTCAACAGCCCGCGGGAAACATCACCAACAGAATTACTAACCGATATTTATTTGCCGCTCGCAGCAAAAACTTAAATGCTGCTTGCCCTATCCCGCTTGTTCAGGTAACCGAAAGATAACAACAACATTCCTTCGGTTATCTGGCCATGCCCCTGCTTTCCACAAGACAAAAAGGTACTCTTCTGACCACACTCGGAGTGTTGGTTCTGACCCCGGATGGGTTATTGGTCCGCTTAATCGATCTGGATGCCTGGTCGCTTTTATTTTGGAGAGGCTGCCTTTTCGGTTTGGCCATTTCGCTATTCTATTTAGCCACGCACAGGAAGTCATTTTTATCCATTTTCACTTCCATGGGGAAAGCCGGACTGTTGGCGGCAGCCTGTTTTACCTCCAGCACATTATTTTTCGTTCAGTCGCTACACAACACCAGTGTGGCGAACACACTTGTTTTGATTGCTACGGCCCCCCTATTTGCGGCGCTTTTAGGACGAGTATTTCTAAAGGAAAAACTGGAGCGAGCTACCTGGATCGCCATACTTGTCAGCTTACTTGGTATCGCCTTTATCTTCAGTGAAAGCCTGTCTGGTGACAACTTAATTGGGGATATCTTTGCACTTTGTGCCGCCTTGTCACTTGCAGGACAAATCACCACGGTGAGAAGCTCTCCAAATACGGATATGGTCCCCTCCCTCATTGTCAGTGGCATTGCTATTTCAGTAATCGCACTGCTTTTTGGAGCTTCAACAGGCATCCCAGAAGGAAATAATCTCTATCTGGTTCTCATTCTCGGCTGTCTGGTTTTGCCATTGTCTTTTGCGCTTATCACCATAGGGCCACGCTTCATTCCCGCAGCCGAAGTTAGCCTATTAATGCTGCTGGAAACTTTTTTGGGTCCATTGTGGGTGTGGCTTATCGTCCACGAAAAACCCGCCAACGAAACATTGGCGGGTGGTATTCTGGTCTTAGCGACCCTTGCTGCTCATACGATCTATACATCACGGTCCAGAAAAACCGGCGCGCAGACGCTCTAGATATCCGTATAGAAAATGTGACGGCCGACTTCTCCCACTTTGGCAAGGCTTAGACGCCACTTTGGAGCCACATAATCAGCGTGATAATGTGTGGCCTGTCGCGCAACGCCACTGCGTTCACCAGACATAACAAGCGCCACTACTTTCAAAGATCTCTCCCAAGCGCGAATATCTGTAGGGCGGTCTTTTTTGCCATCACAGGCAAAGGAGAACTGGCATCTGTTAAACAGTTTTTCGTTCTGGAACACCACTTCACAAGCAGTATTTGGAAATCTCTTGCTGTGCACGCGGTTCAGAATGACTTCGGCAATAGCAACTTGGCCGATCAAAGGTTCACCTCTTGCTTCAAAGTAAACAGCCTGAGCTAAACAAAGCTCCTGTCTGGTAAAGCTATGATCAAACAAATCAGTGCGCGCAATCGAAGCCTCAACCTTTGCCACATCTGGCATATCGAGATTTTTAAGTTCTGCCAGTTGGCGAGAGGAGATCTTACCGATCTGCTCATACTTCTTATTAAGTTCTTCAGGAGAAGAAACATTATAACGGTTAAACGCGTACTTCTTCTCAAGTGTCGGATCTCCGACAACTGTTTGTAGAAGAACGAGGCTCGCGGATAGCAGCATGGCGACGACAGCCGCACTTGCCACGACAAGTCCTGCCTTTTCCGCCGTCCAGAATTTTCCGAATGACTTCAACATTAGTTCTTATCCAATCACACTCATCATCACACAGTGACGCCCACGCCCTTTATTAACGAACGATTAATATAATGTGTATTGCATTTTTTTCATCCCTCATATGCGTGGCAAATTGAGGATAAAACTGTGATTTTGTTAACTATACGAGAGGATCTTCCTCATTTTTTTGCATATTTGCAGGGAAACTAAGAGAAATTCAGCAGATACAAACTAAAGAATAGATTTTAACCCAAGCACTATAAAACATGATTCATCGACTAATTGTGACGTAAATCACAGTATTAAAAAAATCATTTTTCACCCGTTTCGCGCTTATTAGTCAGGATTACTACTTTTGTTGTATATAATATTTTTCTGATACTGTGTCATATTTGCATGACTTTGATTTTATTGGATTATTTTTTTAGTAATATGTGATATACACACAAAATCAGAATTTTTTTCACAGAATTGAATTGTTTTACTTGCATCAAAGTAGGTTTTCGTTATATCAGCTGTTCTGAATTTTAATTCCACATTATTGTATTGGTTGAGTAAATGGATATCACAGCACTTCAAGACAAGGCTCTGGAAGCCAGCCGTTTTTTAAAAGCAATGTCTAACAAGCACCGCCTTTTGATTCTGTGTAATCTGGTGGACGCTGAACGGTCCGTCGGTGAGCTGGAAAAAATTGTTGGACTGAGCCAGTCCGCTCTGTCCCAGCACTTGGCGCGCCTACGTAAAGAAGAAATCGTGAAGACACGCCGTGAAGCCCAGACAATCTACTATTCTCTCGATGATGAGAGCGTGATTGATGTTCTGGAGGTTCTGTACGACATCTTCCTTGGTGAAGAAGACGGTTCTCTCGCAGACGTCGCGTAATACGTAAGACAGGTTTTTGAAAAGGCTTCGCTTGAGCAGTTATATGACTGCTTAGCGAAGTTTTTTTTTGGACTTACCAAACAAATCTAAATCAGGACAATCTGTTTTCCGGACACTTGGCGCTGCTCCATTGCCGTTAAAGCTTCTGCCACTTGATCCTCCTTCCAAACTTGACCAATGTAAGGTTTCAGTTCTGCTTCTTCTGTTAACTTCACCAGTTCAAGCCAGGCGGAGCGACCCGCCTCCGGGTTGCGGCGACCATACTCACCCGCTCTAACTCCTATCAGATTGATCTCTCTATCCCTCAAGTCCCGAAGATCTACCTGTCCGAAAGCGCCCGAAGCAAATCCGACAAGAAGAACGCGCCCGCCTCTCCTAAGAGCTTTAATCCCTGTCTCTAATATCTGTCCGCCAACAGGATCCAGAAACAGATCAGCACCTGCACCATTGGTATACCGCAGAATATTTTCTTTCCAATCCGATTGAGAATAGTCGATTAAAAAATCCGCTCCGCTTTCCGCTGCGATCTTAAGTTTCTCTGTACTGCTCGCCGCAGCGATGACAGTTGCACCCAGTGCTTTGGCAACAGCAACAGAAGCCTGCCCAACCCCTCCTCCAGCGCCAGAAATAAGAACTGTTTCTCCTTTTTGAAGGCGTCCCCTTCGGACTAATGACACATAAGCCGTTTGAAACGTCACCGCAAAGGCGGCTGCCTGTTCGCAGGTTAAGCTCTCAGGGGCTAATGTAACATTCTCTTCAGTTACAACTGCATGTTGCGCACAAGCACCCGTTTTGCCTTTAAACATAACCCGATCGCCAACTTTGACATTTTTTACGTCTGATCCGGTTTCGATCACGTCTCCCGCCCCTTCCATGCCGGGGACAAAAGGAAGTTCGGGACGATGTTGATACTTTCCATATGTCATCAAAAGATCAGGAAAATTCAGAGCCGCTGCTTTCACTTTTACAAGGACTGACTTGGAGGACATCGTTGGCAAAGGAAAACAACCTTGTGAGATAGCTTGAGGACCCTCTAGCCTATCAACGATACTTGCTGGGGTATCAATGACCTTGCGCGTTGATGCGTTCTTGTTTTTATTTTCCATCACTTTTCAGTCTTCACATTGCTGCGACAATCTTGTTACTGGATTGTACTCACTTTAAGGTTTATGTGTGAACACAATCAAATCAATTTGCGGACAAATTTATGGCTGGTTCAGAAATATCCTACTTGGCAGCAGTTGGCGGAGGTATCGCCAGTTTTCTTAGCCCTTGTGTACTGCCCTTGGTTCCAGCCTATCTATGTCTGGTAGCAGGTACCAGTCTTGATGAATTAAGCGACAACGAAAGTACAACAGGTAAACGCGTAAACCCAACCAAGGTGTTTATGATGGCCCTGATATTTGTGCTGGGTTTTTCCACAGTATTTATTCTGCTTGGCGCAGGGGCCTCATTTATCAATAAACTCCTCATTCAGCATCTGGATATTCTCTCCAAAATCGCCGGAGCTGTCATCGTGATTTTCGGCATCCACATGACTGGCCTTATCCGTATTCCGCTTCTGTACCGCGAGGCTCGCTTCAACAATGTTGATAAGCCACAAAGCTGGTTGGGAGCTTATGTCATTGGGTTGGCATTTGGGTTTGGTTGGACACCTTGCATTGGCCCTATTCTGGGAACCATTCTGGCGATTGCGGCGAGTGATAGTTCCTTGAGCTTTGGTATAAGCCTGCTGTCCGTCTATGCCCTTGGATTAGGTATACCCTTCCTGCTCGCGGCTCTCGCGATTAATCCATTTATGAATTTTATGAAGGGATTTCGGAGGTATTTCAGGGCGGTGGAAGTTGGGACCGGCGCCATGTTAATGGCAACCGGTCTCTTGATCTTTACAGGCCAGTTTCAGGTCCTGGCTTATTGGTTCCTGGAATTCTTTCCTGGCCTGGCTAACCTCGGATGAATTAGTTCGTAAACTTATTTACAGTTGCGCCTAAGTTTTCACCCAGGACCGTGCCCAAAGTGTCCTGATGTGCCCCATAAGTCATATGGGGTTCTGCTACCGTTTCTGTTGTGGGGAAATAGGAAAGCAATAGCATCGCACCGATTAGTGCCGCCGCGATGACCCATGTTGCTGTTGCCTTGTCCTGCATTGCTCTGCTCATAAATAATGTTTCACCAAATACTCAAATAGGAAAAACTACGCCGTTTGTACCCCGTGATTTAGTGGACAATTTGAAAGCTTCAACGCCTAATCAAGCAACTGTGATCGAGACTACTTCCTTTCCAATTTTTCTGTAACAGCCATCACATTGATGATACCTTGCATATGGTTTGAAAATAGAAAAGTTCTGGCAATGTGCTCTAGATTTAGCTTAACCAGCCCTTTAGAGGCTTTGCGTAAACTTTTCGATTTTGCGGGAAGCCCGAATTTTGCCCCGCGCTACAACATTCCTCCGACAACAAAAATTTTAGCCGTTAGATTATCAGCAAAAGATAAGGCTAAACGTGAGGCCTTTATGCCTCAATGGGGATTGATACCGCCTTTCGCTAAAGACACATCAGTTGCTGTCAGAATGATTAACGCACGCTCTGAGAGTGTTTCGGAAAAACCATCCTTTAGAAGCCCCTTCAGAAAAAGACGGTGCCTGATACCCGCAGATGGGTTTTACGAATGGCAAAAGCAGCCAGATGGAAAGAAACAACCCTTCTATTTCACGTCAAAAGATAACCATCCTCTTGCTTTCGCTGGACTGTGGGAACAGTGGGACGGAGGGGAGCAAGGCATGGTGGAAAGTTGCACGATCCTGACAACCAAGGCCCCTTCATATATGGAAAATATCCACCACAGAGCCCCGGTCATCATTCGTTCTGAGGACTTTGAAACCTGGCTAACGGGAAATGATGCCGCCTCTCTCCCTCCTTCAGATCAGGATCCAAATTTAAAATTCCATTCTGTTGATCGCAAAGTTGGCAACGTAAAAGAAGAAGGGGCAGATCTGATTAGACCTGCCCCGATCCCCATTCGACCAATTCAGGGAGATTTATTTTAGTCATCAGTGTTTGATGCGAATTTCCTCTTCCTGACTAATGCGCATAACTGATGACTTCAGCTTCTCGTAGGCTTTGTGTTCTATCTGCCGGACACGTTCCTTGGTAATTCCAAGACGCACACCTAATGCTTCAAGTGTCACCTTATCTTCTGTCAGGCGGCGCTCACGAATAATAAGTTGCTCCCTATCTGTCAGCTCTGTCATCGCAGTTCTAAGCCATTTCCCTCTGATCTGACCATCATGCACCCGCATGGTCACTTCTTCGGGATTTGGCATGGTATCGGGCAGAAAATCACCGACACTATCGTCCCCATTTTCACTAATGGGTGCGTTTAAGGACTGATCTCGAGTTGCCAGCCGGTTGGACATATTTTCTACATCCTTAAGCCCCACACGTAGCTTCTCTGCGATACTTTGTAACGCTTCTGTAGAGACTTTGCCTTCTTCAGGGTTTTGGATTTTTGCCCGAAGCCAACGCAAATTAAAGAATAGCGATTTCTGAGTGGCGCTTGTCCCAGATCTGACGATCGACCAATTGCGAAGTATATAGTCCTGCATTGCAGATTTAATCCACCAGCTCGCATATGTTGAAAATCTGATTTCCCGCTCAGGCTCAAATCTGGAGGCAGCTTGCATCAAGCCAATATTGCCTTCCTGAACAAGATCGCTGAGAGGCAAGCCATAATGTGTGAATTTTGAAGCCATGGACACAACAAGCCGGACATATGCCGTTACAAGTTCGTGCAGAGCTTCCTCATCCTCCTCGTCCCGCCATCTGGTTGCCAACATAAACTCACGTTCCCTGCTGAGCATGGGAGCAGCCATAATGGTAGAGATAAAGGCTCTATTTTGTTTAACTGTGCCGGTGGTATCGTTTTTGGGCATCTATCTTCACCCCTTGTTAAAAGTGAAAACTTCAATCCCCCCAATAAAACTACTTTATTAGAATTATTATATTCTAAACTATTACCTCAAAAATCTAATATTACAAGAAATAAATATACAAAATTCGATGACTACTCTTTTAGGTTATTTTCGGGATTACCTGTAAAAGACCAGAAATAGAAAATACATGCAGTGACCAGCAGGGCGGCGATCCCTAAGAAGGATATCTCGTACCCGTGTTCTGGTGACAGCCAGAGCCCCCATCCCACCAGCATTTGCATCCCCCCTACGCCAAGGATACTGACCATATTTAAAGTCGAATTTGCTCTCCCCACAAAATAATCGGGGAAAGCGGCCCGGCACTGTGCCGCAAGCACAATATAATGCTGTTGAAGAAAGGCGATAGATACAAACAGTCCAGCTATAGCCCAAAGTGGCAGCCCGTCATTCAACCCCAGAACTGTAAAAGCGACGATCTCAAATCCAACAGCTGTATAAACAATCATCTTTCGGCTAGGGATTACACGGTCCAAAGGTCCAAAAAACAACGCCCCGACCGGAATTGCGACAACCATCATAAACAGTATTTCACCGCGCGCCACACCATCCAGCCCATATATATCCTGCAAATAGGGCCCGCCCCACATTCCTAAAATCGCAGTTGAGGGACCAAAGGCAACAAAACCCATGGCCAAGAAATAAAAGAAACCAGGGAATTTCAGAACCTCGACATACCCCTTAATGCTGGCAATAAGCGTTGTGGGCTGCTTCGCATCCTGAACATATTCATCGGGCGCATCCCGTATCACCATAACGCCAATAAAGACGGCCAATAACGTAAAAGCTGCGACGATAAAATAGGCTGGCCGCCATCCAAAGGTTTCGATGAAGTAGGCCAGTGGATAAGATGCCAAGATACTGCCAATACTTGACGCTGCCATCATCCATGAAGCGATGGTGGCAAAGCGATCCACTGGAAACCACTTTGCAAACAGCACATAGGCTGACATCATTGTTACAGAAAATCCGCCGCCCAAAAGCATTCGCGATAACAGCACTTCTTCAAAGCTCTGTGCGAATGCCATAACCAAACAGCCAACGATGGCGGCTCCCACATAAAATGGCATCACCCGTCTAGGGCCATAACGATCCAGCAACAACCCATTGGGAATCTGTAAAACTGCAGACGTGAAAAACAGGATTGCCGCAATGCCACCAAGATTTTCAACCGCAATACCAATGTCATTCGCGATCGGCGGAATTGTAACCGCACCGGACAAGCGGTGAAACTGTCCTATTCCAAATAGAACCGCACTGATTAAAAATATGTAGTAGGCTCTGACACTTACCGACTTCTGGGTGGCTTGGCCGCTGGACATTATATGGTGGCTTTCTTTTTTCCTTTACGTTCTGCCTTTTTTGACTTTTTGTCAAATCACTTGATCAATTTGGCTTCTATGCCTACTTTTCATAGCTAATAAATGCCGCGCCATTGCGCCGAACGAATAAGAACAGAACCCGAGAGTAGAAGATGAAATTCCAAGGTACAGATTCCTACGTAGCAACAGAAGATCTTATGATTGCGGTGAACGCCGCCTTAACACTTGAACGCCCGCTTTTGATTAAAGGTGAACCAGGTACGGGTAAAACCGTTCTCGCCAAAGAAGTTGCGAAAGCACTTGGCAAAGAGTTTATTGAATGGAACGTAAAATCCACCACAAAAGCGCAGCAAGGGCTTTACGAATATGACGCTGTCTCTCGCCTTCGCGACAGTCAGTTGGGTGATGATAAGGTTCACGATATTTCCAACTACATCCGACCAGGTAAACTTTGGGAAGCCTTCACAAAAGACAACGCCCCTGTCCTTCTGATCGACGAAATCGACAAAGCCGACATTGAATTTCCGAACGACCTTCTTCAGGAACTGGACCGGATGGAGTTCTTTGTGTACGAGACACAAGAAACCATTAAGGCTAAAAACCGTCCGCTGGTGATCATCACATCCAACAACGAAAAAGAACTGCCTGATGCCTTCTTGCGCCGTTGTTTCTTCCACTACATCAGTTTCCCTGATGCAGAAACAATGCAGCAGATTGTTGAAGTTCACCATCCTAATGCAAAGCAGGAACTGGTACGCGAGGCGCTGAACATCTTCTTCGATGTACGTGACACAGCAGGCCTCAAGAAAAAACCCTCCACAAGTGAATTGCTTGACTGGTTGAAACTGTTGATGGCGGAAGAATTGCCAGAAGAAATTTTGAAATCCCGTGATCCATCTAAATTGATCCCGCCACTTCATGGGGCGCTATTGAAGAACGAGCAGGACGTACATCTTTTTGAACGGCTTGCCTTCCTGCACCGTCGGGATCAACGGTAAAAGGGGCTCCCCCAATGTTTGTGAAATTCTTTTTCAACCTGAAAGACGCCAAGATACCCGTCACATTACGGGAATATCTTACGCTGATTGAAGCCATCAAGGCCGGGGTTGCTGAATATTCCGTAGACGACTTTTATTTCCTCGCCAGAACTACTTTGGTGAAGGATGAGAAAAATCTCGACAAATTTGATCAGGTCTTTGGTCACTGCTTCAACGGGATCGAGTTCATTTCAGACAGTGAAGCCGTGGAACTTCCTGATGAGTGGCTTAAGAAACTTGCGGAACTTTCCCTAACCGATGAAGAGAAAGCGCAAGTGGAAGCCATGGGTGGCTGGGAAAAGCTCATGGAAACTCTTCAGGAGCGTTTGAAAGAGCAGAAAAAGCGCCATCAGGGCGGCAACAAGTGGATTGGTACCGCCGGCCGCTCTCCTTTTGGCGCTTATGGTTACAACCCCGAAGGGGTCCGCATTGGCCAGAAAGAAAGTCGTCACAGGCGTGCTGTTAAAGTATGGGATAAACGGGAATATAAAAATCTCGATGATGACGTTGAACTCGGCACCCGTAACATTAAGGTTGCACTAAAACGTCTTCGCCAGTTTGCCCGTCAAGGCGCCGCCGAAGAGTTGGATCTGGACGACACGATCAAGTCAACAGCAAGGAACGCTGGTTACCTTGATCTAAAAATGCGCCCGGAACGCCATAACGCTGTTAAAGTGCTGATCCTGTTTGATATCGGTGGTTCTATGGATGACCATATCAAAGCCTGTGAAGAGCTTTTCTCTGCCTGTCGTACAGAATTCAAGCATCTTGAGTTCTACTATTTCCATAATTGCTTGTATGAAAAGCTATGGAAGGACAACGCGCGGCGTCACAAAGACTTCATCGCAACGATGGATGTTCTGCACACCTACCCATCTGATTACAAAGTAATTTTCGTGGGAGACGCGACCATGTCACCTTATGAAATTGCCTATGCAGGCGGTAGTGTTGAGCATTGGAACGAAGAGCCGGGTCAAGACTGGATGCAACGCGTGTTGAATATCTACAGCAAAGCGGTTTGGCTTAATCCGGTGCCCGAGAAATATTGGGAATACACCCCTTCGGTCCAAATGATGAAACAGTTGATGACGGACCGCATGTATCCGCTTACCATTCATGGTTTGGAAGATGCCATGAAAGAACTGAGCCGCTAGTCGGCTCAGTCATCCACCTCGTCGAACTGAATACGGTTCACCATGCCCAGCATTCGGGTGAAGCAGAGCTTTTGCAAAATCACTGACAGAATAAGTGCGTATACTGGTAAATGAACCACGCCGCCTGCTTCCACCTGCACTATATACACCATACCCACTGTAGAAATGGCGATCAGGTACCAAATCCGACCAAAGAAACGTAACCGGCCGGAGGCTTTTAAGAACTTATCTTCCTGAACAGGGTACTTGTACCAGACATCAAATGCCACTGAGAGGCTATAGACTGGCCAAAGAATGAATGTGAGTCCGAGCACTGCGGCATCTGGGAGACGATTGGCTTTAAACAGTACCAGAAGGGCGTCCAGAATAGCGAAGGTTCCTTCCAAACCCCTGTATTCGGGAATGGTTGCGATTGGGGTAAAAATCGCGATCCCCAAGCAGGCCGCCGACAACATACATAAAACACCCAAATATCTGTCCAGACCCTGAGAATGTTTGGCAATAGTATTACGGTGTGCCATTCCCACCAGAAATGTCTTGAAAAGCTCTTTCATTTTCCCCTCTCCTCGAGCCTTCTTTATAAGTTATGAGGACAGGATTACCAGAAGAAAGGGAAGAAGATATCCTTCTTCCCTCCCCTATACTATGGTGCAACTTCCACAGCATCATGATCATTCATAAAATGATCATGATGCTCAGCCGCCGAGCCAGCATCGTCCGCATCCCTTTCAGCGTCGCGGATGACCTGTAGCTTAGGCAACCAATCATGGACACTTAAATAGCTACTATCATCAAATTTTGCCACTCTCAGGCCCTCGATAGGGCCCAGGACTCTAAATAGAAATCCCTCAGTTCTCGGATGCTTCCACGATCTTTTCTTGATGATCGTGAACGATTTTCTATGCCAGAAATTAATAATGGTCACTGGGCTTGCGGGAGGACATAAGCTCAACAGAATAGCATTGGATCGCCATATTTTATAAAATGCCGCTTGATCAAACCCCGGAACCTTACCGATCATAGTGGCCATCCCCCCGTAATATCCGCAAGATCCAACAGCAAACCACATGTAAAGTTGCAACATATACAACGGATACCAGGCATATTGAACGCGCCTACTCCAACTTCCTTCTTCAAACTCTTGATCCCAGAAACCTTTGCGGCCAGAAAACCCACGATACGCAAGTCCTGCTCTAATAAGTTGGCGACGAAGCCAAGGACGATTGGACAGTTTCTCCTCTGTCATAGCGTCATCATATCCAGGATAAGGCTCTTTAAAAATGGCGAAAAACGGGAGCAACGCCATATTTCCAATCATGCTATAGGGTGTAAACCGCAACATATTATAGAACAGATAGTTTAACTTATCTGTTGCACTGGGGTCTTCATCTGCAAATGCTGGATATCCCCGAATTGAGTTTCTCGCGACCATCAGAAGAGGAAAAGTGACAAGCTGGAAGGAAACCTTCCAAACCACGCGCCGCGCAGATACGATCCAATAGTCTCGTTCTTTGGCCTTGTGCTTCTGTACACCCGCCCAGTAATCTGCTTCGTTGCCTGAATACCCATAACTAAAGCCGATAAAAACCAACAACGTTAGAAAATTAGCCAGTAGATCCCTACCAAAGCCTGCCTCTGCGATATCTCCATCTTCATATTCAAAGGATGTGGAGGCGAACAAGGCCAACAAAAACGCCGAACCCAGAGCCTGAACGAAGCCACCGAAGCGGGTCCAGCCTTGCATATACTCACCCCGAATATGTCGATTATACTCTTCCTCATCAGCCTCTTCATATTCGGGTTCCCGATCATCATATTCAGGTATTTCAACACCTTCTTGATACCCAAAAGTAAGGCGGGAGAAGGTTGGATATCGAACCCATCTATCCGGCTCGTCGATTACGTCTTCCTCCTCTTCATCCGATACCTGAGGCGCGTCTTCAGCTGCAGCGGACATTTCAATTGCGCTCGCGGGAGCACTAGGGGAACCTGCTGAAACGGCAACTTCCAGTGTCGGATCTGCCTCCGGATGATCAGCATCAGGTGCAGTTAAGGGAATTGGCTCATGCGGCATCATCCCTGATATATCGACAAGATTTACTGGATTATCATTTGCGTATTCGTAAGGATTATTACTTGCCCTAATTGGGTCGGGGCTAAGAAAAACACCCAGCACAGGATCATAATATCTTGCTCCCGCATAATATAAGCCAGTTTCGGTATCATACTCTAAACCTGCAAAACGATATTTCTGGTCGGCACCGGCATCCGGCATTGCCCCAAAAGGCGTCGGACGAGGCAAAAAATGAGCCACACCATCGCCACCAGATCTTGCGACCAAACTGCCCCGAACATCGTGATGGAAGAAAACAATTTCTTCATCCGTGATTTCCTGATCGGAGATCGCTTGCAATGCATAGGCGGTGGGTGACATGCAAAGCGACAGATATGAAATCAATACGGTGTTAATGGTCGTGCTACGAAAAAACCCACAACCCGTTTTTGTGTTTAATCGCAAAATCAAAATAAGAACAATGGCAGCAACCGAAAGAAGTATTAAGGTCTCCTTTTCAACTTTCAAGAAAGTTAAGGCGTTATCTGTTGCTTGATCAATCTTCTTGTTTGCCTCACTTAAAAACTGATCACCCAATTCCAAATCAGCCAATGAGATTCCAGCATAGAGTGCAGAAAGATGTTCTTCGTCCAACTGCCTTTTAAACACTGCGACCTTACCCATATGGTCCCAGACATACAGGCTTTCCTGCAATGCACCATCTTCATCAATCTGCAGTTCGTAGAATGGATCAATGTAGTATTTTGCTCCAACGCCTTTCACAGATTTCGAAAGACGTTTTCCAAAATGGTCATAATCATATTCCACGAGGGACTGTTTGTTCCCTTTCTGAATAACACTGGAAGTCAGTTTGTTTTCCATATCAAATGTATGGGCTGCGATAGTTCGGTCAGCTCGATTGTTCGATATTAAGTTCCCGAAACGGTCTCTTTTGGCACCCCTAAGACGATTTTCCAAACTATCGAAAGCCAACTTCATGTCAGAAGCAGAAGACTTTTCTGACGACAACAGAACAGATTTTAAGTGATCCAGCGCATCATATTCATATGCCAAGAGGGCCGAGGTTGATGTGTTTACAGCTTTTCTTTCAAGTATTTCGCTTTGAAGATTGTTTGAAGAATTGTGTAGATAAGAAACACTAAACTCATCACTTAAATCAGAGGCCTCATTCTTGAAATTAATCCCTTCTATGGAACCATTAGCCGCCCAGCGATAAGTTTCCACCATACCATTGGCTAAATACTTCTTGAGTGATTTTTGGCCCTTCGTGATATCCGGCTCATATCTGGAGATAATGGTTCCTTGTTCCATCCATTTCTTATTCGCAACTTCAATCCAATGTATGTCTTTCAGCCGACTATTGTCATAAGTGTAACCAATGCGACTACCGTTTGGATACAACACCTCCGAAAGGCGATCTCCAACATAACTGTAAGAGATGTCAAATTTCAAAAACCCCTTCTTTGATCTGGCATTTGGAATATGGACGGTTTTTTGTGTTGTGAGACCTTTGGCGTTGTAGAAATATGAGATTTTCTTTCCAGATGGTAAGTGAACCGTAGCTGGTTTGTTTTTATGAACGGCATCGTACAGAATGTTGTAACGCTGACCGGCTGGAAGTATTTTTTCAATCAGGCGACCAAATTGGTCATAACGCAAGGTTAAGCTCTCTCCACCTTTTTCAACGGCAATAACTTGTCCATTTTCATCATAAGTAAAACGACTTTCGCCGTATTCACCACTCTTTTCAAAAGTGACCTGCCCGAACTGATCAAAGTGTACTTCCTGAAAAAGTTGATTATCTCTAATCAGCTTAAGATGACGATTACCCTCAACAAAGCTCTGCTCGATCCTTACTTCCTCGATCACTCTGCCTGTGGTGTCATGCTTTGCGGAACTCATGCTTTCCAGACGTCCAAAAGCATCGGTTGTCTGGTTTATTTTTGAGATTGTGACCTGTTGTTGATCCGGCGCTTTTTGTGCTTTATGGAAACTTTTTCGCAGTCCACCGCTTTCAGTAGCGGTATATTCTATAAATTCCGTGGCGGTATAGGCTACAGAGGTAGCACTTTTGTCAACTGGGTCAGTATATTTTTCACTACGTGCCTGTATCAAGCCAAAAGGCCCAACCTCTACTCTTTCGAAACTACCATCATCATATATAGATGATGTCTGTATTCCAAAACGAGGATCAAAAGTCAGGACCGCCACTTCGTTTCGGCCCGGACCCTCTATGGCCAATTTCTCAGGGAAGGAAGCATAAATTTTCTCGTAACTTATCTTGGTCGCAACCCCACCTTTACCAAGGTGCTCAATAACATTTCCATGCTCATCGAATACATATTTCAAGAACACATGATTATTGCTATTGCTTGAATCTATCACTCGTTCATCTACGGAACGTAGCTTTCCATCTTCAAATTTATAGTTGAACGACCGTGAGACTTTTGTCTTCTCTGCCTCGTTTTCGACTGTAATCGATTGCAATCTGTTCAGATGATGAGGATTTTCATCTACATTGGGCACCCAATATTTGGAGGTTCTAACAATGTCTCCAGTTTTTTCCTCCACAAGCCTGCCTGAATTATCATACCTGAATTGCGAAAGTGTTTTTTTTCGATCTACCAGATTGACTGTTTCCACAGAGTTTTTCAGCAAGAAAGTTCCGTGTTCCAACTCATGAAGACCGTAGCTATTTCTAGTTTCAGCTAACTTCGGTTGCTCACTTAGCTGAACTGCCCCCCCTTGCGGGGCTTTAAATTGCCCGCTTAAGATAACAAGATCGGCTTCAACCCCACGGCCATATTGTAAAAACCGCCCATTTTGCTGGTCCGATTTATACCAATAAACGCGACCATAATGTTTCTGTTTCCCCCCATCTTTAATAGGGTCAAGAAACTCATATTGATCCGCTCTAACACGTTTACCTTTCAGAAGAAAATCCACCTGTTTCAGGATATGTTGTTCCTCCATTTCTTCGTAATGGACTTTTGCCACGAGATCTCGGCCGTAACTCACAGCTTCCAACCTAGGAGATGAACCTTGGGTCCATTTGAAGTTAATTTCTGGCCTACAATATATCCGTTGGATAACTCTCGAACATTCCCGCACTCGCGCAGCCACATCTTGAGAATGACTTACCTCAATCGAATGAAATACATCTCGTCCGATAGAGGACAATACTTGTGTCAGTTCACCTTCATGATAGCGAAAATCGATACGTCTCACCCCTTTAGAAGTAACACTCTGCGGCCCATAACTCACAGTCAGCAAGTTCTTGCTATTTTGGTCATATCTGTAATCAATAAAGTTTCCAAATTCGTCTTCGACATAGTTTAGCTGAAAACTCTTTTGCCCATCATTTGACAAGTAGACCCGTTTAAGCCCATCTCTATTTTCTAATACCCACGCATTATCTTTCCGGGCAATGTTCACTCCCGGCCATAAGGGGTGATGGTAACTCTGTGTCTCTTTTTTCAGATCTTTCTGGATAAGCTTTTTATCAGAAAGACAGTAGTATTCAGGCTCATCAAGGCAGACGGCTATTTCGCCCAATTGGACGATCAGTGCAGACATTTTGGGATCGATATTGTTAAAAGCAATTTCAATATCAGGCGTTAGCCCGTTTACGCCAGGTGATGCCGCTACGGGATGCCTAAAATGTACATCACCGGACTTTAAATCGGGAGAAATAAAACGGGTTGGTTTTTCATAAGGGATCGCCTTAGGTTGGTTTCCCGCCTTATCTGACAACGGGTTTTCATGTGCTTCAGCGGGGTCATTCCAGACACGCTTTTCCTGCATATTCTGTAAAATGGTACGATCAGGAGATTGTTTGTTCTGAAACGCCTCTTTAGCAACTGTTGAGGACATCCCGAAAAAAACAGCTAAACCAAACGTCACAAAGTTTTTAGACAACACTCTGAATTTAAGCATAAATCTTTCCCGCAATAAGACTGATGAGCCTTCTGCTTTTAAGCAGAGGCCTTCAGAACAAAACGGTATCTATGCCTATAATGTGAAAGAGGCTTGGTTACTGATATTGTCTGATCGCTGCGGACAGCATTTTCTTTAATTCTTGTCCAATCTGCCCGCCATCCCCTTGTATTCGGCCGTTGATGGTGGCTTTCATTGCGTCCACATGGGCTTTGATAATCTGGACATGGTTGTCTGATAAGCCAGCGTTCGGCCCTGTAAAATCATAAAGGCTATCGCCAAATGTTGACACAAGCGGATAGCCAAACGTCCCCCCCTGCCCCTTCATTTCATGAGCAATTTCGTTAATCGATTTATAGGTAACAATGCGCTTGTTTTCAAAATTTATACAAACTTCCACGTAACCACTAAGCTTGCTTAAGCTGTCCTGCACCCAGTCTGGATAGTCAGAGATCATTTCCTGAAAAAGATGCTCTGTCTCTTCAAGAATATGAACAGGGAAATCACTGTTTTCTGCAGTCGCCCCAATACCACCCGCTTTCTCCATCAAGCGATTTCTCATACGATAAAGACGCACTTCGATTTTTGGCTTATTCATCGTCTCCTCCTACTCGTAAATCACTTTGACACGTGGATCTTTTTCCGTCAGCAATCGCTTGTTTTCTCCTTCGTAGGGAAGGAGTTGACGTCTTCTATCCGGTCCGAAATAGTCTTTATTCTGAACAAATTGCCGTCCAGAACTCAATAGTTGCAAGACTTTATCCGCGACGGAATTCACGGAAAACGGTTTTGCCAACACTTCCGTCACCCCAAGATCTCTGGCTTCTTCCACTTTTGATTTGTCTCCAAAGCCTGTGACCATCAAAAATGGAATAAATTTGTTCGGACTTTCGCTGTGTGTACGGATCCATCTCAGGAACATCAAACCATCAATCGGGGCCATTTGCCAATTTGACACGATGAAATCCAAATTCATCATGCCCGCCTTCGTTGGGTTTTCTTTTACCAACTTGATAAAATCGATGGCACTTTTCACATCTGTAAAAGTCTTTATGTTACCAACCCCAAGCCCCGCAAAGGTTCTGCGAAGAAGAGACACCATATAGGAATTATCATCCACAAGGACGATGTTAAAACCCGTTAGATCTAATTCAGCCAAGTTAAACCCCTTTTGATTGGCATTAAGTGATCTTCTTCAAAAGATCTAATAGTTGCTTTTGCTCCTCAGCGCTAATAGGAGCCAGCGTAAGTTCTGTTACCGTTTTCCCTTTATCGACAAGCTTTTCAATCAGCGCTACACCTTCTGGCGTCAAGCTAAGTAGCATTTTCCGCTTATCCTGCTCGTCTGCCTTTGTGGCAACAAGTCCACGGTCAATCAAACGACGGGTAACTCCCTGAATGGTAGCGGGATCCATAGCCGTAAGTCGCCCAAGATGATTTTGTGAAGCTTCCCCGCGATCCCGCAGTTTTACAAGAGTTGAGAATTGTGTTGGAGTGATCTGATGATCGTTAAATTGCCCTTGGAAAATGGCACTAGCCCTTTGGTGGGCTTTCCGCAGCAGGAAACCAATTTGTTCCTCAACCTGATAGCCATCATTCCTCTGGTCATCTTGATGTTGAGCAGTCTCATCCGTCATTTTAAACACTCCGGTAAAGCTCTTAACTTAAACACTCTTTGGTCAGGCCGTTATCCCACCACAGTAGATGCTTCCAAGCCTCTATCAACAATAGATAGTTCCGATCCTGAGTTATCGATTTTCAGGATCGAGCAATTATCCGGTCGATAGCTCATTATGGCATCCACATTATCAATTGCACCAACAATTGTATTCAACACCATAAAATGAGTAAAGAAAACAGCATCACCGCGTTGGTTTTTGACTATATCAAGGATACCGTTACGCCACTCAAGCAAGTTATCTGCCTGATCCTTCCACCCGGAAACCATGATCTCGTTCAACCATTCTCGACGCTTATCGAACGGAATACCATCTGAAGGTATTTCTGCAATGTTGGGAATTATCTTAGGTACACTATTCCAATATTCAGCAAGCGGCGCAGCGGTTTCCTGGGCACGTTTCAATGGACTGCTGAAAATCGAAATCGGCTCTATTTCCTCTTTCATTATTCTAGCGGCGTGCTGCGCTTGCTTGCGCCCCAATTCACTTAACTCAGGATCAGTAGACTGATCCCAAGAACTTGCCGCCTCACCATGACGAATAAAATAGAGCATTCTTCCCTCATATTTTTTGTTTTTATTTTGTTTAACAATTGAACAAACTTGTGGAAAGCAGTTTCTGTCGTCATTCAGTTCCTTTAAAATGGTTGGAAGAATTTGTGCTAAGAGTTGGGCATAACGCCAACACAACCTTTTAAATATTATAAATATTTTATATTCCATTATAGGTTCTTTTTAACTAAAGTATTTTGTAAAGCCGAGATCGTGAAAGTGACAACAAAAGGAAATCAGCCGGGCATGGTACAAAACCCGACAATCACTCACACTCAGCTGAAGGCTTTTCACGCCGTTGCAAAAACTGGCGGCTTTACCGCTGCGGCCAAATTTCTGGGCCTTACACAACCTGCTGTAACACAACAAATCAAATCCCTGGAAACTCAATATGGCGCTGAACTTTTTAAGCGCGTTGGCAAGTCCGTCACTCTAACGTCAACCGGATCTTTACTGCTGAACCTGTCCGATCGATACTTCAACATTGCAGAAGAAGCACATCATTTACTAACATCAATTATGCAGATGAAATCAGGCAGACTCCGAATTGCCTGCGACATTGCCGCTCGTGCGTTCCCTACAACGGCTTCTTTTCGAAACAAATACCCAGACATTAAGCTAAGTTTTTCCATAGAAGATCAAACCACTCTGGAAACCAGCCTTCAGGATTTTCTTGTGGATATTGCAATTTCAGGCTCACCTTCAAGCCATGATGATCTCGTTAGCTTTCCGATTGCAGAAGAGCCACTAACATTTAGCGTCAACAAGTCGCATCCTCTTGCCAATTATAATGAGGTCATTTCAAGTGAGATTGGAAGCAATGATATTATTCTGGTTTCCGATAACCCTCTGGAAGAAAGCATTCAAAAAACCATTCTGCAACATCTCAAACTGACGGAGAATACAGCTCAGTATTATCCCAACACAGATATGGTTATTGAAGCTGCAGCCAATAATCTAGGGGGTACTTTCCTATCCCGCCGGGAAATCATGCATGACAAAAGGCTGAAATCGGTGCGAATAAATGACAGCGACATCAAACGTCGTGAGTATCTTATTATGCATCGCAGCAAAGAAAATACCCCGTTAATAGAGGCTTTCTATCAATCACTGGTCAGCAAAGATTAACAGGCGAGATCAACCAGAAGCGGGACTTTGTTCTTTTCAAGCTCCAAGGTCATCCCTTCACGAGCAACCAATGTACCATCCCATTCTTTGGCAGCAGCCTCTGCAATTTTGTCCATCTTTTCGTCATCATGGGAAGGGTCGTGATGGAAAATGGCAAGCTGCCTTGCGCCTGCCTCCTGACAGAGCTTTACGCCTTCCTGCCAGGTGGAGTGCCCCCAACCGATATATTTACTGAATTCTTCATCGGTATAGGTGCTGTCATAAATGACAAGATCAGCCCCTTCGATTAGTTTCAGGATATTTTCATCCATTTTACCAAGTGTATGTTCCGTGTCGGTAACATAACAAACACTGACACCATCATATTCAACACGGTATCCTGTACCGCCATCAGGATGGTTAAGTGGAGCCGTTGAAACTTCAATGCCTTTACCTAACGAGAAGCTCTCACCTGCTTTAAAATCGCAAAAATCAATTTCAGCAGATAAAGCGTCGAAAGGAACCGGGAAAGTAGGCTGACACATCTGAGTCGACAAAACATGACGGATGCCACAACTATGCCCCAAATGGCCTGCATAAATCTTGATGTTTACATCATCGCGGTACACAGGCGCAAAGAAAGGGAAGCCGTTGATATGATCCCAGTGGGTGTGGGACTGCAAGAACAGGTAATCTGTAATACCTCTTCCCAGCAAGCAATCACCCAGATTACGTACCCCTGTTCCGGCATCGAAGATAATAATCTGATCGTCCAGGATCAATTCCACGCAAGAGGTATTCCCTCCATATTTAATATGGTTAGGTGAAGGTGTCGCAATCGACCCTCGAACGCCCCAGAATTTTACCTGTACTGTCATACCAAACATCACTCCATTAGTTTGGAACGGGTGTAAGACTTAATGTGGCAACAAGATAATAAAACACAAAACCCTAAATCACGCATTTGTGTTCTCCGTCACTAGCCCGACGCCATATCGGGCTAATGCGGTAATTTTATTACTACGCCGCGTCTTTTGTGAGAATGCGTTCAGTCAAACGACTCCAATAAGTCGCCCCTAGAGGCAGAATCTGATCATTGAAGTCATATTTTGGATTATGGACGTGACAGCTGCCTTCTCCTGCGCCATTGGCGATCATGATATAGCAGCCTGGGCGTTCCTGTAGCATCCAGGAGAAATCTTCTGCGCCCATTACCGGTGTGACATCCTTATCGACAGCAGCTTCGCCAACCAGCTCTTGTGCGGTTAAGATCGCCATCGCGGTTTCATCAGGCGTATTGATGGTAGGCGCATAGCGACGATCGTAAGTGAATTCGCATGTCGCCCCATAGGCGTCACATATGCCTTTCAGCATACGCTCCATATGGGATTCAATCATATTCTGAACTTCCGGGTCGAAAGCACGAGTTGTTCCACTAAAGACAACTTCTTCCGGGATCACGTTGCCTGTGTGACCGCCATGAATCTGCCCGACCGTGATAACCGCGGATTTTAGCGGGTCAACATTCCGACTGACAATTTTCTGCCAGGCACCGATAACTTCAGATGCGATAACGATCGGGTCCACGGTAAGGTGTGGGAAAGCCCCATGACCACCAACACCTGTGATTTTTGCCTCGAAGAAATCGGCTGATGCCATAATCGGTCCTGTCCGCACTGCAAATTCGCCAACCTCAAAGCCAGGCATATTGTGCATACCATAAACGCTTTCCACCGGAAATTTTTCAAACAGGCCGTCTTTAATCATCACGCGCCCACCAGCAACATTCTCTTCTGCAGGCTGGAAGATGAAATGAACGGTACCGTCAAAGTTTTTGCTTTCTGACAAATATTTTGCGGCACCAAGAAGCATCACAGTGTGACCGTCATGACCACAACCGTGCATCTTACCGTCAATCTGAGACTTATGAGCAAAATCATTAAGTTCCTGCAGATCCAGCGCGTCCATATCAGCCCGAAGACCAATGGCGCGATTACCAGTTCCGGCTTTCAATGTTCCGACGACACCGGTTTTCGCTAGACCACGGTGAACCTCAAGTCCAAAGCTCTCGAGCTTCTCAGCGACAAAATCAGCGGTTTTATATTCTTCAAATGCTGTTTCCGGATGCATGTGAATTTTATGACGCCACTCAGTCATTTCCGCGTGAATTGCTTCAATCTCTGGAAGAATTTTCATCTACCACTCCTGTCAGATGTATCGATTCAATAATTGTTGCAGCCCCAACAATAATTAATTGTCGAGCAAAAGGCTACCCAACGCAAGCACACCAAACAAGCCAATAATGATGGCCGAGAGAAAATTGACGTATCTTTCAAACCTGGCACCAAGGCGTTTCTTTAATTCTGTGGCAAGGTTGGCAAGGATAATCCACCAGATTGTTGACCCTAAAAATACACCGCCAACAAGCAAAACAGCTGAGTATTTATCAGAGAGATTCTGCAAAAAACCAATACCCGCAAATATCGCCGCGAAGGAGAGAATTGTTGCCGGATTGGTCATCGTTAGCAGAAAGGTTGAAAAATAACCCGTCAGCAAGTTTTTCGTACTTATGGATCCTGCCGCAGAGACCTCAGACCCTTTCATTGCTGACTGCGCAATTCTAATCCCGAGAAAAATCAAAAAGATCCCACCGATGGCCGCCGCCGGTGTTTTAAACTCAAGCAAAAGATCCGCGATCGCGGTTAAGCCAAAAGCGGTGATTGATGCGTAGACTGCATCAGCGGTTGCTGCGCCAAGCCCCGTAGTGATAGCTGACAACCGTCCAGAAGAGACAGCCCTTCGCATGCAGAGAACTCCTACCGGACCAACTGGGGCAGCAATAGCAACGCCAATCCCGACACTTTTGGCGAACAAAATAATAAGCTCATTCATTACCCTCTCCCATTTTCACACAGTTTATGAAGGCACTGTCTTTCTGGGAGGAAAAAACAATAGTTGTTTCTGTGCGCCCGACCACGCCAGCGATTTTTATGTCATCAGTGAGGATTTTCTCTAATTCTGCCATCGAGGGGGCCACCAGTTTCAAAAGATAATTAAATGCCCCTGTAATATGATGGCACTCTAAAACGCTGTCAGTGTTGCGCATTTCGGTTTCAAACGTTTGACAGTCTTCAAGACGATCAATCGCGACTTGAACGAAGGCCAATACATCTGCACCTACACGCTCTCGATTTAACTTAATAGAGAAATTCTGGAACACGCCCTTGGCCTGCAGCTTGTCGATACGATCCTTAACCGCGGTTACTGAAAGCCCCACAACTTCTCCAATTGAAGAATAGGATTTTCGGCTATCAAGTTGCAGGATATTTAAAATTTCTCTATCGACCTTATTCATCAGAATATTTTTCCGTATATCAAATAATTTACTGTAAATTATTCGGATTTAGGAAATTTTTCAAGAAAAGTGTGATGTCCGTTATTGATTTTGACAAATGAGACAGGCATAGTCCAAAAAATAAACTAACAAGAGAAGACAAATGAAAACCTCCCCCGACTTAAGTAAATTGACAGGCCTAGAACAGTTAAACCTCGCTTTTAACCAAGGCCAAAAACGTGCCCCGATTGGTGACACCATGGATTTTGATCTTGTTTCAGCAGAAGAAGGAAAAGTTGTTTTTGAAGGCGTCCCAGCTGCGGGGCACTTAAACCCAATTGGAACGGTACATGGTGGCTATGCTGCGACATTGCTGGATTCCGCACTGGGGTGCAGTGTGCATTCCGTCCTTGAAGCTGGCGAACGTTATACGACAATCGATCTCAACGTTAAGTACATTCGCGCCATGATGCCGGGCATGGGAAAAGTTATCTGCACAGGGCATGTCGTACACAAGGGGCGCAGAATGGCAACCGCAGAGGCACGCCTTGTGGATGAAAATGGCAAGTTGTACGCCCACGGCAGCACAACTTGCATGGTAATGTCTGATTAACCGGTTATTTAAATGGAAAAGGTGAAACCCCAATCACCATCAGATGCGTGTGGTAGAAGGCCATAAAGACTACAACGCCAATAGCCACACGCCACCATAATGCCTTGACACTCAACTTGGCACGCCCCGTTAGAATAGCTGCAAATGGGATATTTGACGTACGGCGTGCATACTCATCCCACTTCTCTCCCAACTCTTTTTCACGCTTGGCATCAATTAACAATGTCCCTGCGAGAGCCAATCCCCCAAAACCACAGAAGAATATGATGGATTTGACATCGCCATTGTTCATAAGGTGCACAATTGACCAAAGCACAAAAGACCACATCATCGGATGACGCGTAATGGCGTTAAGTCCGGAATACGCCCCCACGCTATCAATTGTTTTCTGCGCCTTTGCTCCGGTTGGGTTCATTCCAGTAAACGGGCCAATAAACAGAACGGAGGCCACAAACATCAACGGTATGGCGGCATAACGCGCCCAATTTCCGGTTTCCCAAATTATATCGCCATAAGGAGCACCAAAATATGCCAACACCATCCACACCATCAGAATACCGGACAGGATGCTATAGCCAGCCATATAGACAGGCTCGCCAATTTTGTTCACAAGCGCGCCTCTTAAAAAGCTGGATGGAATAATGTGAATTGCCAAGAAAAGAACTGTAGCCGCCAGAAGGCCTTCAATTGAATCTGTCACGATTTCCCCCGCTAGAATATATCCAAATCGTCGCAGTGAAACATTGCCCAATTTCCGAGCATAAATCAGTATTTTTTTACATAAATCACAATAATTGCGACAGCGATCACGTTTGATATCTAGTCTGGTATCTGCTGACGGCCTTCATCCGTTAATCGGCACACCAACCAATCCGGCTTAATTGGATTATTAAACCACGGCTCCGCCCACCCACTCTCAACGCACGATTTTATGGTGGTTGGTTTAATCATTTGCCCATCACGATCAAAAAGTGGCAGCTTGCCTCCAGCCTGATATTTCCCCATCATCAGATAGCGCAATTGTGCTTTTGTCGGCTTTTTCTGTCCCATATGGGCAATATAGAGCACTTTTGAGCCTTTTCCCAATTTTTGGGGGTTTTCAATTACACACGAACGAGATAAAAATCCGCGCAACATTTTTCATGTGAGGAGCGTGAACATGGGCGATCCAGCCGGTTATACGAAATATTTCCCTGTCTCCTGGGAAGAGTTGCACAGAAACGGACGCGCGCTAGCGTGGCGCCTTTCAGAAATCGGACCAATTGAAGGCATTGTTGCAGTAACACGAGGCGGTCTGGTCCCAGCGGCGATTGTGGCCCGAGAACTTGACATCCGCAACATCGACACCGTGTGTATTGCAGCCTACCGCGACGATAAAACCGTTGGTGAAGTCGATATCATTAAAGGTCTGGATATTCCAAACAACGGTAAGGGATGGTTGATTGTTGACGATCTGGTTGACAGCGGCATTACAGCAAAATATGTCCGCGAAATGATTCCGGAAGCCCATTTTGCTACGATCTATGCAAAGCCAAAAGGCCGCCAGCGGGTAGATACTTTTATTACAGAAGTCAGTCAGGACACATGGATCCTCTTCCCCTGGGATCAGGCCCCCTCTTTCGCGGAACCAATCATCAAGAAAACTGAGGGATAATTCCCATGATCAAGCTGGCCGCGAATTTGAGCTTTCTCTATACCGAAGTTCCTTTTCGCGACCGCTTTGCTCTTGCTGCCGAAGACGGTTTTGATGCCGTCGAATATTTATTCCCATATGAATATACCGCATCAGAGCTGGCAGAATTGCTCGCCGCCCATAATCTCACTCAAGCACTGTTTAATTTATTTCCCGGCAATTGGGATAAAGGAGAGCGTGGCCTTGCCTCCCTCCCCGATAGGCAGTCTGAGTTTCAAGAAAGCGTCTTTCAGGCGATCTCTTACGCAACTGCACTTGGATGTAAGCAACTGCATGTTATGGCGGGCCTTAACTCCTCACAAATATCCAAAGAGGCGCAAACAGCCCTGTATGTCCAAAACTTGACTTGGGCTGCTGAACATGCAGCGCAAAAAGATATCACATTGACGATTGAGCCTATCAATCCAATTGATATGCCAGGCTATTTTTTGTGTGACTTCGATCAAGCCGCAAAAATCGTTAAAGATATCAACTCCCCTAACCTGAGACTACAATTCGATTTTTATCATTGTCATCGCATTTACGGGACCGTTCTCGATCGGTTGCAGGAGTATCTACCTCTGACAACGCATATCCAGATCGCCTCCCCCCCACTAAGGAGTGAACCTGGAACGGGTGAGCTTGCATATGCTCCCTTGTTCAGTCATTTAGAAAGGCAGGGTTATGACGGTTTTATTGGCTGTGAGTACAAGCCACTTAAAGACTCCAAATCATCTTTGAAATGGGCAGCCCCTTATCTCGCAACCGGTTGAAAGATTTGCAGTATCGACATAAAACAGGTAGTGCTAACACTCACAAATAACAAACAGAATAAAATCTTATAGTCCAAGGTTCCACGCATCATGCTTTTCTCTGAGTTTAACTTGTCAAAAAAGAAACTCTGGTCCTCTGCGGGAGCCGTTAAGAACAACCTGTCCGTAAAACTGCTCTTATGCTCCCTCGGCATAGGCTTACTTGCAGGATACGGAGCCTTGGCGTTCCGCTTCTTGATTGCCGAAACTCAAAATCTGTTTTACGGCTTCGATGATGAATTAGTTGTAAGCGGAACTGCTGACTTACCGTGGTGGCAGATTATGCTGATCCCGGTTATTGGTGGCCTCATCATAGGTGTTTTCTTGAGATACGCTGTACCAGAACGCCGCATACAAGGCGTTGCGGACGTTATAGAGGCCTCTGTCCTTCGAAAAGGAAAAATGAAACTTTGGGTTGGGATCAGCAGCTTTCTTGCAAGCGGTGTCTCCCTCGGAACAGGATCTTCAGGAGGCCGGGAAGGCCCTGTTGTACATTTTGCCGCAATGCTTGGCAGTCAGGTTGGGCAGCGACTGCGACTTCCTTCCAAATATTATCCAATTCTGATCGGGTGCGGGGTTGCCTCAGGTGTTGCGGCGTCTTTTAACGCGCCGATTGCGGGCATGTTCTTCGCCCTTGAAGTGGTCATCGGATCGCTAGCCACTCAGGCCGTTGCTCCTATTGTACTGGCATCTGTTGTCGGCACCGTTGTTAGCCGCATACACATTGGAGATTTCCCTGCCTTTATCATTCCTGACTATAACATCGTCACATGGTGGGAACTTCCGGCTATTGCTCTGCTGGGTGTCGTCTCCGCCATAGTGGCACTTCTATTTGTCTGGAGCATCACTTTCTCTGAGGAAGTGATCAACAAGTTTAAGATCCCGGACGTCTTTAGACCTGCAGCTGGCGGATTTGTTCTAGGAATTATTGCCCTCGCGTTTCCGCAAATCATTGGTGTTGGTTATGAAGCAACGGACCAGGCCCTTAAAGAAGAATATGATCTAATACTGCTTCTGTCCTTGATTGTGGTGAAAACAATTGCAGTGGGCATTACTGCGGGTAGCCGATTTGGCGGTGGTTTTTTCTCCCCGTCCCTTTTCGTCGGGGCGATGACGGGCGGGGCCTTCGGTATCATTGCCGCCTATATCTCCCCTGAAATGGCTGCAAGCCACGGACTATATGCCATTATCGGCATGACAGCAGTAGCCTCATCAGTTCTTGGCGCGCCGATATCCACAATTCTGATCGTGTTTGAATTAACGGGCGACTACCGATTATCCATCGCAGTCATGGTGGCCGTTGCGGTGACAACGATCATCACAAAACAATTGCTCGACCGAAGCATTTTCCAGGTTCAACTGGAACGTCGAAACATTGACGTTAAAGAAAGCCGCGCACTGCGATTTCTGAAATATCGACAAGTTCGCGGCATCATGGATCGTGACTTCATCGAAATTCCTTTTGCGACCAATATGACAGATCTACGCCACATCGTCAGCCAGCATAATCATGACAAGTTTGTGGTAATTGACCCTGAAAACAAGTCATTCGTTGGCCGCTTGGTATATGCAGACCTTCGCCCCCACCTTTTTGGAAACACGGATGAAGATCCAGCACTTGCGGGCAACCTGGTTCATTCAGATGGACCGGTTATTTTTCCGGATTCCAGCCTTAAGTCAGCCCTCTCGATCATGACAGAGGCGGCAGTGGAATGTTTGCCGGTTATCGATACAGCAACGGAAACCCGTCTTGTTGGCTTGCTTCATTACCACGATTTACTGCGTGAGTATAACGCTGCCCTTCTTAAACTTGAAGAACGGGACGAGGAAGAAAATAAATAGGCTTGAGTCTCACTTTACAGACTAGAACAAAACGCGACCATAGGATATACAAAGACCTATGGAAAACGAATTTGATCTGGCCGCTTTCGATGCCGCCCCACAAGCAAAAACAGTGGATACAAGCTATCTCAATGGCCTGAATGAAGGGCAGCGGGCTGCGGTTGAAGCAACCGATGGACCCGTTCTTGTTTTGGCGGGCGCGGGCACTGGTAAAACAAGGGTTCTCGTTACCAGACTTGCACATATCCTGAATACCAAGGATGTGCGAGGATGGGAAATTCTTGCGGTCACATTTACCAACAAAGCCGCTCAGGAGATGCGGGGGCGTACAGCCGCCCTTATTGGGCCAGAAGCCATCGATATCAAGCTGGGGACTTTCCACTCAATTGGAGTCTGGTTGCTTCGACAACATGCGGAACTTGTTGGGCTATCTCCCAACTATACCATTTTAGATACCGATGATCAGTTGCGATTGATCAAACAGATCCTGCTTGATGAAGGCATTGACGTAAAGAAGTGGCCACCACGTGGATTGGCTGCCGTCATTGACCGGTGGAAAGACAAAGGCCTTTCCCCGGATCAGATTTCATCTGCGGATGGGGACAGTTTCGCCCATGGCCGCGCAACTGAGCTTTATCGTATTTATCAGGAACGGCTTCTGGGTCTCAACGCGTGTGATTTTGGTGACCTACTATTGCATCCCTTACGCATTTTTATGGCGCACCCTGATATTCTGGCGAAGTACCAAAATCGTTTCAAATATGTTCTGGTGGATGAATATCAGGATACCAATGTTGCACAGTATTTGCTGCTTAGGCTATTGGCGCAGGGGCATAAAAATATCTGTTGTGTGGGCGATGATGACCAGTCCATTTACGGATGGCGCGGCGCAGAAGTCGGCAATATTCTTCGCTTTGAAGAAGATTTTCCAGGCGCCAATGTTATCCGCCTTGAACGGAACTACCGCTCGACTGCCCACATTCTGGGGGCTGCTTCTGGCCTGATCCATAACAATGAAAGCCGCCTTGGAAAAACTTTGTGGACCGAAGATAACGATGGTGAAAAAGTTATCTTGAAAGCCATATGGGACGGACAAGCCGAAGCCAAATGGGTTGCAGAAGAAATCGAAGCACAGCAACGCCAAAAAGTGAGCTTAAACGACATTGCCATCCTCGTTCGCGCCAGTTTTCAAACACGTGAGTTCGAAGAGGTGTTCCTCTCTTTGGGCATCCAATATCGTATTATCGGTGGCCTGCGATTTTATGAAGGCAAAGAAATTCGCGACATGCTGGCATACCTTAGGGTCATTAATCAAAAAGATGACGGCCTTGCTTTTGCACGGATCTATAACTTGCCAAAACGAGGTTTAGGTCAAAAGGCACTGGAGACCCTTCAAAAAATCGGCAATGACCTTGGCATGTCTTTGCCACGTGCCGCTGAATATGCGGTTGAACATAGTTTATTCAAGGGCAAGTCTCATACGACCCTTAAAGATCTGATGGAGAAGTTCGACAGCTGGCGGGAACAAAAAGATTTCATTCCCCCGGCGGAACTTGCCGAACAGGTTATGGAAGACAGCGGCTACCTGCAGATGTGGAAGGATGACAAAACATCTGAAGGCCCGAAGCGCGTTGAAGGTTTGAAAGAGCTGGTCCGCGCCCTTTCCGAATATGAAAGCCTTGATGAGTTTCTGGAACATGTCGCGCTTGTCATGGAAAACGACCAGAATAAAAATGATGACGCGGTCAGTATTATGACGTTGCACGCGGCAAAAGGTCTAGAATATGACACTGTATTCCTGCCCGGATGGGAAGAAGGCCTGTTCCCTCATCAGCGGGCTTTGGATGAAAACGGTCTGCAAGCATTAGAGGAAGAACGCCGTCTTGCCTATGTCGGCATCACGCGCGCGCGAAAGAACCTGTTTATCAGTCATGCAAGCAACCGCCGCATACATGGACAATGGCAATCGTCTATTGCCAGCCGGTTTGTCAGTGAGCTTCCAGCGGAACATTTAATTGAACACGGCGAAAACGGCCTTTACAGCCGGCGTGATACAGAAACGGCAAGCACCAGCCAATGGTCTGGTGGCACAGCTGGCCATCTGTCAGATATTTTATTGCGGCGCGCAAAGCAGAATGAAACCCTTATTGATAATAGCGCTAAAGCTGTCAACGATGGCAACAGTGGCATTCAAAAAGGGGACCGAGTATTCCATCAGAAATTCGGATATGGCCGCGTCCTGAAAAAAGACGGAATTAAACTGGAAGTCGCCTTTGATAAGGCCGGAACCAAGAAAGTGATGGAAAATTTTGTCCAAATCGCCTGAAGCCGCGAACCTGTGGCAACTTTCTTTATCCGATAGTCTGGATAGAGTTCAAATGCTGGAAATGCTGTTTGAAGACCATGCCCTCACCACCTCATTGGCCGAGGAGGTTGATGATGGTAGTGTCTGGCGTATGGATGCGCTTTTTGATGGAGAACCAGACGGCTGGATTGTTGACCAGCTTCCAGAGGATGTAAATTATACCCTTGCACCGCTGGAGCAAAAAGACTGGGTGAGCGAAAGTCAGAAGCAACTTCCTCCTGTTTCCGCAGGACGATTTTACGTGCATGGCTCCCATGACTCGAAACACAGGGTTACCTCTTACCACGACCTTACAATTGATGCAGGTCGTGCCTTTGGGACAGGCCTTCATGAGACAACGTTTGGGTGCCTCAACGCAATTGATGATCTGCACAAACGCAAAAATATAATGAATGCGTTGGACTTGGGATGTGGCTCCGGTGTATTGGCGCTCGCGATTGCCAAAGCGTGGGGCCGTCCGGTTACAGCAAGCGACATTGACCCGGATGCCGTTACAGTCACTTATGAAAACGCGCGCCAGAACAAACTTTTACCGCTAATTCGCGCTATTGAAGCGACTGGACTTAACGATAATTATCTATCGCAAAAAGCACCATATGATTTGATCGTTGCCAATATCCTCGCATGGCCGCTTGTTGCCCTGGCACCTACAATTTCAAAAGCCCTGCAAGTCAATGGAACACTTATACTGTCAGGATTGCTCGGAAAACAGGAAGTGATGGTGCGCAATGCTTATCGCCTACAAGGGCTGGCATTAAAACGTCGATATGCCGTGGGTCAATGGCATACACTTGTTCTTGAGAGAACATAAAAAAAAGCCCGGTGAAAACCGGGCTTTTCTGATCAACTATACACCATCTACTTAGCTGACTTTACGACCTGTTTCGTCGTTAGCAGCAGTATAGTTGTCGTTAGCAAGTAAGCCTTTACCACTTACAGCGGCTGCAATGTCACCACGTGTCAGACCAATGTCGCTCAGCTGACGTGCATCCATAGCCATCAGTTGCTCATAACCGTTTTTCTGGCTGCGCCAGTGACGGAAACCTTCAAAACCAGATACAACCAGTTGGAAAAGTTTCTTTGTCAGCGATGGGCGAACAACAACATCACCGAGTACTGCGTGATGAATGTTAGAACGTGTCACGCCCATATCAGCCAGTTCACGGTTTGACATACCGTTCAGTGTTGCGATTGCATTCTGATTTGCACGGTATGTTTTGTAACGATCAGCAACTGCACCAAAAACTGCTTTGAAGGTTGCTGTGAAATATGCGCTACGCAGTTGATGTGCGTTGGCAATTGCACCTTCGATATCAATTTTGTTGTTGTTTGCTGTAATAGGCCGCAGCAGGGCAACGGCATCCAGATCTTTTTCAGTAAAGCTGAACATTTTGTGTTCTCCTACAATGCAGGTCACGCGGGCCTGACTTGATTTAAGCAATTTTCTCTTCAGTCACCAAACCGTCATTCTGGTTTGCGGCTGAATCATGGTTTCTTAGTTCGCTGGTAACTGCCTGATTGAGAAATCCTCGATCCAGATTCAGTTCCAGCTGCTGGTTCACATCCACAATGGACTGAACCTCACTCGCTGGTAGGAAGTACGACATGAGCTTCATGAAAAATGTCGTCTTCTCAGCCGTATTCTTCTTTTCCGCATTGATGGCTTCAAAACCATATGGCAGGTGAAGGGCTTTTCCGTATTTCTCATTTCTTGCAAACATCGTGAACTCCGTACATTTGTTCCTGATGAAGTTTATATTGCACCGCACACAATAAAAAACAATGCCTTAGAGGCCAAATCTGCCCGCTAAGTTGGAAATGGTGCATTGCAGAAAATGCATAGCTCCAATTGAAATTACCTTTAAGATAGGTCATATAGGGAGGGCAACCATTTGAAATAACGGGGAATTCCGGTGCTCGACACACTTCAACAGCTATGCAAAGACATCAATACAGAACAACAAGCAGATGGCCTGAAATGGACAGAAGATAACTTTTTGTTAACCCTGAAATCCATTGCTGCAGCGCCAAAACGCCCCGACAATAGTCAACTTATTCCGCATTTCTTTCCCGGCATTTCAGATTCTCTGCATAAAAGAGCCTCAGAACTGGTGAGCGAACTTCGCGATGAAATGCTTGCTGATATTCTTAATCGACCTGCCAGCTCCCAACGACTTGAAGAATTACGGGAAGCCATGCGGGAGAAAAATGTAGATGTTTTCCTTGTCCCATTGGCTGATGAATTTCATGGGGAAGCAACCTCACTTTCCGCTGAACGTCTGAAATGGCTGACAGGATTTACAGGATCAGCAGGATTTGCCGCAGTCGCACAGGAGAGCGCAGCAATATTTGTGGATGGCAGATATACGCTACAGGTGCAGAATGAAGTGGATACAAAACTCTTCACGCCTCGCCATGTGAGCGAGGAGCCCCTGAGCGAGTGGTTGCTCGAAACATTGAAAGTCGATAGTAGGTTCGCCATTGATCCGTGGCTACATACTGAAAGTGCTGTAAATAACCTAAAGTCCATTGCCGACAAAGCAGGAGCGGAATTTCTTACCCTCCCTTCAAATCCAATTGATAACATTTGGCAAAACCGCCCCCCTCATTCACTGGCATTGGTGAGGTCTCATCCTGATGACCTTGCGGGTCAGACAAGTGCGGAGAAATGTACCCAAATCGCAAATATATTAAAAGAAGACGGCATTGATGCTGTTTTGCATAACCTGCCGGATGTTGTGTGTTGGCTCCTGAATGTGAGAGGGGCAGATCTTCCCTGTACACCTTTCGCTTTGTCGCAGGTGATTTTATACGCTGATGGCACTGCAGACTGGTTTATCAACCCGGGTAAATTAAGCCCCAGTGTAACGTCATCACTCAGCCCAGACGTAACCGTTCGGGCACCAGAGGAAATGACCGCGCGCCTTGCAGAACTTGGCAGCAAGAAAGTCCAGTTAGATCCCACTTCCGCAAGCCAATGGTTCATTGATCAATTGGAGAATGCAGGAGCAACAATCATACGGAAAGAGGATCCCTGTCTGTTGCCTAAAGCAACGAAAAATGAAGTTGAAGTTGAAGGTATGCGTAAAGCGCATATCCGTGATGGCGTTGCCATGGCCAAGTTCCTTCACTGGCTTGGGGCTGCGGCGCAAGATGGAAAAAGAAATGAACTGGAAGCTGAAAGTGTATTATATGCCTTCCGCTCAGAAGGAGAGCATTTTCAAGATGTCAGTTTCAATACCATCTCTGGCGCAGGTTCCAATGGTGCTATCGTCCACTATCGCGCGACAGAAGAAAGTTGCAAAACGCTGGAGCGCGGAAATCTCTATCTAGTGGATAGCGGCGGACAATATCTTGATGGTACAACGGATATCACCCGCACTGTGGCCATTGGTGAGCCGAAAGATGAAATGAAGCGGCGGTTTACGCTTGTTTTAAAGGGGCATATTTCCCTCGCGACAGCAGCCTTCCCAAAAGGGACAACGGGCAGTCAGTTGGATACCCTTGCACGGCAACATTTATGGAAAGAAGGGCTGGATTATGACCACGGTACGGGCCATGGGGTTGGTAGCTACCTTTCCGTGCACGAAGGACCCCACCGCGTATCAAAAATGCCAAGCACCGTAGCCCTTACCAAAGGTATGGTTCTGTCTAACGAGCCCGGTTATTACAAAACAGGTGAATACGGCATTCGTATCGAAAATCTGGTGACGGTAGTTGATCACCAAGCCCCAACCCGAGCAGAGCGGGAGACATTAGCATTTGAAAACCTGACATTCGCACCCATTGACAACAGACTCATTGAGACATCCATTCTAAACTCAGATGAGATCGATTGGATTAATGACTATCATGCTGAGGTGAGAGAAAAGATCTCACCTCTCCTGTCAGGTGACGTCAAAGACTGGCTTATTGAAGCAACAAAACCGCTCCAAGTCAGTCTTTAGTAATCATATCCAACCATTCCTGCTCTGTCAGGGTCTGAACACCAAGGCTTTCTGCCTTTTTAAGTTTCGATCCTGCCTTAGCACCGGCAACCAGATAATCTGTTTTCGCAGAAACCGAGCCACTAACCTTTGCGCCCAAGCTCTCTGCCTGAGCTTTAGCTTCGGCGCGGGTCATCAGCTCCAGTGAACCAGTGAAGACAACGGTTTTACCCGCGACTTCACTCTCCAGATCTGGGGCTTCAAATTCAATAACAGTTACCTCTTTCATAAGATCAAAAAGTAGCTCACGGTTTTGTGGTTCACTAAAGAACTCTTTAACCGCATCGGCAACTGCTTCACCAATCCCATCGATATTGAGAAGCTCGGTGTAGGCGACTCCCTGATCTGTCTGCTCCGCGTCGAAAGCTTTCATCAAGGCATCAATGGTCAAATAATTCTTCGCCAGAAGTCGTGCATTACCTTGACCAATATGACGGATGCCAAGGGCAAAGATAAACCTGTCCAGATCAACCGAGCGCCGATCGTCAATGGCATTGAATAAGTTACTGACTGCCTTATCCCCAAAACCTTCCAGGTTTTTAATCTTGCGAAGATCTTTTTTGTCATTTTCTTCAAGCCGGAAAATATCAACAGGCGTTTTGATTTTCTCAAGATTATAGAAAAGCTCCACCTGTTTTGCGCCCAAACCATCAATATCAAAAGCATTACGGGAAATGAAATGCTTCAAACGTTCCACCGCTTGTGCTTTGCAAACCAGTCCACCCGTACAACGCCGCACCACATCATCTTTCCCTGTAGTGGGGTTCTTCTCTCGTACCGCGTGGCTTCCGCACACAGGGCAGGTTTTTGGAAATTCAAAAACCTCAGCACCCTCTTCTCTCTTATCCAGTTGCACTTCGACAATTTGCGGGATTACGTCACCGGCACGCTGAATGACAACGGTATCCCCGATGCGGACATCTTTACGTTCGATTTCTTCTTCATTGTGAAGCGTGGCATTGGAGACGACAACACCGCCCACATTCACAGGCTCTAGACGCGCAACAGGTGTCAGCGCCCCAGTGCGTCCAACCTGAATATCAATAGCCAGAAGTTTGGTAATCGCTTTTTCAGCCGGAAACTTGTGTGCGATCGCCCATCGCGGACTGCGACTTACAAAGCCCAAGCGATCCTGCCAATCAAGGCGATTCACTTTAAACACAACGCCATCAATATCGTAATCCAGCGAGGCGCGATCTGCTTCGATCTGATTATATGCCTCGATGGCCTCTTCCATATTCAGGCATACTTTCGAATACGGGTTCACTTGAAAACCCCAAGCCTTGAACTGATCCAGAATTTCTTTTTGAGTCTGCCCGGGAAGTTCGGCAACTTCCCCCCATGCGTATGCAAAGAATTTCAGCTTCCGGCTTTTGGTAACTTTCACATCCAGCTGACGCAGTGATCCCGCTGCTGCATTTCGCGGATTGGCAAAGACTTTTGCATCTTTCTTCGCCTGATTTTCATTAAGTTCCTGAAAATCAGAGATCGCCATATAAACTTCACCGCGAACTTCAAATACGTCCGGAATACTGTCTCCCTGCAATTGCTTGGGGATATCCTCAATGGTTTTCAGGTTTTCGGTAATATCCTCACCTTCCCGACCATCTCCTCGCGTTGCACCGCGGACGAACACACCCTTTTCGTATCTAAGTGACGCAGAAAGGCCGTCGATCTTGGGTTCGGAAAAGAAAGCCACATTTTCATCAACCGGCCGACCCAGAAAACGCTTAACCCGTATTTCAAATTCACGAAGGTCCGCATTATCGAAGGCGTTATCCAGGGATAGCATCGGCACAGCATGCAGAACCTTACCAAACCCGCGCGAAGTGGCCGCCCCGACCGTCTGAGTAGGGCTGTCCGCTTTTACCAAATCAGGATAAGCCGCTTCCAACTCTTTCAATTGCAGCATCAACGCGTCATATTCTGCATCAGAGATGTTAGGGTCATCTTCTTGATAATAGGCGCGATTTTGCTCTTTCAGATATTCAGACAGGCGCTCATGCTCTTCCGCTGCATCCTGTAGCGAAAGGGGGGTGTTCTCAGCCATGGAATTATCCTTCAATTAAAGTACGTGCGGCCGCCCGGGCTTCGTCTGTAATTTTTGCACCCGACAACATCCTAGCCACTTCTTCTAGGCGCGCAGCTTCATCCAACGGAATGACATCTGTCACAGTGTCGGTTTCTTGTTGGTGTTTTTTAATGTGCCAATGCGCATCACCCATGGAAGCAACTTGCGGAGAATGGGTAATTACAAGAACCTGCAATTCATCTGCAAGTCTTGCAAGCCTTTCTCCCACAGCATCCGCAGTCGCACCACCAACGCCGCGGTCCACCTCATCAAAAACCAAAGTTGGGGCAGAACCGGATTGCGCGAGCACCACTTTCAGCGCCAACATAAATCGTGAAAGCTCACCGCCCGAGGCAACCTTGATCAGTGGTCCTGGGTTACTACCCGGATTTGTTGCGATTTGAAATTCAACCTTATCCATTCCAGTAGCTGACCAGGAATTCTCAGGTAACTCCTCCACACGGGTCATGAAACGGGCTGCCCCAAGCCTTAAAGGCTCTAACTCAGCCATCACTGCTTTGTCCATCTTGGTCGCCGCTTTGATCCGCTGGGCTCTCAACGCTTCTGCCTTCTCTATATAGTCAGCGCGCGCCTTTTGAACTTCTTCCTTCAAACGCTGGATTTCAGCATCTCCAAATTCAACGGCACGCAGCCTTTCCTGAAACTGCTCCAATACGCTGGGAAGAGCAGAGACGTCGCACTTGTGTTTTCTGGCGGCGGCCCTCAAGGCGAAAAGCCTTTCTTCAACATGCTCCAGTGCTGTTGGATCCATATCAAGGTCCCGGCCAACAGCATCAATCGTCATCACGGCTTCAGATAGTTCAATTGCCGCCCGCTCAAGTCCTTCAAGCACAGGCCCTAAACTATCACCCGCCTTATCCAACACTCTTTCCACTGCACGTGTCGCTGTTCTGATTTTTCCCTCGACCCCGCCATTATCAGTGAGGGACTTACTTGCGTCATGTAGTGCCTCTGCGATCTTTTCCGCGTGCATCTGTTTTGCTCGCGTTTCAGAAAGAACTTCTTCCTCACCTTCTTCAGGTGAGAGCTCCTCAAGTTCTGCGACCACATGGCGAAGATAATCTTCATCCTCGCGCGCGCGGGCCATTTCGTCTTCTGCCTGAGCTAATCTATCTGTCAGATCCACAAAGGTTTCATATGATTTCCGGACAGAAGTAAGCGTCTTTTCAAGTTGTGCGAAAACATCAAGTACGGTCCGGTGACCACGGGCGTCCAACAGCCCACGCTCAGCATTCTGTCCATGTATCTCTACAAGTCCATCCCCGACAGACCTGAGAAGCGCAGCGCTAACAGCCTGATCATTAATGCTGGCCCTGTTACGACCATCGGAGCTGATAGTTCGCCGAAGAATAAGCGGTTCACCCCGCGCCACATCCAGATCTTCCAGCATTCCATATACAGGATGATCAGCGGGTAAGGAAAACTCCGCTGCCACACTTCCTTTTTCCTGACCTGCACGGATCAAACCCGTATCTGCACGTGCGCCGAGAGCAAGTGCAAGACTATCCAGCAGAATGGACTTACCTGCCCCGGTTTCACCGGTTAAAACGCACAGGCCTTCAGCGAAGGATAGATCCAGCTTGTTGATCAGAACAATATTGCGGATTGAGAGGGACGCCAGCATCAGCCCATGTCACCTAGAAAACTTTTTTCCAGGTTTTCACCAGCCAGGAATCTTCGTCCACTTCAGGCTTTAGATAATTATCGTCAAGCAGCGCATAGGAATCCTGATACCATTCACTTCCCGGAAAGTTATAGCCAAGAACAGCCGCCGCGTTTTGCGCCTCATCGGTCACACCAAGGGCCAAATAGGCTTCTGTCAAACGGTGCAGGGCTTCCGGCACATGGGTCGTTGTCTGAAAACGTTCAATGACCTGCCTAAAGCGATTGATAGCTGCGACATATTGCTTGGAGTTTAGATAATAGCGTCCAATTTCCATTTCCTTGCCAGCCAAATGATCCCGTGTCAGATCAATTTTCAACCGGGCATCGCGGGCATATTCCGTATTTGGAAAACGGCGCACCACTTTCTGCAAGGCTTCCAACGCTTGCCGTGTCACTTTCTGATCGCGCCCTACACCAGTGATTTGTTCATAATAGGAAATCGCAATCAGGTAATAAGCATAGGGAACATCCTTATTTCCCGGATGCAATTCGATAAAACGATCCGCCGCAAGGATTGCCTGATCATATTTATTGCTTTGATAGTAGGCGAAAGAGGACATCAATTGCGCCTTGGTGGACCACACAGAATATGGATGCTGACGCTCCACTTCATCAAAGCTGCGTGCCGCAAGCAAATAATCTTCATTATTAAGTTGGACAAGAGCCCTGTTATAGAGCACTTGCACAGCTTCTTCCTGATAGTCTTCAACCGCGTCATCGCTACTACAGGCAGCTAGAAACCCGCTGAATAACAAGGGGATGGCGACTAAACGCACTGTATTTTTAAGTTTCCGGAGCGGCATTTTTCCTACCAAGGCAAAGCGGTTATTTTCAGGCATTTTATCCAATGAACCCGCACTTGAAAAGCGCTGTTACAAGATATTTGTATGATGAACCTTTTTCACAATTATTTCATTATTTAGCTAAAATTGCATATAACGCTTCACCCTAAGTATTTAATATATAAGGATTAATCATAAGATGTATTTAAGAGCATTCCTTTTTATCTAAAGATGTGTTACGATCCACACGAGGGAAACGAGAATTAAACCACCAACTTCCACGTGAAGATTCCGCTTGGTGCTTTAGTTAGCGCTGACCTCCTACCCCTATATCTAGAGTAATGTGTTGTTATGGGCTTTCCAGAGCCCTCAGTAAAATAGAAAGGTACCAGCTAATGAGTAAACTCGCCAAACGGGTTGATGATCACGTCGGTGAACGCATCAGAGAGAGACGTACGATGATGGGCCTTACACAGGAACATCTGGCTCAAGCCCTTGAAATTTCTTACCAGCAGGTACAGAAATATGAAACTGGCGCCAACCGTGTAAGTGCAGGTCGTCTGTATGAAATCGCACAACGACTTGAAGTAGATGTTTCTTATTTCTTTGATCAGCTAGAGCCCCTCACATCAAGCTCTCCAATGGAACATGGCGGCAAGAACCGCTCAACCATCGAACTGGTCCGCAATTACAGTGAAATTGACGAACCTGCTGTTCGCTCCGCTGTAAGTGGCCTAATCAAAAGTCTGGCTGGACGCGAAAGAAAACGGAAAACTGCGTAACACCCCTTAAGCGCACAAAAAAAGGCACGGATTACACCGTGCCTTTTTTATTGAATTATTTGAAGGCTCATGCCATCGCAGGTGCCGCGGCTTTCTGTTCCGGCCAGTAGGCACCGCCAACCTGAGAATTACGCAACGGCGCCTCTGTCGTCAGGCACCATGCATCTTTATCCTCAAGCACAGCATGCAGCAGTTTGTTGTTTAGCGCATGACCGGAGCGATAACCGTTAAATTCACCAATAATTGGCGCACCGGCGAGATAAAGATCTCCCACGGCATCCAATGCTTTATGGCGAACGAACTCATCATCGTAGCGAAGACCTTCTTCGTTCAGCACATCTTCACCGCTCAGCACAATCGCATTTTCAAGCGAGCCACCTTTTGCAAGACCCATCGCTTTGAGTTGCTCCAATTCGCTCAAGAAACCGAAAGTCCGTGCACGGGACAGCTCTTTCTTGAAAGTGCCGTTTCTCATATTAAAGCGGCATTGTTGTTGACCAATGCGCTTATTATCAAAATCAATTTCAAACGAGATAGATACATTGTCAGCAGGTGTCAGGGTTGCAACGGCATCCCCTTCGCGAACCTCTACCTCTTTCAAGATCTTGATGTACTGACGCGGCTGATCCTGTTCGACAACATCCGCGCATTCAATAAGGAAAATAAAGGGTGCGGAGGAGCCGTCCATAACAGGCACTTCAGGCCCATCAAGTTCAACAATAACATTATCAACACCACTTCCGGACAGAGCAGCCATCAAATGTTCAATGGTTGCAACCTTGACGCCGGCTTCATTTGCGATTGTTGTACACATGACAAGTTCTGTAACAGTGTTAAAGCGGGCAGGAATATTCGCCACTTCAGGAGCGACATCAGTTCGGCGGAACATAACACCAGTACCTACAGAGGCTGGTTTCAAGGTCATATTTACAACCTGACCACCGTGCACCCCAACGCCTGTACAGCTAATGCTATTCCGAAGTGTTTTCTGATATGTCATCATGTTAAGTCACTTACCTGCTTGACAGTTTTCTGTGACTTTATGTGTATAGATTACCCTTTGAGAAGACAAATCACCTTTTGTTACCAATTATTTCTATAATGAAACAAAGGTTAAAATTTGTTGGCCACTCAACATTATCCATAAAAAAAAGAGGCGCCTTACAGCGCCCCCCTTTAATAATATTCGCTCTGGATCAGTTAGCCTGACGACGAAGGAATGCAGGAATATCCAACAGATCCTCATCTTCCGATTTGGTCTCCACTTTAACAGAGGGAGGTGTCAATGCTTCTTCTTTCTGAACTGGAGTTTCCCGCTTCGGAGCCTCAGTAGCAGATGCCGCAGGTTTGCTAATAGGCGCACTTGGCTCTTTGCGAACGGTAGGCTGCTCCATTCCTGCTTCTTTGCGCTCAGCTTCCACTTTGCGGCTCAATCGACCCACACCAGTCATCCGTTCAAAAAGGCTAGGACCTTTGCGTTTCTTCTTAGGCTGTGCCGCTTCCTCTGCACTTTGCCGCGCAACAGGATTGATACGCTCCTCAGCTTGACGCTCGACCTTCATCGCTGGAGGTGCCTTAAAGACGTCCTGAGTATCGGAACTCTCTGCCTGAATTTGTGAGCTTTCTTCCAACACATCTTCAATGTCGGACAGTAGGTCCGGCTCGACCTCCCGTGCGAGATTGCTTTCACTCGTCAGGCTCTCAGTTGTTCCTACAATATTGATCCCGCCATTATCAGACGCCTCAGAAGCGTTCATCAAAGGATGAGCCGGTGCATCCGGAGTTGTGGCACCAAAACTTGTAAGGCCAGCAGCGCTGATATCAGCAACCGGTGAAGAAGTTTCCGAACGACCAAAACCATACCCGACATTTGGATTTACAGAAGCCGTTGGTTTGTGAAGTGCGGTTACATTTGGTGCGACCGGCTGCAGGGCTTCGCCCGCGCCAATACCCGTGGCAACTACGGACACACGCATGGTGCCTTCCATTTCGGTATTAAATGTGGAACCAACAATAATATTAGCTTCCGGATCAACCTCACTACGAATTCTATTGGCAGCTTCATCCAATTCATAAAGTGTCAAATCCATTCCGCCGGTGATGTTAATCAAAACACCACGCGCCCCTTTCATGGAAACATCGTCAAGAAGTGGATTTGAAATCGCCGCTTCGGCAGCTTCAATAGCGCGATTTTCGCCAGAAGCCTCGCCAGTGCCCATCATAGCCTTACCCATTTCGCTCATCACCGTATTAACGTCAGCGAAATCAAGGTTGATCAGGCCTGGCATAACCATCAAGTCAGTTACGCCACGAACACCAGAATGCAGCACATCATCAGCCATGTTAAAGGCATCAGCGAACGTGGTTTTTTCGTTGGCGATACGGAACAGGTTCTGATTGGGGATGATAATCAGTGTGTCTACATATTTCTGCAGCTCTTCAATTCCAGCTTCGGCAATCCGCATACGGTGATTGCCTTCGAACTGGAAGGGTTTGGTTACAACACCAACAGTGAGGATACCTTGCTCCTTCGCAGCCTTGGCAACGATTGGGGCAGCACCGGTTCCCGTCCCACCGCCCATGCCGGCGGTGATGAAACACATATGAACGCCTTTCATGTGGGCGTTGATTTCTTCGGCCGCTTCTTCCGCAGCATTCGCACCGATATGTGGCTTGGATCCTGCGCCCAACCCTTCAGTCAGTTCAGCTCCTAGTTGAATTCGGGACTCGGCCAAATTTTGCTTCAGCGCTTGCGCATCCGTATTGGCCACAACAAATTCAACCCCTTGTAGTTCGGAGCGGATCATGTTGTTTACGGCATTCCCACCGGCTCCGCCTACTCCTAATACAAGGATTTTAGGCTTAAGCTCAGTTTGGTCTGGTACTGATAAATTAATCCCCACAGCACGTCCCTCCTAAAAAACGCAGGCTACACCAACAATACCAAATATTGTATGTAATGGAACCCTTCTTATTACATATAGATAAAAAAATTAGATTTTTTTATCCGCTAAAAGTTCTCTTTGAACCAGTTTCCGATTCGTAAAAGCCGATTTTTCGGGGTTTTCTCTAATAAATTGCCGCTCAGCTGCTCATTGAAATTTTCTTTGACCGCAAAGGACAATAACCCCGCGGCTACAGCGAAGGCGGGGCCTTCGGTAGCATCAGGAAGAGATTTTACTCGTATTGGTTTACCGATCCGAACTTGCTTGTCCAGGATACGTCCGGCAAGCTCCTGTACGCCTGCCAGTTGAGAAGCCCCGCCAACGATTACTGCACGCCTTCCGGCTACTTTTGCAAAGCCCGACGCAAGCAATCGATCACGGACAATTTCCAGTATTTCCTCTATTCTTGGGCGGATAATACCAACCAGCATCGAGCGCGGAACATGGTTGGCAACATGGTGTTCTGCCTCCCCAATCAAGGGGACATCAATGATCTCTTTTTCATCTGATGAACTAACGAGCGCACTACCATAGAGAGTCTTCATACGTTCAGCATTGGCAAGTGTCGTTGACAATCCTCTTGCAATATCATTGCTGACATGGGTACCGCCAACTGGAATTGTCTCGTTGTAAACCATCTCACCGTCATAGAAGACTGCAAATGAGGTTGAACCGCCCCCAAGATCAATAACGGTCACGCCAAGGTCCATTTCATCCTGAACCAGCGAGGCAAGTCCTGCTGCATAGGGGGCAGATACAAGCCCCGCCACACCAAGATGGCATCGCTCAACACAAGTGGTGAGGTTCCGAACATGATTGTTCAAGACTGAAACCATGTGCATGCTGACCCCGAATTGATCGCCAAACATGCCCCGCGGATCCCTGATCCCTTTATTGCCATCAACATTGTACCCAACAGGCAACGCATGAATAACAGTCCGGTTTTCAGGTTTATATCCGGTTTGCGCTTCTTTCAGGGTTTTAATTAGATCCTTGTCGCCAATTTCCTGTCCCCCAATGGACATTTCGACTTCAACAGTTTGCGATGCTGGTTGCCCAGCTGTCACACTGACATAGACTTCACGAATAGTCTCTCCGGCCATACGCTCAGCAGCATCAACGGCGGAGCGAATGGAATCCTCGGCCATTTCCATATTTGTAATAGACCCCGCCCGCATCCCGCGAGCGACCTGATGCCCAACGCCCTTGATGCGCAAACCACCGGTTTCTTCCACAGCTACAAAACAACCAATTTTGGTTGTTCCCACATCCAGCGCTGCAATAGGTCCGTTACGTCCTGTGGCCATTTCCTTAAATTACCTTCTCTATAGCCGTTTTCTACTTAGCTACTTCCGCTATCCGCAGTTCTCAAAAATTCAGCGTCCCCTTCACGAAGGCGGACAAACATCCGGTCAGATGCCCTGAGATCAATCGCGAGTACACCTTTATTCAGAATTTTTCGCGATTGCTGCAATTCATGCAATTGCGTCCAGGCGGCAACCGTCCCCTCCTCGGGAAGAAGCACTTTTACGCCGTTATCAAATTCCAGATTCCAGCGGCGATCTCGAACCCGCACGGCATATTGAAGCCGTGTGAAAAGGGCAGGTTTTTCTGCTAGCATATCAAAAAGCTCAGCAGCCTGTTCATTGGCCCCTTCGCCAACAACTTTTGGAAGGTGCGCGAACTCAGCTTCTGTTTTTCGGGAAACGACAACCCCTTTTCTGTCGATGACAGCAGTTTTTCCATCCATTTGCCATCTTGCAAAAGGCCTACGCTCCTGTATGCGGATAAAAATCTCGTCAGGGAATTTCCGCATAACTGCTGCTTCTTCCACCCACCCCAGTTTTTCAACGCGAAGGCGGGCTTCCGCCGGGTCGAAATCTACAAGGTTGTCTCCTTGGTCAATTTGCAAGGCGGCAAGAAGATCCGATGCATCTGTTCTATTGCGTCCAACGACACTTACTTCAGCAAGTACCAGCCCGGCTCCTTTGATGACGGCAGTCCGTTGTTCATCCAACCAGATACCGGTTTTTGAAATCCAGGCGTCACGCACCATCAGGTATCCGACAAAACCGGTTAAAACAGCCAAAGCAGCTAATGATCCCCCAATCACAGCAAACCTTCCCCAAGAAGGGGCAACACGCCGTTTCACTTTGCCAGATGTGCGTTTTTTCTGGGTTGAACTTTTCCAAAACTTGAAATTCAACGGAATGGAAAATGACTTTAGCTTTGTCAAAATACTGGCCTGATTTGGTGACCTTTTTTTATTACGCACTCGTTTCTTCTTCGTTGCGCGCGCATTTTGGACGGGCCGATCATTTTGATCAACTTTTATCGGTCGCATGAGGCATCCTCCACAATCCAACGAACCAGTTCCTCAAAACTGATCCCGGCATGTTGTGCAATCTCCGGCACCAGACTCAATTCTGTCATTCCGGGCTGAGTGTTCGTCTCCAGAATGATGAATTTTCCATCTCCCGTTTCGGAGTCATCAAGACGGAAATCGCTTCGACTCACCCCCCGACATCCAAGCGCTTGATGAGCCCGTAGCCCTAACTCCAGCACTTCTTCATATTGTTCAGGGGATAGCGGTGCTGGCATGAGATGTTCCGCCTTGCCAGAAGTGTATTTGGCTTCATAATCGTAGAAACGACCGAGAGGGCGAATTTCTACTGCACCCAACGCCTGATCTCCCATAACAGCCACCTGGATTTCACGGCCAGGGATGTAGGTTTCAACAAGCACTTCATTGCCAAAGGTCCAAGGAATGTCCACCATTTTGCGATTTTCATTTTCAAGCAAAATGGTAACCCCCACACTGGATCCTTCGTTCAGCGGTTTAATGACCAGCGGTAGCGGATAATCTTCCCCTTCAAGGATCTGTTGGCGGGTAAAAGTCCGCCCCTTTGCCACATCCATACCATGAGCTGCAAAAATCTCTTTGGCAATTGGCTTGTCCATGGCAAGCGCGGATGCGAGAACCCCAGAGTGTGTATAAGGAATACCCAGAATTTCCAGAAGCCCCTGAACGGTGCCATCTTCACCATATCTGCCATGCAAAGCGTTGAAACAGACATCAGGTCGCAGCTCAGTCAGAACGGCAGCAATATTCTGGGAAACGTCGACACGGCTAACTTTATAGCCAACTCGCTCAAGTGCATTTGCACATGCCTCGCCACTTGAGAGGGACACTTCCCGCTCAGCTGACCAGCCTCCCATCAATACTGCTACATGGGTCATTCTACGCTACCTTCTTCGCCAATTCGAACAATCTCCCAACGGAGCAGTGTGTCGTGCTCCTTAAAAACCCGACGTCGAACTTCTTCCCCAACAGCCTCCAGGTCTCTTGCCGTTGCATCACCATTGTTGATCAGGAAATTGCAATGCTTTTCAGAGACTTGTGCGCCACCAATGGTTAGGCCACGGCCACCCACAGAGTCCACTAACTCCCACGCTTTCTTACCCTCAGGGTTTGCAAATGTAGACCCCCCTGTACGGCTTTTAACGGGTTGGCTATCTTCGCGGTTCTTAGCTATTTCCTGCATGGCTTTGGATATTTCCACTTCATCGCCCGGATGCAATTGAAATACTGCTTCCGTGAAAATCCAATCTTTTGGAATACCGCAATGGCGATAAGAAAACGCCATATCTGCCGCTGTAAGCTCATGGCGCATGCCCTGTCGATCTAAGGCAACGGCGCTTACAAAGATATCTTTGACCTCAGAGCCATAGGCACCTGCGTTCATACGAAGGGCACCGCCGATAGAACCAGGGATACCAATCAGAAACTCAGCCCCCGTTAAAGAATGGCTCGCCACGAACCGGGCAACATTTCCATCAAGCGCCCCCGCGCCCACACGGACTTTATGTCCATCCAGCACATCCATGCCCGTGAAATCACGTCCCAAACGCACAACAACGCCCCGATATCCTCCATCCCGAACCAGCAGGTTTGAGCCAACACCCAAAACAAAAACCGGGATGTCTGCTGGTGTATTTTTCAAAAAGTTCGAAAGATCACCTTCGCCTTTGGGTTTGAACAGGACATCCGCAGGGCCACCTACTTGAAACCAGGTGACCTTAGAGAGGTTTGCATCTTCGCGAAGGCGACCTTCGACTTCAGGCAAACGATCCAGCAATTTCATATTGCCTCCCTCTCCCATCAGTCATCGCCTCCATCGGTGTCTTTGCGTGCTGCCAGTTCAGAAGGCAAGTTATTTGCCCAAAGAGAAATGGAACCAGCACCAAGACAGACAACTACATCGCCATCGGATGTTTCATCCAAGACCATATCAGCCAGATATTCAGGACCTTTAAGCGGAAGGACATGGCGATGCCCACGGGTACGTAAACCTTCCACATAACTTTCCTGATTAACACCTTCAATCGGCTGTTCTCCCGCAGCAAAAATATCCGCAACAATTACCGTGTCCGCATCGTTGAAGCAGGTACAAAACTCTTCGAACAGATCATTAAGGCGGCTGTAACGATGAGGTTGCACCACAGCAATTACTTTACCGTCATAGGCTTGACGCGCCGCCGCGAGAACAGAAGAAATCTCTACAGGATGGTGACCATAATCATCAATTATGGTAACACCACCAACCGTTCCTGTTTTGGTGAAACGGCGCTTCACGCCGCCAAATTCACGCAGCCCTTTTTTAAGGACAACTTCGTCAAATCCCATTTCCGCACCAACAGCAACAGACGCCATTGCGTTCAGCACATTGTGAGCACCTGGCATAGGTAATTCGAACCCTTTCATCGTGCGGGTCTCCCCGCCCAAGCGATCACTTACCGCTACGTTAAATCGCGCACCGCCGGCTTCAAAAGTGACATCAACGGCACGATAGTCTGCTTGTGGGGACATTCCGTATGTGATCAATCGCCGATCAGACACACGCCCGATCAAGGCCTGCACCTCAGGGTGATCAATGCATAAGGCGGCAAACCCATAAAAAGGAATATTCTCTACAAAGGTATGGAAAGCTTTCCGCACACCGTCAAAATCACCATAAAAGTCAAGATGTTCCGGATCAATATTCGTTACAATGGCAATGGTTGCAGGGAGTTTGGTAAAGCTACCATCGGACTCATCCGCTTCCACCACCATCCAATCGCCATTTCCAAGACGCGCATTTGTGCCATAGGCATTGATGATACCGCCATTGATAACCGTTGGTTCCATATTGGCTGCATCTAACAAACTCGCCAACAGTGAGGTTGTCGTGGTTTTTCCATGTGTCCCGCCAACCGCGATGGCCCAGCGAAGCCGCATCAGCTCTGCCAACATCTCAGCTCGGCGCACCACCGGGATCATATTCGCCCGTGCTTCCTTCACTTCTGGGTTATCCGCTTTCACCGCAGAAGAAATGACAACAACCCGGGTTTCCCCCAAGTTCTCTGCATCATGCCCGGTAAAGACTTTAACACCCAGCTTTTCAAGTCGCTCGACGTTGGCATTTCTGGAAAGATCAGATCCCTGAACCTGATAGCCAAGCGTGTGCATCACTTCTGCAATACCGCTCATCCCGATACCGCCAATACCGACAAAATGCACAAGACCAATATCAAGTGGTAAGGCTCTCATTCCTCTACCTTTCCAGGGGTTTTCATTTCTGTGTTTTGTAAATTGCAGCTGGCAATCACCAGCTCTGCCAATTTCTCAGCTGCATGAGGATCTGCCTGACCGAATGCCTTCATGGCCATATCCTGCAACAGTTGGCTGTTATCCATCAGCTCCAGTAGGATTTCTTTCAACTTCTCTGGTTTAAAGTCGTCCTGTTCAATTACTTTCGCTGCACCTGCAGAGACACTGCTTTCAGCATTTTTAAGCTGATGATTGTCCATGGCGAATTTGTAAGGCACGTAAATCGCAGGCCTACCGATCACATCTACTTCTGCCATTGTAGACGCCCCGGATCTGGCGATGACTAGATGCGCGTCCGAGATCAGCTCTGGTACATTCTCAAAAAAGGAAGATAGCTCTACTTTGATTTCACTTTCTCTGTAAGCTGCTTCAACACGTCCTATATCTTCCGGGCGACATTGCTGCGTCACGCTCAACCGTTTTTGAATATGCTCCGGCAGGGAGATGAGCGCAGCCGGGACCGTATCAGACAAAACAGTTGCCCCTTGGCTTCCCCCCAAAACCAGCAAGTTAAACGTTTGCCCAGGTTCAGAGGTGTCATACGGCGTCGCCGTTTTTGCCAGGATTTCCTGTCTAACAGGATTACCTGTGAAGACCATTTTTTGTGTAATAGCACCAGTATCTGAATAGGTTTCCTTAAAGGAAGTCGCAATATATGTGGCTTTACCTGCCAGCAGTTTATTGACCCGCCCCAAAATGGAGTTTTGTTCATGCAGGATGAGAGGAATACCTAACAATCCAGCCGCCATACAAGGAGGCATGGAAGGATACCCACCAAATCCGATTACAGCCTGCGGCTTTAATCGGCGCAACAACCCAATGGATTGCAAGACACCATGTCCAAGTTTGATCGCAGCCTTTACTTTGCCGAGCAATCCACCAACTGAGGGCGAAGCAGAGTGCACCTGCAGGATATGAACCCCTGGGAACATGGCTTCATATTTCTCGCCGCGCTGATCTGTTACCAGTGATACCTTGTGTCCCGCCTTTAGCAACTCCTGCGCCAGTGCGCGGGCCGGGAATACATGGCCGCCGGTGCCACCACTCGCCAAAATAAAGTGTCCATAAGTTTCTACCATTACAACTCTCCCGTTCCGGCTCGGCGGCGGCTGAGGGCGAGCAGCATCCCCATAAGGATTGCAAGCGCCAACATGGAAGAACCACCATAGGAGATAAATGGCAAAGTCATGCCTTTGGTAGGCATGAGGCGTAAGTTCACACCGATATTGATAATGGACTGCAAACCAAACTGGGTGAGAAGTCCCGCTGCAGCCAAAACAACAAAGAAGTTCTTTTCCACCAGCAAACGGCTAAACCCGCGCAGGACGACAAAAGTAAACAACCCAAGAAGAATTAGACAGAATATAACGCCGAACTCTTCACCAACTACAGCGAAGATAAAATCCGTATGGGCATCAGGAAGGACAGTTTTAACAGATCCATCACCCGGCCCCACACCAAAGAACCCGCCTGTTTGAAAGGCTTCCATTGCGCGTTCAATCTGATAGTTATCACCGCCCTCAGGATTGAGGAAACGATCCACGCGCTTCGTCACATGGGGGAAGAAAACATATGCGCCCGCGGCACCGACAATTCCCAAAACCAGAAATCCAACCACCCACATGATCGGTAAGCCTGCAAGGAAAAACTGCGCAAACCAAACGGCAGAAACCACCAAGGTCATACCCACATCCGGCTGCATAAGAAGAAGGCTGACAACAACCACATACAAACCAATGGAAATCAGATTTCCAGGAATTTCAGCGCCTTTACGTTGTTCTGCAAACATCCACGCGGCGACAACAGCAAAGGCAGGTTTCAGAAATTCAGTAGGCTGCAACGTAAAACTACCAAACTGCAACCAACGCTGCGCGCCCTTAACTTCCGGGCCTATCAACAGGGTTAGCAAAGTTAGGAAAATACAACCACCGAACAGAATAACCGCCATCCGGCGAACCCATAAGGGCGACATTAACGATATTCCAAGGATGATCATCAAAGCCATTGGAAGGTACAAAAGCTGACGGCGTACAAAATGGAAATTATCAAGGCCAATTCTGTTGGCAACAGCAGGGCTTGCAGCCAAAACCATCACGCCCCCAATACACAACAGCAGGATAACGGCAAGCAAAGTCCAGCGGTCAACTGTCCACCACCAGCGTCCAACAACAGATCTGTCAAGACGTGAGAAAGTGGTCATGCAGCCTCCTCCTCAACCAGTTGGCGGAACCTATCTCCCCGCGCTTCGAAACTTGGAAACTGATCAAAACTTGCAGCCGCAGGGGCTAATAAGACAGTCGCATTTTTGCTTTGAACCGCCTGCTGACGTGCCTGTTCAACAGCTTTATCCAGGGTTCCGCAAACTGTATAAGGAACATGACCTTCCAATGTAAGAGCAAATTCAGTAGCATCTTTGCCAATCAAAAAGGCGTGAGTAATGCGATCAAAGTATGGGACCAGAGGCTTAATCCCGCCAGCTTTACCAAGACCGCCCGCTATCCAGAAGATATTTTCATAGGTAGCTAGAGATTTTTCAGCAGCATCTGCATTTGTCGCCTTGCTATCATTTACATAACGAACACCGTTCTTGATAGCCACCATTTCCATACGATGGGAAAGCCCACCAAAAGAAAGAAGACCACTAGCAATTTCAATGTCCGTAAGCCCCATTGCCCGACATACGGCAACCGCAGCTGCGGCATTTTCCCGATTATGCTTTCCACGCAGTGCTTCGACACCGGCGAGTGAGAACTCCGCACCATTTCCGCCGGGGCTATTGTCAGTGATGGTTTCCTCTTTCGCAAAGATCCCACTTTCAAGATTTTGCTCCGTCGATATCTCGACCAATACCGCTTGATCAACGCCACCCAGATCATTAACAATCGCTGCGCAAACCACATTGTCGTGATTTATTACAGCAATATCTGCAGAAGATTGATTTTGGAAAATCTTTTTCTTTACCGCCGCATATCCCGCCATGTCGCCATGTCGGTCCAGATGATCCGGTGTGACGTTTAAAAGAACAGCAGCATCTCCGTGCCAAGAAGGTGTTAAATCCAACTGGTAGGAGGAGAGTTCCAGAACATAAAAGCCATTTTCAGATAGTCTGGGGAGCTCCAGAACCGGCGTGCCAATATTCCCGCCCATGGCAACATCCCGTCCAGCATGTTTCAGCATGTGATGGATCAGGGATGTGGTTGTAGACTTTCCATTTGTGCCCGTAATACCGATAACCTTACCTGCCGTTTTTTCTTTCAGGAAAACTTCGATATCCCCAATAATTTGAACACCTGCAGCATGCGCAAGTTCAACAACAGGATGAGGGGCAGGATGGGTCAAGGGTACACCAGGGCTTAGCAGAAGAAAGTCACATTCGGCCATAAGCCCCGCAGTGATCTCTTTCACCGTTAAGCCAATATCTTTGGCTTGCTGTTGGCGATCTTGATTATCATCCCACGCTACAACACGCGCGCCGCCATCATGAAGGTGCTTAGCCGTGCTCAGCCCACTTTTACCGAGGCCGAAAACAGCAATTCCCTTATTTTGATAGGCGCGGCTTTCCATACTTCTACCTTAGTTTCAGTGTTGCCAACCCGACGAGTGCCAGAATGACCGCAATGATCCAAAAACGAATAACGATTGTAGGCTCCTGCCAGCCTTTTTGTTCATAATGGTGGTGAAGCGGCGCCATTCGGAAAACGCGCTTACCCGTCAATTTAAACGACGCGACCTGCACGATCACTGAGACGGTTTCCAGCACAAACAGGCCCCCGATAATAGCGAGGGTGATTTCGTGACGCGTCACTACACTGATGGAGCCAAGCGCACCGCCCATGGCAAGCGATCCGGTATCCCCCATAAAGACCATGGCAGGCGGGGCATTAAACCAAAGGAACCCCAGGCTTGCACCAATAAGAGCCCCACAGAAAACCAGCAGTTCACCAGATCCCGGCACAGATTGAATTTGAAGATATTCAGCGAAAACCGTGTTACCCACCAAATAGGCAATCAGACCAAAGGAAGCGCCCGCAATCATCACAGGAACAATGGCAAGACCATCCAGTCCATCTGTCAAGTTCACGGCGTTTGATGCACCAACCATAACGAACATGGCAAAGGGGACGTAGAACCATCCGAGATCCAGCAACACATCTTTCAGAAACGGTATTGTAAGGCTGGTTGCGAGTTCCGGATTTGTGGCGCTGACAATCCACATCGTTGCCGCTAGGGAAATAACCACCTGCAGCAGTAACTTCATCTTACCGGGAATACCGCGTGTATTGTGACGGCTCACCTTCAGATAATCGTCAATGAACCCGACAGCACCAAAGCCAAGGGTCACCAGAAGCACGGACCAGACATAGCGGTTTGTGAGATCCGCCCACAGAACGGTGGCTACCCCCAGCGCGATGAGGATCAGAAAGCCCCCCATAGTTGGGGTGCCCTGTTTGGCGATAATATGGGACTGAGGTCCATCATCGCGGATTGGTTGCCCGCGGTGCTGTTTGCTTTTAAGCCAGTTGATGACAGTCGGACCGAAGATAAAACTGATCAGCAAAGCCGTCATAATCGCGCCGCCCGTTCTGAAGGTTAGGTACCTGAACAGGTTGAAGATAGAGAAATCCTCCGCCAGTGGGAAAAGTAGATTGTATAACATACTCTTATTCCTCCGATCCGGACGCCATACCAAGACCCTTAGACTGATCCAAAAGCGCGTCCAAAATCACCTTCATTCGGCTGCCCAATGATCCTTTAATCAGGACAGCATCGTCACATCTCACAGCACCCAAAACGCTCTCCACCAATTCGTCTGAACTGGCCGCGTAGGCTGCTTTCATTTTTTGGGGCAATGCCTCATAAAGCTCTCTCATATGAGGCCCGCACGCATATACCATATCCACACCATTTTCCAACAGATCATTTGCCAAAGACCTGTGAATTTCTGGCGCATCTTCTCCAAGTTCACGCATATCACCCAACACGGCAATACGGCGCCCCTGCCCCTTTATTTCCAGATTTCCAAGAACCTCAAAAGCTGCTTGCATTGCAATGGGGCTTGCGTTGTAGCTTTCGTCGATAAGCCGGTATGATCCCCCAACCGTTTCAAGTTCAATCTGAACACCACGCCCTGAGGGAGCATTCAATGTCTTCAGCGTTTCAATTGCCTTATCAACATCTGCACCCACAGCCTTTACTGCACCCAGTACTGCCAGAATATTCTGAACCCAATGCCTACCGGGAACAGGAAGTGTGAAGTCAGCTTTATGCCCATCAATTGTGGCAGAAACTTCACTGGATTGAGGATTGACGGTGACGTCATCAAGGTGAATTTGTGCGCTCGTGTTTTCTCCAAATAACTGGACATCCGCGCCCGACACCTTTTTCGCCTCGGCGACAAGCAAATCTGTGTAGGGAATGTCAGCATTTATGATGGCAACACCACTCGATTGAAGGCCGTTAAAAATCTCCGCCTTTGCCCTGGCGATATCTTCGACACTTTCAAAGAACTCCATATGCGCAGCCGCCACGGTTGTCACGATTGCAACATGTGGCTTAACCATTTGCGAAAGAGGTGTAAGCTCCCCCGCATGGTTCATTCCCAGCTCAAAAATCGCATATTCAGCGTCAATCGGCATCCGGCTTAATGAAAGCGGCACACCCCAATGGTTGTTGAAACTTCCCACGCTCCAATGGGTTTTACCCTGTGCTGACAAAACATGAGCCAAGGCTTCTTTCGTGCCGGTTTTGCCAACGCTACCCGTTACCGCGATTATTTTCGCATTACTTCTGGAACGGGATGCTTTTCCCAAGGCTTCCATAGCGACCTGCGTATCTTCAACCATTACCAGAGGAATTTTATCCGCGACTGCTTGCACTGGTTTTGAGACTATCGCTGCGACCGCTCCCGCCTCCATTGCGGCTTCCACATAATTGTGTCCGTCGTTATTCGGCCCGACAATGGCAATGAACAAATCACCGGGTGAAACAGCGCGGTTATCAATAACAATACCGTTTACAGTCCAATCTGTTTCAGCGCATTCACCTGCTGTGGCAGCTATGATATTTTCTGCAGTCCAAAGCGGTGAGGTCATTGCGTCCCCCCCAACAGTTCCTTGCAAACGTCACGATCACTGAAGGGGAGCGTTTCCCCTTTCACAACCTGGCCTTCTTCATGACCTTTACCTGCAACAAGAATAAGGTCGCCTTCCTTGCCCACCCGAATGGCTTCTGTAATAGCGGACCGACGATCCCCAATTTCCAGCGCTTCTGGACATGCGATCATAATTTCAGACCGGATAACAGAAGCGTCTTCACTTCGCGGATTATCATCTGTCACGATGGCGATGTCGGCAGAATTCGCAGCTATCTTGCCCATTTCAGGGCGTTTACCTTTGTCACGATCCCCCCCACATCCGAATACCACGATCAAACGACCAGATGTGTGAGGCCGTGCAGCTTCGAGAACCGTTTTCAAGGCGTCTGGAGTGTGGGCATAATCCACATAAACGTTTGAACCAGCATTAGATTTTCCCATCAATTCCATTCGACCCGGAACATTGGAAATATCATGAAGTCCCTGAACGGCCTGATCCATTTCAAGGCCAGAAGCAACCGCCATCCCAAGTGCACATAGGATATTCGCGGACTGGAATGTTCCGACAAGCGGAAGATCGAGGACAAATGAATTGCCTGAATACTCAAATTCTAAATGCTGACCGCCGCTATGAGGTCTCGCATCCAGTAACTTGAGGTCAGTTCCGCTTTCGCCATAGGATATGACTCTAAGACCCCGCGCATCAGCAGCTTTTTTAAAAGCGCCGAACACATCACTATCTGCATTTAAAACGATAGAACCGCCGTCTTTGATCGCACGCGTGACCAGCCCCAGCTTCGCTGCCAGATAGGTTTCAAAATCTTTATGATAATCCAGGTGATCGCGGGTCAGGTTGGTAAAGCCCCCAACCTGAACACCCACAGCATCCAAGCGTCGCTGATCCAAACCATGACTGGATGCTTCAAGCACCACATGATCCACACCATGGGCAACCAATGCAGACAGCTCTTCATGCATAATTTCGGGATCAGGAGTCGTGTAATGAATGTCCCGCGCCCCATCGGCGGTCACGACACCTAGCGTTCCAAGACTTGCCGACGAATATCCGCATGCCTGCCATATCTGACGCAAGAAATGAGCAACAGACGTCTTGCCATTTGTCCCCGTGACGGCAGCAACCATATCCGGTACGGGGCCAGCCAACTTCTGGGCCGCAAAAGCCAATTCCCGCCTTGGATCATCGACCTGAATACAAACCGCATCAATCACCTCTGCGTAATGGCGGTCAGTCAATATTGCGACAGCACCATTGCTTAAAGCTTGCGGAATGAATTTCCGGCCATCTGTTACAGACCCAGGCAATGCCGCAAAAATGTAACCTGCTTTTACCCGCCGACTGTCAGCTGTAATCCCGACAACATTTGGATCATTATCCAGATGCTCTTTGATTTTCAGAACCTCAGAAAGAAGCATTTTTCTTCTCCCGAGAGTAAACAGGGATATGCAAAGCTTTCTGAATTGACTTGCTTTCCTCGTCTTCAGGTTGGACACCCAACAAAGGCGCAACACGCGCGACGAGGCGGCTCACAATTGGGGCAGTTGTCCAACCTGCACTTCTAAACCCATGCGTAGACGCATTTCCTTTAGGCTCGTCCAGCATAGCAAGGACAACATAACGCGGATCATGCATCGGGAACGCACTCACAAAAGAGGTTACAAGCGCGTCTCGCTTGTACCGTCCATTCACAGCTTTCTCAGCAGTTCCTGTTTTACCCCCAACGAGATACCCTTTCGCGTCAGCATTTTTACCTGTACCGCTTTTCACAACCAGACGCATCAGACGCCGAACTGTATCTGAGGTCTCCTCCCGGATAACCCTGCGACCTTCGACATCAACTTCCGCATCCTGCTTAATTACGGTTGGATTACGGAATACGCCACCATTTACCATTGAACTAATTGCTGTCCCCAACTGCAACGGGCTTACCGACAGGCCATGCCCATATGAAATCGTCATGGTCTCAAGCGTATTCCAACGTGGCGGCAAAATTGGGGCACCCACTTCAGGTAATTCGATAATCGGTCGATCCAACAAACCAATTTTCTTTAAGAAAGCTTTTTGACGTTTTGGGCCTATGGCATCCGCCATCTTCGCCGTTCCAATATTGGACGAATACATGAAGATCTCAGGCACGGATAACCAACGCTTTTTAGGGTGATCATCACGAATTCTGAAGCCAGCAATTCGAATGGGGTTCGTGGCATCATACCCACTTCTTAGGGAAACCGATTTTAGATCCAACGCCATTGCGGTGGTAAAGGTTTTAAAAGTCGACCCCATTTCATAAACACCAAGGGTAACCTTGTTAAACTTATTGTCTTTTGGATAATCATTGGGACGATTTGGATCAAAATCCGGCAACGATACCATCCCCAACACTTCACCTGTTTTCACATCCATCACCATACCCGAGGCACCGATAGCCCGGAAGATGGACATGGATCGGCTCAACTCATCCCTCAATGCGTATTGTATCCGCGTATCGATCGAAAGTTGCACAGGGCCGGTATCTGTGGAATTCACCCCTTTAAGGCGCTCATCGAAATACCGTTCAATTCCGGCAATCCCTTTTCCATCAATATCGGTATATCCGACAAGATGCGCCGCCAAATTCCCAACAGGATATACACGACGCTCCTCATTTCTGAAAAAAAGCCCCGGTATTCCTAGATCATTCACTGATTTTTGCTGCTGCGGCGTAAGATGCCGTTTCACCCATACAAAATTACGTCGCAGGGATAATTTCGCTTTTAGGGCGGCGGGCTCAAGATCAGTCAGAACACTGGTGAGCTTCTTCGCAGCTTCGTCTGCATCCATTATTTTTCGAGGATCAGCAAATAAAGAAACCGCATCCAACGTTACCGCCAGAAGATTACCGTTCCGGTCATAAATAGGGGCGCGTTTGTCCAACGTCTGCGCCGTGGCAACCGACTGCGTTTGGACATTTTCCTGAGCCAGTTCATTCTCAGAACCGCTAATAGCAAGACCAACAAGCCGCCCCGCCAATACGACAAAACAAAAAGCAAACAGAACACCCGCAACGACCAAACGGTTGCGCCCCTGCTCCAAGGTCTCTTTTGCACTTCCCTCCAAATGCAAGAAAGCACCCTGCTTCTTGGGCTTTAAGCCAACCCTGGCAACCACAGGCTGGTCGACAACCTTAATCTGAACTGAAGACTGCCGTTTCATTTGTCATCACCTTCAACCCCTGAAGACAAACCAAAAGACGCGAGCGTGTAACTAGGCCCAACCTCAACACCGTCGATTTCATACACCCAATTAAATCGTGGCTTTTGACGCGGCACCGGATCTGTCAGTTTTGCAAGCGCATTTGAATCCAGCGTCCGTTCCGGCAAATCGTTCAACCCCGCCACTTGATAAGGCGCTACCAAAAGAAGCGGAAGATACTTGGCTGTCAAAGCCTGAATATTTTCAGGACGGTTTTGGTAAGCCCATTCCGCCTTGAGAATTTCTGTCGCCTGCTCATTTTCACGAATTTTGCCGTTCAATTCGGCCAGCTCACCTTCAAGCGTCTGCACCTCATATGAAAGTTGATAGAGGCCATAGGAAACACCAACAACAAGAGACAACGAAGCTGCTGTAAGCTGCCATTTCATAAGAACAGCTCCTGACCGGCTTGTGTACGAATTGCCCCTCTCAACCGCGCTGAACGTGAGCGGGGATTTTGATCAATCTCATCCTTTGTCGCCTTGATTGCACCACGCTTGACCAGATTAAACAGAAGCTCTTCTCTCGCCTCCACATCAGGCATGTGACGCGATGGATTACCGCGCGCCTCAGAGCGATCTGCAAGGAACTTCTTCACCATACGATCTTCAAGGCTATGGAAAGAGACAACCGCCAACCGTCCGCCTGATTTTAACAAATCAACCGAAGCCTCCAATGCGGAATGCAACTCTCCAAGCTCATCATTTACGTAAATGCGGAGCGCCTGAAAGGAGCGCGTCGCCGGGTGAATACCTTTACCTGTCACTTTGACGATCGAAGAAATCAGATCCGCAAGCTCCACTGTCCGCTCGAACGGTTTCTCTTCACGCCGCGCTACGATTGCTTTTGCGATCGCTCTGGATTTTCTTTCTTCCCCATAGTGAAAGAGAATTCTCGCAAGCTCCTGCTCACCCTCTTCATTCACCACATCCGCCGCTGTGCGCCCATCTGACGACATTCGCATATCAAGCGGTCCGTCCTGCATAAAAGAGAAACCCCTCTCAGCCTCATCAATTTGCATGGAGGACACACCAATATCCAGCGCAATACCATCCACTTTCGACACACCTTCTGCCAAAAGCAAAGATTGCATATCACCAAAGCACCCGTTCAATAGCTTGAAGCGTCCCGGATAATCAGCAGCCAACCGATCACCCGCCACCTTCGCACGAGGATCGCGATCAATGCCATAAAGCGTGCAGTTAGCCGCCTCCAGAATAGCGCGACTATAACCACCCGCTCCGAAGGTTCCATCCACAAACACCTCCCCATCTTTCGGGGAAAGCACATCAAGAACCTCTTTCAACAGAACAGAAATATGCGGCACTTTAGTCATTATCCCGCCCCGCAATATTGGAACCCCTAGCCCGTTTCAATCGCGCCCGTTCCTTCACTGCCTTCATGCGGGCTTCGAATTTTTCTGGCGCCCAAATCTGGAAACTGTCGCCACGTCCAACAAACACGCACTTATCATCAATTCCCACCTCTTCGGACAAGGCTAGCGGGATCGTAATTCGGCCATCCCCATCGATGGGCAACTCAATTGCCTCAGCCATCAAAGCATCAGCATCAGATTCACGATCTTCAGAGAAAGGATCAAAGCCACCAATTTTTTCAAGAAGACCTTCCATCACACCCATATCGCAGGCGTTGATGGCATCACCCTCAAAACTTGGAAACAGAACAACGGACGCATGCCCACGCTCAGCCAGAATCGAGCGAAAGCGAGCCGGCACAGAAACCCGCCCCTTCTTATCGATCTTGTTTTGAACCGTAGACAGAAATAGGGCCATAGCCCAAAAACCCCTCTATTTCCCTCGCGTTAGACTGCGCCCCTCATCTTCCAGATTAATCTGGAGCATTTATGGGATATTCTGGGATAACATGGATTTTCTTGGGAGTCAATGGAGGAACGCTTGTTTTCCTTGGGTTTTCAACAAGTTCTAATGGAGATAATTGGATAAATTCTTAAGCTTTTCTTAATCATATTTTCGGCCCACTCATCGAGGACTTACCTATAGAATTTTCTTCTTATATTTTATTATGTTCATCTTTTGTTCTACATTGATTTGATTTCGATCTTTGCCTGCAGAAGAAGACGCCTTAAAAATAAACTTGTGAAATTTGAGCGTGTTCCCTCTTTAAATTCTGCCAAAACTCACTACATTTGAATAATTCTAAAAAAGGAAGGAAATCATGAGCGAGATCAACATCGGCATTCCACAAGACGATATGCACAAAATTGCAGACGGCCTGAAGCATCTGCTTGCGGATAGCTACACCCTCTATCTGCAAACTCATAATTTCCATTGGAATGTAACAGGCCCCAAATTCCGAGACTTGCACTTGATGTTCGAAGAGCATTACAACGAACTGGCTCTGGCTGTGGATGAAATCGCCGAACGCATTCGAACCCTGGGTGTTGTCGCACCAGGAACCTACAAAGCGTTTGCAGGCTTAAGCAGCATTAAAGAGGTTGAAGACATACCCTCAGCAGATGATATGGTTCGTATCCTGACAGCCAGCCACGAAACGGTGGTCAGAACCTGCCGGGATGTATTGAAAATTGCGCAGGATGCAGATGACGAGTCAACGGCAGCGCTTGTATCTGACCGAATGCGCATCCATGAAAAAACTGCCTGGATGCTTCGCTCCCTGCTCTAACCCCGACAAACAAAAAGAGAGGCCTCCAGCCTCTCTTCTTTAATCCAGAACTTCCCAACGCTCCTGTATTTTTCCGTGGGTTTTTTCTTGTTCATCGCGATAGGAGGACAAACTTCCATCGAGTGTCCGCTCTATGAGCTTATCCAACGCCCTCGCCGTATGCACGCGCGTCAAATAAACGTAGTCCGCGCCAGCTTCATATAGCTCGTCCGCAGCTTTAGGTTTCTCAGCATTTACGATAATCACTGCATTTTCATTCATTGCCCTGAGATCGTGCACCAACGTTCGATTGTTAGTTCCCCGCAAGATTTCATCCGGAATGGTTGCGACAATCACACTAGCCCGATCCACACCCGCGTGGCGCAGGGTCTGCTCACTGGCGAGATCTCCGTACTTTACAGAGGCACCCATTTTTCGAATTGCAGGGTGAATTTGCACATTGAAATCAATCACAAGAATACGCTTCATCAATTCGGGACGATGGACGGACACTTCATGCAGCAATGACGACGCGACACGATGGAAACCAAGAAGGACGATGTCAGTTTCCACCTCTTCATCTTCAATTTCGGCGGGTGGTTCTTTAAAGCCCAACTTTTCAAGCGCCGGTGCAAGCCAACCGTATATTTTATATGCATTCTTAAAGTTAAAAGGTGTCAACAAGGCCGTTGCGATAAACGCAAAAATGATCGTACTTCCGAATTCCTTGGACAAATGACCCTGCTGTATCCCAAGAAACGCAATCACCAAACCAAACTCAGACAGCTGCGCCAAACGAATTGCTGATGTCTGGGCATGTCGCCTATCCCCACCTGAATAATAAAAAAGAGGAAAGAAGATAAGTTGCCTTGCAAGTAGGCCGAAGAACACCAGCATCACCGCGACGATTACTACGGAATAATCCTGAATTTCAGGAATACTCATTCCCAATCCGACAAAGAACAAAACAATGAAAAAGTCGCGGACGATCCCTACTTTGGCAATAATGTCCCGGCTATAAGGCAATGTGGCAATGGTCATCCCGGCAATCAAGGCACTCATGCCGGATCCCACGGACAATGAAGTTGGCAACTCGAACAGATAACCAGCCACATAGTCCAAACTACTGCCAACAAATACGATTGTAAAACACCAGCCGATAGCACCCACAAAAATCATCTGTGGTTCTTTAGCGAGCCATTTGAAGGCTCGGACCACAACACCTCGCGCCAACGCCACAGAAATTGCCACCAGTATAAACATACCGAAAAATGAAATCAGCGCAGAGCTTAATTCAGGAGCATGGAATGTAGGCTGAAGGACAAGCACGATAATCGCCCAGATGTCCTGAAACACCAGCAATCCAAGGGCCAAACGGCCGCTTTCTGTTCCCAATTCAAACCGTTCCTGAAACAGTTTGATCACAAGCAGGGTAGAAGAGCCAGCGAGGAAAATTCCGAAGTATAAAGCGTCGTAGTTTCCAGGAAACAGGCCATCCAATCCTAAGAACAAGCAAAGTTTGACGACCCCGATCCCTAAAAGAACGGTGAGTGGATACTGAAAAACTCCCGAGATAATTATAATCTTGCCGCTACTCATGATCTTTCGGACATCGATCTCAAGTCCAATCATGAATAACAGCAAAATGAAGCCCAGTTCAGCGATGGTGTCGATGTTTTTTGGCTCTGTAATAAGCCCAAAACCAATCGGTCCAACAAGTATCCCGGCAATCAAAAAAGCTGCGATGCTGGGCATTCCTACACGAACAGCGACAATACCGATAACACTTGCCACAAAAAGGCAGATACCAATATCATACACCAATGGTGGCAGCGCCACTCCGGCGGCTAATGCTGGTGTGGGAAACAGTAATGTCACTGCAAACAGCAAGAACATAGTTAGAGCGTCCATGCTGCTCTTTTTGAACCGATACCCCACTCTTTTCCCTTCACCAAATCAAAGCTCTGCGACTAACTTTAACCTATTAAACAACTTGGTTTAACGGAAAGTCTTTTCAAATATCCATCTAATATGACAAGGCCATTAAAGGCATGCCTGGAATACGCGTCAGATGGTCTGTAAGCCGGGTTCTGTCCTCGATTTCTCGATGGATGACCATTCATCTAGAGAGCCTGTTGCCAGACCCTTCAAGCAACCAACCCGGACGGTAGCCCGGAAAACCTGCTTGCGCAGCACCAAAAGGCCTACGCCGACCGTCCCTATTAGGTTTTGCTCCCGGTGGGGTTTACCATGCCGCTTCTGTTGCCAGTCGCGCGGTGCGCTCTTACCGCACCCTTTCACCCTTACCTGTATAACAGGCGGTTTGCTTTCTGTGGCACTTTCCCTAGGGTCGCCCCCGCCGGCCATTAACCGGCACCGCATTTCCGTGGAGCCCGGACTTTCCTCTCCCCAATCTAAATTAGGCAGCGGCCATCCAACCATCTGACAAAACTGATTTACGCTTCATGTGATATCAGGTCAAGAGGACAACTGCAGACAGAGGGTTCTTGCAATCCGCTGAGTTTCTTCATCGGGCAGGCCACTCAGGATATTAGGGCGCCAATGACGCTGGAAAGCGAGAATGGTTTTCTGTAAATTTGAACAGTCGTAACCGATCTGTTTCAAATCTTCTATTAACTGCGCTTCCCCCCTTGCCTCTCCCAGTTTTTTCGTGGGCCACATCCCAATGCCCATTGACGCTAAGAGCTTCCAGTTAAACTTCTCTCCCGGGTCTTCTTTTCGCTCAGGAGCCAGATCTGAATGCCCAATAACATTCCAAGGCTTTATGTCGTGGCGCCGCACAATCTCTTCTGCAAGAAGAGCAACACTCTTCATCTGTTCTTCAGCAAAATCGACATACCCGAACTCATGCCCAGGATTAACAATCTCAACGCCGATTGATGCTGAGTTCAAATCGGTGATACCGCGCCAAACACCCACACCCGCATGCCATGCACGCTTGTCTTCTGATACAAGTTGATGAACCTCTCCATCTTCCATGACAAGATAATGTGCACTTACCTCGGCCCTTGGATCGCAAAGGCGCCGCAACGCAGCCTCTGCAGTAACCATCCCTGTATAATGCACCACCAACACAGTAGGCACCGCGCCTTCATTGCGATCATTGAAGTTTGGAGACGGTGTATGTGTAACCTCAACAGGCACCTCACATACCTCGCTTGCTACTTACCTCATCATAAGCGGCATTAATCTTTGCGATTTTTTCATTTGCAAGTTCAACAAATTCTTGCGGCAATCCTTCTGCGATCACTTTATCCGGGTGATTTTCGCGAATTAGCGCACGATAGGCTTTCTTCAATTCCTCATTTGAGATTTCAGGTGACACCCCCAAAATTCGATATGGATCTCGCGCTTCAGCACCAGAATGATAACTTCTAAAGCGATCGTAAGCATGTTCATCGAAACCGAAGATTTCAGCAATATTCCGAAGATATTCGTCTTCATCGGGATGCAAAACGCCGTCGGCCATGGCAATTGAAAACAAACCGTGGAGCAAATCTTCCATCACTTGAGGGCTGTTTTTAAACATCCGCGCAACCTGTTTCGCATACGCCTCATACCCAGCGGCATTTTTTCGCGCCTGATCAAAGACCTTACCAAAGTTCTTTTCCTCTTCGGGCGGGATACGGAACACGCGTTTAAAAGCGTCGACTTCATCACGGGTAACAACACCGTCAGCTTTCGCCAGCTTGGCACCAAGAGCAACAACCGCGATTGTAAAAGCGACTTGTTTTAGTCCTGTCGGCGCTTCTTCACCTTCGGTTTCCTCATCCGTATCACGATATTTATCGACAACGTGCCCTGCGACACCGCCCATTAATGCGCCAAGAGGACCGCCCAGCAACAAACCCGCTGCACTTCCTAGAATTTTACCCCAAATTGCCATGATTTTCTCTTAATCGACGGTTGTTCAACCCAAGTATATCAGCCAAAACAGATAATTAACAACCAATCTTAAATGAACCCTATCAATTCCGATGATAAGGTGAATGAATTGCTGATAGTTTGCTATACAACAAAAGGGGCGATAAGATGACACCAGACACCTCTAATTAAGGCCCCCGTCAATGATAAAGAAATCCTGGAAAGAAAACCCAGAAGTCCTGCTGATGATCACCGCTGCTGGCTGGGGATTAGGCTGGGCAACCTGGATGGCTCTGCTTAACAATTTCGCTGTGGATATGGTGAATTTCACAGGTAAGGAAATCGGTATCCTCCAATCTTTACGCGAAATTCCGGGCTTTCTGGCGTTCACGGTTGTCTTCGCCCTGCTGATCATTGCAGAACAAAGACTTTTAATGTTGTCATTACTTGTTTTTGGAGTTGGCGTTGCGCTTACCGGTTTCTTTCCTTCTGAAATTGGCTTCTATCTTACGACCATTCTGATGTCGATTGGCTTTCACTATCATGAAACCTTGCGTCAATCTCTAACACTTCAATTGGTATCAAAAGAGAGAGCCCCTCTGGTCATGGGGCGTCAGATATCGGCGCAGGCTTTTGCGTCGTTAGCGGCGTACGGTTTGATCTTCGCGGCGACAAAGCTTGCGGATCTGGATTACGCCGTGATGTACGCAACAGGTGGCGCGATCTCCGTGTTTGTAGCCCTCTTTTGTTGGTCTGCCTATCCAATGTTTAAGGCCGCGGTCCCGCAAACAAAGAAAATCGTCCTTCGAAAAAGATACTGGCTCTATTATGCGCTGACCTTCTTATCCGGGGCGCGACGACAGATTTTTATGGTCTTCGCTGGTTTTATGATGGTGGAGAAATTTGGCTATGACGTTTCCACCATTACTGCGCTATATCTGGTGAACCACGCCATCAATATTTTTCTTGCCCCCCGTATTGGTCGTCTAATCGCACATTGGGGAGAGAGAAAAGCCCTCGTGTTTGAGTATGTCGGTCTGTTTTTTGTGTTCACCGGCTACGCCTTTGTGGAAAGTGCCGTGATGGCCGCAGCCCTCTATATCATCGATCATCTCTTCTTTGCGTTTGCCATTGGCATCAAAAGCTATTTCCAGAAGATTGCGGACCCGAAAGACATGGCCTCTACAGCCAGCGTGAGCTTTACGATCAATCACATTGCAGCGGTGGTGATCCCCGTAGTCTTTGGTATTCTCTGGCTGACCTCACCTGCCAGCGTTTTCCTCGCAGGGGCTGCAATGGCGGCGATGTCGCTTCTGTGCTCACTGAACATCCCGTTTGCACCGGAGCCTGGAAATGAAACTATAAAAGGGCCACGTTTTCCAGAAGAAGAAGCGCTGATGGAAAAGGCAAGTTCCTAGCAAAAAGCCGCCCACACCGGGCGGCTTTTTTTTGAGCTTACAACCAATCAGGCAAGTGGCTCGTCATCATCAATCAGGATACGCTGAGCAGCCCCGTCAAGATCCTCATATTGCCCACTCTTAAGACTCCACAGAAAGGCCACCAGTCCAAGGCCGCCTAACAACAAAGCAATCGGTATCAGATATACAAGCACACTCATGCATTCATTCCTTTTCTGGATTTCCGCAACCGCATGGAATTAGCGCACACTACCAATGAAGAAGCTGACATGGCAATAGCCGCAAACAACGGGGTTACAAACCCGAGGACCGCTAACGGCACCGCAATCGCGTTGTAACCGAAGGCGAGACCAAAATTCTGCTTTACCAGACGATGAGAGAACCTCGCAACCTCAACAGTTTCAAGAACCGCAGAAAGACTTCTTCCCTGGAAAACAAAATCTGCGGCAGTTTGGCTCACATCTGCGGCAGAGGCAGGAGATAAAGACACATTAGCAGCAGTAAGCGCAGGCGCATCATTCAGACCATCGCCAACCATCAGAACATTACGTCCTTGTGCTTTTAGAGCTTCCAGATGTTGGACCTTCTGTTCAGGACGCATTTCAGCGTTCCAGTGGTCGATGCCCGCCTCTCTCGCCACATTTTCTGCAACATTCTTCCGGTCACCGGACAGCAGTTCCACATGCATTCCAAGTTTCTTCAACGCTTCAACTGTTTCAAAAGCGTCAGGGCGCATTGTATCTTCAAACAGGAACTGAACAGGTGCCTTTCCTGGTTCGCTGAGCCACATTTCAGGCCCAGCATTTTCTGCACCATCCAGCTCTTCAGCACTGCACCAGCTACGACTACCCAAACGTATTTCACCGGCATCTGTCTGGACGCTAAGCCCTAGACCGGGATGTTCTTCCACACCAGCAAGCTCTCCGCTCACACCACCAGCGGCACGAACCACAGCTTGGGCAAGTGGATGGCGGCTGGATCTGGCCATTTTCGCAGCCAAAACCAATGAGCTTTCTGAGATATCCGCTTTGTTTATGAGATCAAGGCGGCCTTCCGTAATCGTTCCTGTTTTGTCGAAGACAATTGTGTCAACAACGGCAAGGCGCTCCAGTCCATCCGCGGCTTTCACAAGGATACCGCGATGGAGCAATCTTCCGCTTGCAACCACCTGAACGACTGGAACGGCCAACCCAAGTGCACATGGACATGTCACAATAAGAACAGCCACACCTTGCAGAAGGGCCACCTGCCAGTCAAAACCAAGTAACCACCAACCTGCAAAAGTCAGTGCTGACAAAATATGAACCGCAGGCGCATAATATTCAGCGATGCGATCAGCGATCCGAACGTATTTTGCGCGCCCCTGCTCCGCATTTTCCATCAGACGAACAATATCACCCAACAGTGTATTATCGCCTGTGTTTGTCGCTTTCACTTTAATAGGAGCGGACAAGTTCAAGGTACCCGCAAACACTGCGTTACCAACTGAGGCGTCTACGGGCAGACTTTCCCCCGTTACCAAACTGTTATCCACACTGGTCCGGCCTTCCAGGATTTCACCATCAACAGGGAACCGATCGCCAACAGCCACATGGACAGTTGTGCCGGGTGTGACATTGTCCACTGGGATAGAGCGATGGGTACCGTCAGCTTCAACAACAGTTGCCGCAACCGCTTTCATCAACAACAAGCGTTCCGCCGCTGATCTGGCTTTGCTTCGTGCCTGACTATCCAGATAACGACCGATCAACAGGAAAAACAGAAGTGTTACCGCCGCATCAAAATACGCGTAATGCCCACTTTGAATGGTTTCAGACAAGCTCATACCAACGGCCAGAATAACGGCCAAAGAAATTGGCACATCCATGTTAAGCCGGCCATTCTTAAGGGCCCCGATGGCGGATTTAAAGAAAACCTGACCGGAATATGCTACAGCCGGCATGGCAATCAAGGCCGACACCCAATGCATGAAGTCACGGGTTGATGGCCCCATGTCTTCTGAAAAGATCCCGGCCCAGACGGAGACTGACAACAGCATCACATTTGCCGCTGCAAATCCTGCGACACCAAGTGCCTTCAGGAGACGTTTGTTTTCTTCTTCCGATGCGGATTGCATCATGGCAGCATTATAGGGTGTAAGCGGATATCCCAGATCGATAACCGGCTTCACAAGGTCTGCGGCGCTTATTTTGTCCTGATCCCAACGCACCAACAGGCGACGTGTTGAAAAATTCACACGTGCCTCTTTAACGCCTTCCGCAGATCTTAGCGTTTTCTCGATGGATTGAATGCAGTTGGCGCAATGCATGTTTTCCACCAACAGATGAAGGACCGCATTGCCATCTTCATCCGTGTCCACAAAAGCCGATGGATCAGAGGCAATAAAGTTCTGGAAATCTGCAATCGGGCTGTTGGCATCGGCCAGTGCAATGGCACCACCGGAACAACAGTTACCGCTGAGGTCACGGCGCACACCGCTAAATTGCGGACTATCTGTTGGCTGAATTACTTGACCCATAGCCTTTTCTCCAGACGGTACGGTTTGTCATACCCCGCGCCATTGGCCAAAACAATGACATCCCATTGCCCAGGAAGTGGAAATTCCACAGTAGCCACAAATTTTTCCGCTTCCTTGGTCAAAGTAACCTCAAAATCGAGATCTTCCTGAGCAGGGCGCTTCAATACCATTGTGACGTCATCAAAAAACAGATCTTCGCCGTTTCGATCTTTCGCACTCAACGTCAGAATAGAAGAACTCTGCCCCAGATTTTCAGTATCCAGAAGCACCAGCCAATTTCTTGCCCGCTGCTCCAGATTTTCTTCAATGGCGCGGTTATAGTTTAACCCTTTCACATAGGCGTCCTTTTCGGTCACCCCAGAAAAACTGGTCAAAGCCACATAAACAAACACGCCATTGACGGCAAACATCACTCCAAAAAACGCCAGCAAAATCATAAATACATGTTTGCCTTCGAGTTTTTTCTCCACTACAGCCTCCATCACTTCGGCCCTTTAAACGTTGTACTTTGTTTCTCGGTCAAACCGCTAACAAGGTCTTTAACAATGATAGTGATATCCATACTTCCGCTTTCCAGCTCACTCCTTGGCGCTGCAATAAAGAGTTTAATCGCAGACAGTGTATCTCCAGGAACAGGAACGACGATATGCTCAAATTGCGGACCTTCACTCTGGTTCCACGCCTTGGCATTCTCTAGTCCATCAATCGTCACCTGGAAGCGTCGAACATCATGTACCTTGTTCAGAATTTTAACAGTGTATCCGTTTCGGATCGTGCCATCAGACAATTGAACAAAAAGTGGGTTACGATCCCGGATCACGTTCACATCAAGTGCAGAGCGTGTCAGCAAGGCATAGAGCATTATCGATCCAACCAAGGTCAGTAGAACTGCGTAGGCTATTGTCCGTGGTCGAATAAACGGAACATCTAGTTTTGTAATTGGCTCTTTCGATACACGGCCAATATGGGTGTCATAACTTATCAGGCCTTTTGGAAGGCCGACTTTTTCCATCACAGCATCACATGCATCAATACACAAAGCGCAACTAATGCATTCAAGTTGTGCACCATCGCGAATATCAATACCCATCGGACAAACCGCGACACACTGGTTACAATCAATACAATGGCCCCGCCCGTCCCATGTATCGTTTTTCTTGTGAGGCCCGCGAGGTTCACCACGCGCCGTATGGTATGTCACGGTCAATGAATGTTCGTCCACCATAGCGCCCTGAATCCGTGGCCATGGACACATATAAGTGCATACCTGTTCACGCATTAAACCGCCAAATACATAGGTGGTTGCCGTCAGAACACCGATCGTAGAATAAGCGACACTGCGGGCTTCGCCGGTTAGAACTTCCTGAATAAGGGTCGGCGCATCAGCGAAATAGAAAATCCAGGCACCGCCTGTCAGCAATCCAATGATGAGCCAACTGGTGTGCTTTGAAACCCTTTTCATAAGTTTAGAAAAGGACATTGGTGCTTTATCAAGTTTCAGGCGCGCGTTTCGATCCCCCTCGATCGCACGTTCAACAACGATAAACAGGTCAGTCCAAACTGTTTGGGGGCAAGAATATCCACACCATGCGCGGCCAAACAAAGACGTAACCATGAAAAGGCCAAGAGCCGCCAGGATCAATATACCAGTGATATAGTAGACTTCCTGAGGCCACAGCTCGATAAAGAAGAAATAAAATCTGTTATGCTCCAGATCGATCAGGATCGCCTGATCAGGAGCCAGTGGCCCACGATCCCAACGGATCCAAGGGCTTACATAATAAATGGCCAGCGTAATCCCCATGATAATCCACTTGAGGCGCCGAAACGTCCCTTCGGCACGTTTGGGATGGATTTTCTTACGACTGACATATAGGGAGCGGTTTTCTTTTTTATTTACCGCTTGGACGTCAATTTTTTCAACGGGGGAATTTGACACGTCTCTAGCTCCATAAGCGGTGCGCTGAGCGACTCAGCGCACCACATTTCTAGCATCAAACAACAACTAGTTTCTTTGGGCAATTACTCACCACCGCCCAAAGAATGTACATAGAGTGCAATCTGACGAATAACGGTGTCGTCCAAACGATCAGCCCAAGCAGGCATCACGTTTTGACGGCCATTCGCGATAGTTTTCTGAACGGTTTCTTTGTCACCGCCATAGAACCAAATTGCATCTGTAAGATTTGGTGCGCCGAACTCACGGCCACCTTTAGCATTTTCACCGTGGCAAGAAGCACATTCGTTCATGAAGACTTCTTTACCGCGTGCAACAGCCTCTGCGTCACGCCCTTCCTGAGACAGAGACAGAACATATTCCGTCACATCATTGACTTGACCTTTTTCCAAGATCTCGTCTTTAAGGAAGGCAGGCATTTCACCTGTGCGTGTTTCATCATGATCGGAACGAATACCGTACTGGATAGTGGCGTAGATCTCATCAACCTTACCACCCCATAGCCAGTCGTCGTCGTTCAGGTTAGGGAAGCCTGGGCCACCTTGCGCACCTGAACCATGGCATTGTGAACAGTTCACTGCGTAGTGAGAACGACCACCGGAAACTGCAAACTGGTACAGTTCCTGATTATTCTTCACGTCAGCAAGCTCTGTTTCCTGAAGCGCTTTGGTAACCTCAGCACGCCCAGCCGCCACAGTAGCCAGCTCTTCTGTCACCAGCGCACGTGAAGAATACCCCAACATACCGCGGGTATAGTCACTGACCAGAGGCCAGGCTGGCATTACAATCCAGTAACCGATGGACCAAACAATACATGCGTAAAAGGACCACAGCCACCAGCGAGGCATCGGAGTATCAAGCTCCTTAATGCCATCCCACTCATGACCAGTTGTTTCTGTGCCTGAGTGTTCGTCTCTTTCCACTTTGGACATTATTTATCCTCCTCAAGTGGGATATGCGCTGCGTGATCGAACTTTTCCTTGTTCTTTGGCCACAGTGCATAAGCAACTACGATGATGAACAGACCAAACAGGTACAATAGACCATATGTCTGCGCGAAATAGGAAACGTCTTGATAATCCATATCTCCTCCTATCTCTGGCCTGCTTTTTCGTCATAGGACTGGAAGTCCACAAGCGTACCCAGCATTTGCAGGTAAGCAATCAACGCATCAAGTTCGGACAGGCGCTCTGGGTTGCCGTCAAAATCGCGAACCTGAGCTTTTGGATAACGAGCGAGAAGTTCATCAACTTCGTCCGCATCCGGATTAACCTGAGTTTTCAGGTCTTGCTCGGCTTTCGTGATCATTTCGTCAGAGTAAGGAACCCCAACACGGCGGTTTGCAACTAGTTCCGCTGCAATATCAGGAACGCTCAGTTCGTTCTGTTCCAACCATGAATAAGATGGCATTACAGATTCCGGCACAACATCCTGAGGGCGGCGCATATGAGTGACATGCCATTCATCAGAATAGCGACCACCAACACGGGCAAGATCAGGACCAGTACGCTTTGAACCCCACTGGAATGGGTGGTCATACATACTTTCCGCAGCAAGGCTGTAGTGACCATAACGTTCTGCTTCATCACGAAGTGGACGAACCATCTGGCTATGGCAGTTATAGCAACCTTCACGGATGTAGATGTTACGACCAGCAAGCTCCAATGGGCTGTACGGGCGAACGCCTTTAACTTTCTCGATTGTGCTTTCCAGATAGAAAAGCGGCACGATTTCAACGAGGCCACCGATGGAGACAACAACAAGTGTCAGGATCACCATCAGAATGGAATTTTTCTCAATGACTTTATGACTGATCATTTTCCTTACCTCCCTGCCGCAAATTCTGGATTGGCAATCAGAGTTTCTGATTCAGCTTCTTTGACATCACCGCGGGCTGTACGCCACAGGTTGTATGCCATAATTAGCGAGCCGATCAGGAACAGAACACCGCCAAGGGCACGGATTACGTAGAATGGATGCATCGCTTCTACAGTTTCACTGAAAGAATATTCCAGGAAGCCGAAGCTATCATATGCGCGCCACATCAGACCTTGCAGGATACCGGATACCCACATCGCTGTGATATACAGCAGGATACCAACGGTAGAGACCCAGAAGTGCAAGGAAACTAGCTTGTCGGAATAAAGTGACTTGCGGTTCCAAACCACTGGAACAAGGAAATAAAGGGCACCAAAGCTCACGTAAGCAACCCAACCAAGGGCACCAGAGTGAACGTGACCAATTGTCCAGTCTGTGTAATGGCTCAAAGCGTTCACAGCTTTAATAGACATCAGCGGACCTTCGAATGTGCTCATTCCGTAGAAGGCAACAGATGTCACCAGGAAGCGGATCACAGGGTCAGTTCTCAGTTTATCCCAAGCACCAGACAGGGTCATCAGACCATTGATCATACCACCCCAGGAAGGCATCCAGAGCATAACGGAGAATGTCATACCAAGTGTCTGTGACCAGTCAGGAAGCGCTGTGTAATGCAGGTGGTGAGGACCAGCCCATATATATAAGAAGATCAGTGCCCAGAAGTGGATAATAGACAAACGGTATGAGTAAACCGGACGTTCAGCGCGTTTTGGCACAAAGTAATACATGATAGCCAAGAAACCAGCTGTCAGGAAGAAGCCCACAGCATTGTGGCCGTACCACCACTGTGTCAACGCATCCTGCACACCAGAGAAGAGTGAATAACTCTTCACGCCGGTAATGCTAACAGGCATAGAGAGCGCATTGACGATGTGAAGCATCGCAACGGTCACGATAAACGCAAGGTAGAACCAGTTCGCCACATAAATATGTTTTTCCTGACGCTTCCAGAGCGTTACCAGGAACACCAGAAGATATACGACCCAGACAACTGTCAGCCAGAGGTCAACATACCATTCAGGTTCGGCATATTCTTTACCCTGAGTAATACCGAGTAGATACCCTGTTGCGGCCAGCACGATAAACAGCTGATAGCCCCAGAATACAAACCAAGGAGCAACATCACCAGCCAGACGCGCGCGGGATGTCCGCTGCACCACGTGGAAAGATGTTGTCAGCAGGATGTTACCACCAAAGGCAAAAATCACCGCTGACGTATGCAAAGGACGAAGACGTCCAAAGCTAGTCCAAGGTAGGTCAAGGTTAAGTACAGGAAATGCAAGTTGGAATGCAATTACAACACCAACCAGGAAGCCAACGACCCCCCAGAATGTTGATGCAATCACACCATATTTTACAATTTCCGTATTATAGACGATACCGCCCGGCCCCGCAGCTTCAGCAGGTCTGGAACGATAGTGACGAGAGATCAACGCGTAGGCCGCCAATACAGATGCGGCCGCGAAGACCATGCCATGGATCATCATTCCTTGATCTTGTGCTTTGGCAGAAAGCAAAAGGCCAAGGACAGCTCCGATGATCGAAAAGGCTATCCACAACAGGTTCATACCAGTCTTCCGTTTGTTGTTTGTTACATCGCTAGAGTGCAAAGCCAGAATTGGCTTTTCATTCAGGCAGGGTTACCCCCAGCCTGAACCTATTCGTACCCCCCTTTGTCGCATTGACTTGAGTCAATCCAACTAGGGTGGTTCAAAACAATTTTTTACAACTACTCAGGATAGTCAGAATATCTATCCTTAATGAACTAAAGTACTATAACTTTTAGTGAAATTATACAGCGCGGGAATGTTTGCCTACCCCTTTCTTGAGATAAGTGTCAAACACGGCACAGATGGTTCGAACGAGATATCGCCCATCTTCTGTGACTGTAATACGCTTTTCATCCAGTTTCACGAGGCCGTCTTGTTCGAATGAGACAAGACGTTGCAATTCTTCATCAAAGGTGTCTGCTGATTGGTGATGGCGCGCTGTTAGCTCTGCAAGATCTACTGTCAAATCACACATCAGGCGCTCAATAACATCCCGCCGCATTTTATCGTCGGTTGTCACCGCAATACCTTTGGCCACTGCGAAACCGTTATTCAACACCTGCTTTTTATAGTCGCCGATTGGGACTGTATTCTGAACATACCCTTGCGGCAGACTACCGATCGAAGAAGCTCCAATGCCGATCAGAGTATCCGCTTCGTCTGTCGTATAACCCTGAAAATTTCTGTGCAATTTTTGCTCTTTCAAAGCAATTGCCATTTCATCATCAGGGCTTGCAAAATGATCCAAACCGATTTGCTCATAACCAAGCTCATTCAGACGGTTGGATGCCCCCATTGCCTGAGCAACCCGTTGCTCCGTACCTGGAAGATCCTCATCATTTATCATTTTCATATGAGTTTTCATCCATGGAACATGGGCATACCCAAAAAGAGCAACCCGGTCGGGGCGCAACTCATGTGACAGTTCAACGGTTTTGATGACATCCTGCACGCTTTGAAGTGGCAAGCCGTACATCAGATCAAAATTGATGCTGTTAATCCCGTTTTCGCGCAGCAGACGCACTACCTCAGCTGTCATTTCGTAGGATTGTACCCGGTTGATTGCTTCTTGAACAACCAGATTAAAGTCTTGTACTCCTAAGCTGGCGCGATTAATGCCGGCTTCGGCCAAAGCCTGAATTTTATCCGCATCAACAGTGCGCGGATCAATTTCAATTGCCCTTTCAGCATTTGGTGTCATTTCAAAATGGGCATCAATCAATTCCATGATGGACTTGAAATCTTCACCAGAAAGAATACTTGGCGTTCCGCCGCCCCAGTGAATATGGCCAACCTTCATGTTTTCAGGCAAGGCTTTCACCACAGTGCGAATTTCAGCCCGCATTGCATCTGCATATTCAGCAATCGGCTGATATTTCTTAGTGATTTTGGTATGACACCCACAGTACCAACACATCTGATTACAAAAGGGGACGTGCAGATAGAGCGATACAGGCTTTGAAGGATCCAATTCGTTCAGCCAGTGGCCATAAATCTCTTTATCAGAGAAAGGTGCAAAATGTGGTGCCGTTGGATAACTTGTGTAACGCGGCACAGGAGCCGCGTATTTTTTGGCTAGATCGGTAACCATAACGGGCCTCTTACACTTCGCCGTCTGCAATCATTGACAGCTCTTCAAAGTCCTTAACGACGACATGCTGCGCTGTTTCCAACTCGATGACGCCCGCTTTGCGAAGTTTGGTAATCGTCCGGCTTACAGTTTCAATGGTAAGACCAAGGAAATCTGCAACATCTGTACGGCTCATTGGAAGGAAGACATCAACTTCCTGAACCATTTCATCCTCTGGATGTACACCGGCATACTTTTTGGCCCTCTCGCATAAGAAATTAGCAATTTTCTCAACAGGTGTTTTGCGTCCCAGCAGCAACATATGATCCTGCAACGCAATCACTTCGTGCTGCATCATTTCCATCAATCGCCCCTGAACTGCAGAAAAGTTTTCTAAGGAGTGGTTCATGTTGGACACGGTAAATTGACAAACCACAACTTCGTTAATCGCTTCGGCATCAGACGAGAAGTGTCCGTCAGTTCCCAGACCAATAAAATCACCCTTGGATTTGAAACCAGTGATTTGACGGCGACCGTCATCCAGCATCCGAGACAAGCGTACATCACCAGAGACGACAGTGTAATAATAGCGTGCCTCATCAAACTCGTTGAAAAGTGTTTGTCCAGGGGCAAAAGTTTTGTGCTGACTTAGCGCCCCAAATTCTGCAAGTTCTTCACCTGAAAGTTTTGCGCATAGCGCCGTTTTATGGGCCGCACACGCACTACAGTAATTTGTTTTTGGCTGAGCGCCATTCCCCGGCATGGAATTGAAACGTTGGCATCCACCCTCATTTGCTACTGAACCGCCATTTTGCGCAGTTGTGTTTTCAGCATTCAAAGCCATCTTCTCCATCCTTCCTAAGTCACCTTAGTTCTCCATGCTCCGATCAAAGCGAAAGGGCAGGCAAGGAACAATGCGTCCGGATGTCGCACATCCCTTTTAGGAGGGTAGCACAGAATTACAGAAAAATATAATATTTGATTGAAATCAATTACTTAATCAGAAAAAGTCGCAAACGAAACTAGTTAAGCGACATTTTGTCACAGCTCGATAAATCGAGCTATGACATTCAAATTAAACAGAAATATCAGGCCAAACGAAGCAGTTCTGATGCTTCATCAAGTGTTACTGGAGTGGTGTCCAGCAACCGATTCCCGGCCGCCACTTCAAAGGAGGTTTCAGGAGCCCCCAACGGATCACTTGGCTTTAGTTTCGTATCCACCACGATGCGTGACATAAGCAACCTGCGCGCATCTCTGCCCATTGCACCAAGGCGGGCTCCTTCTTCCGCCATGTAGGCTGCTGTGGTTGAATGATAGAGCGCATTGGCGGCCTGACGGGACAAGGTTTCATTTCCGCTTTGCGCTACTTCATCCGCATAATCATGCGCGCGTTTTAAAAGTCCGCTCAGTTCGCCAGCATACTGGCCCGGAATTTCGGTTTTCGCAGAAATCCTACCAAGCAAATGATCTTGCAAATCATCATGAGCGCGAACCTTTGCCACAGCCCTTCCTGTAATATCCAGCGCATTGATATTAGATGTCCCCTCCCAAAGAAGGCCCGTATAAGCATCTCTTACAAGGCGTGGGTTGATCCAGTCTTCAATGAAGCCGACACCACCGCGCACCTCTAGCGCCCCACCTGCGACATCTACGTTATCACGGCATGTTCTGAATTTAAGAAGTGGAGTCAGAATACGATTGAGGCGCTCAGCGTCCCTATCTCCTTGATTTGACTGATGAAGTTTCACAGAAACATTCATAAACATGGACAAAGCCTGTTCGGTCGGGATCATAAGTTTCAGCAACTGCCTGCGCATCAACGGTTTCTGGATGACTGGCTCGCTAAACACTTCCCTGTTTTGAGACGCCATCAACGCCTCGTTCAGGCACCGGCGCATCATACCGGCTGCTCTTACGCCATGGGACAATCGCGACATAACGACCTGATCCATCATTTGGCGCAAACCATTATTTGGCTTTGCCCCTACATCACCAAAAGGATAGCCGACAGCCCCTTCAAAAATCACTTCACCCGACGGCATTGATTTCGTTCCAAGTTTATCCTTTAACCTGACAGTGCGGTATTTGTTGCGACTTCCATCTTCCAGATTCCTGGGAACCGCAAAGATGGCAAGGCCTTTGTTCCCCTCTGGTGCCCCTTCTGGGCGGGCAAGCACAAGGGTAACCCCTGCCCCAATATTTGAACAGAACCATTTATCTCCATAAAGCCGCCAAACACCACCTTCTTCGCGCGCTGTCACAGCCAGATTGGCAACCTCTGATCCCCCAATTTTCTCGGTCATAAATTGGGCGCCGGTGAGCAGCTCACCCATGTCTTGCGACATCATTTTCTTGCCATAGGTTTCCAGAAAATCTTTAGGTCCATGTTTTGCCAGCAACCCATATGACGTGTCCGTCATCGAAATCGGGCACATCAGGCCAAATTCAGATTGTGTAAATAGATAGGTGAAAACATATTTTGCCATTGGCGGCACTTTTTCAGGCCAGCCATGAACGCCGCTGACATGGGACATGCAATGGATCCCAAAATCCCCATAAGCGATTTTCTCCATCTCGCGATAGGCTGGGTGGTATTCCACCCAGTCCTCGTCTCTCCCCCGCGCATCACGGTGATGAAGAATAGGCGTGCGTTTGTCACTGACACGGGAAAGCTCATCAAGCCTCCCCCCTGCAATTTCACCTAACTTGTGAAACAAGGGGGTCATATGCTCCCTCAAGTCATCAGGAAGATATATATGCAGCAGGTCCTGTAGGTTTGGGTCAATTTCAAAGAAATTCAACCCGCTGCAATCGGGAGAGATCCAATCCTCCAGCTCCCGCTCTTCTTTCTTTTTCAGTACATTATTCAGAAACACGCCTTATTCCTTGTTCTTGATTTGGTGCTTACAAACTCAATATATCAGAAACTTCTTCAAAGTTCACTGCCCCGCCATCAAGAAGCGCTGCACTCGCTTTCTCTTCAAACTGGTCATTTTCCATGCCAAACGGATTACTTTGACCAAGTTTATGCTCCAACACCATTCGAGATAACAGAAGACGCCTTGCATCCCCACCTTGCTTGCCAAGTTTGGATCCCTCATCCGCTAACAGCACGGATGTTGTTGTGTGGTAAAGCGCACTTGCCGCTTTACGATAAAGTGGCTCACGCCCTTCCCGTGCGACCGCGTCCGCGAAATCAACACTCTGGTCCACAACCGATTTCAACTGCCCTGCGAACTGACCAGGGATCGTGTTATTATCTTCTACGATCTTGGTCAGGTCATCGCGGAGATTTTCATGGGCACCAACACGGGCAACTGCGCGCGTGATCACATCAATAGAATTAATGTTGGAAGTCCCCTCCCAAAGAACACCTAAATGCGCATCCCGGACAAGGCGAGGGTTCACAAAATCTTCGATGTAACCGTTGCCGCCCCGGACCTCCATGGCGCCCGTTGCAACTTTCACGTTATCACGTGCAGTTCTGTATTTCAGAAGCGGTGTTAGAATACGGGTTACGTTTGCTGCGTGTTGATCACCAGCATCCCCTTTTTCCATCATTGTGGCCGTATACATAAACATGGAAAGCGCCTGCTCCGTAGGCACCATTAGTTTCAACAACTGCCTACGTAGCAGCGGTTTTTCAACCAAACGACTACCAAACGCACGACGGTAGCCCGCAACAGCCAAGGCTTCGTTCAGGCAACGACGCATCATGGACGCCGCTCTCACACCATGTGAAATTCTGGAAATATTCACCTGGTCCATCATCATTTTCAGCCCGCGATTGGCATGAGGTCCAACCTCACCCAACGGATACACCCGCGCGCCATCAAAAATGATTTCTCCCGAAGCCATGGATTTACTACCCATCTTGTTCTTTAAGCGAACAATCCGGTAACTGTTGCGGCTACCGTCTTCCAGATGGCGCGGCAATGCAAACAGTCCAAGGCCTGCATTCCCCCCCGGTGCACCTTCTGGACGAGCGAGGAGAAGGATCACATCTGCGTCCGCGCAGGAGCAGAACCATTTTTCACCATATAGGCGCCATTCTCCATTTTCTTCCCGCGCTTGCAGCGCGATATTTGAAACGTCCGACCCTCCTGTTTTCTCAGTCATGAACTGACCACCTTTCAGGATATCGTCCATATCCTGTGAAAGCATCCGATCAAGGAACAGAGCTTTCGTTTCCTCATCTGCATAACGGGAAATCAGCATCGCCGTACTTTCAGTTGCTGAAATCGGGCAAAGTTGACCAAATTCTGATTGGCCGAACAAATACTGAAAGCCGTATTTTCCAACAGGCGGAATTTTCTCGTCCCACCCCAAAACGCCAGGGCGGTTACTCATGGCGTGAAGACCAAACTTTCCAAACGCCACATTTTCCATTTTTCGGTAAGACGGATGAAATTCGATCCAGTCTTCATCGCGGCCTTTTGCATCACGATTGTGAAGTTGCGGGATATGGCGATCTGCATCACGAGACCACACATCCAGATCATTTCCTGAAATTTCTCCCAAATCCCGATAATGAGGCGCCAAAAAAGCCTGCAGCTCTTCAGGCATGTAAACTGTCGCCACATCCTGAAAAGAATGATCGATGTCATAGAAATTCAGACCATGACAATCAGGGGCGACCCAATCCGATAGACTTTCAGGGTTAAATTCATTGTTTTTATTATAGAAGTTCATCGCATCATCTCCTGCATTGCATTTGCAGCTAAGTGTGCGAAATCCATCTACACTGGACAAACGAAAAAACTTCTGATTATGATTGATAATTACTCAATCAAAAATATTTAAAATGCTAATTATTCCAAGTAACTCAGGTTTAAAATCTTTCGAATCAGCCGCTCGTCACTTGAGTTTTAATAAAGCTGCAGAAGAGCTGAATGTCACTCCCGGGGCAGTGAGCCGGCAAATACAGAGCCTTGAAGAGTTTTTAGGGAAAACACTGTTTCATCGTCACCACAAGAAGGTTGAGCTCACAGCAATCGGCCGCCAATATCACGCGGAAATTTCCCAACCTCTACAGAAGATTTCAGCCGCTTCCGACAGAATTAGAACCACATCGCAAAACAACACACTGTCTATCTGCACCTACCCTTCTTTTGCTGTCAGATGGCTCATACCCCGCTGGGCGAAACTCCATGAAGATTTCCCAGATCTCAATATCCAACTGACAACTTCCTTAAATGCGGCAGACTACCTGGAAGACGGCTTTGATATGTCCATCCAAGTGCTCAAGGAAGGTTATTCACAGCGTGGGTTTAACATTGACAAATTACTGGATGTAAAAACTTTCCCAGTTTGCAGCCCAACTCTCGCGAAAGAAATTAGATCTTTCGAAGACTTGAACAAATTCCCTCTTCTTCATGAGAGCCCTCGACCAACTGACTGGCCTAGATGGTGTGAGTATGCTGGTGCGAGTAAAATCAACGCAAATGGTGGCATGAATTTCGAAAGCGCTGACATGGCCCTTCACGCAGCTATTGAAGGGATCGGGGTTGTCATTGGGATCGACATTCTCATCCGAGAGGACATCAAGAACGGCCGTCTTGTTAAGTTATTCGATCTTGAACGCCCCTCAACTCACCCGTTTCATGTTGTCACCTCTACCTCTTCCCGGCGCAATCCGAACATCGAGCACTTAAAAAACTGGTTATTGGAAGAGGCGGGACATGCTGAGGAGAGTGGTCAGACTTGACTAACTTTGCTATATAAGCCTCAACAAACAAGAATTGATGCGGCCATGCCGCCGATCGGAGCAAGATGAAAGCCGTAATTATACCAGTCACACCTTTTGCCCAGAATTGCACATTGATCTGGTGCGAAGAGACAAAAAAAGCCGCCGTGATCGACCCGGGTGGAGACCTGGACCACATTGTCAAAACCGCCGAAGACCAAGGCGTGGAAATTGAAAAGATTCTGATCACCCACGGCCACCTTGACCACGCGGGCGGAACGGAAGAGCTCAAAACACGCCTCAGTGTGCCTGTTGAAGGACCGCATGAAGCAGACAAATTCTGGATCGATCAACTACCGGAACAATGTTCTCGATACGGCTTTCCCCCATCCTTTGCATTTACACCTGAGCGCTGGCTTCATGATGGAGACACTGTAACTGTCGGCAACGAAACATTGGACGTGCTGCATTGTCCGGGTCACACTCCGGGTCATGTTGTATTTATCAACAAAGATCAAAAAATTGCATTTGTCGGTGATGTGCTTTTTCAGGGATCAATTGGCCGCACTGATTTTCCACAGGGGAACCACGACCAGCTGATCAGTTCCATACGTGAAAAGCTGTTCCCTCTCGGTGATGATATAGCTTTTGTCTCCGGCCATGGAAACATGTCGACCTTTGGGCAGGAAAAACAATCCAATCCGTTTGTCGCAGACCTTAATTTCGGTTAATCCCGCCGCGTCCAGATATCAACAGCCTCATTGCGGCCTCTAAGCTCTACTGGGCCGTGATGAGCAAATCCCTTCTCAACCGCAAAGTCAGAACCACCTGCCTGCTCTACAACAGCTGAACTTACAACTGCCTTCACAGCCAATTCGCGTGTCAGGGCTTCTAGTCGGCTACAAACGTTCACGGCGTCCCCGAGCACTGCAAATTCCAATCGCCGCTCTGATCCAATATCACCTAGAACCACTTCACCCGCATGAACACCAATTGAAGCTTTCACTTCCGGGAGGCCGTGTGATTTCCTTTTCTCATTCCAGCTTTTCACATCTGTCTGCATTTGCAGTACACAATTTATAGCGTTCTTTGCATCATCTTTACTGGGGATCGGGGTACCAAAAGTGACCATCAAACCATCCCCGAGGAATTTATCCAGTGTCCCGTTATTATCAAAGACAGCCTTCTCCATCAGATTATGAAATTCTCGAAGCAACATCACTGTCTCGTTCGGAGATGCTGTTTCCGCCATCTTGGTGAAGCCAACAATATCCACGAACATCACCACAACCGACTGGGATCTCACGTCACGCAACGGATGATCCCGCCCAGCGAGATGCTCAACCATGCTCGGAGCGAAGTATCTAGCCAGATTGGCACGTTCTCTCGCTGCTTCAGCCTGACGCATCAACAACCTATTGGAACGCCAACTGTTCAATGCCAAAATTCCCGCAACAATCGCGAAAATGAGGATCTCCTCAAAGCGCATATGTAAAAGATTCGAATCCGGATGAAGCAGTTCCAAAATCTCTGGTTTATGGCCTAGCAATTCTGATATCTGCTCAGAGATGTATGTATCAAAACCTGGCTGCTGAATAGCCCAGTAATAAGCGATCGCCCACAGAAGTGCCGTATACCATGTAACTGCGAACATGGTTTTCCAGGAATAGGCAAGTGCTGCCCCTGCCAGCAAAATATAGAAGTAGGAAAAATTGCTGATCCGATATTGAAGCGCTACAGTCCAATCTTGATGAGAAAAAGGATTTGGAACAACTAGTGTTACTGTCATCAATGCCAAATCAAGCGCCAGCAGAAGGAGCTCAATTCTGGAGCGGCCAACTCGACCTAGCTTCAACTGAGCATAGCCGTTCAGCATAAAGGCGCCAATCAGCGCCTCATAGTAGAGAAAACTCCAATCCCCAACCATAAAGAAAAGGAAAACGCCAACAACAGAAAGGGCTATGGTTCGCGCCTTGACAGCAAGAACAAGCCCTTCTCGTTTATTCTCTTTAAGCGCTTCTTCAAGAAATTGATTGGAGGCAAGCTCGTCTGGAGACGCCTCCTTATCACTGCGCTCGCTGACCTTCGGCAATACTGCGTCTACCATTGGCTTCCCCTTGACCTAGCTCGGTCCAACCCGCGTTTCGCATTATATAAGCGTTACGTTGCGGCATTCCAATGATTTTTGACATTGAAGTTACAAAGGTTAACTCAGTTTATTCAGTTTTTCTTTTGCCTTTTCAACAGCTTGCACCTTCACAGGACCGAAGCCTCTTATCTCCTGCGGCAGGGTGAAGACGGAAATTCTGCGATCACTTCCGACCGTGTCAGGATCGGAGAGCACACCGCGGACAGCACTCTTGTACCATTCGATCAACTCGCGTTCCATTTTACGCTCAGAATGATATCCGAAAATATCGAATGGAGTTCCCCGCACGGATTTCATCTTTGCAAGTACCGGAAAGGCTCCCCGGATCCATTGTCCGAATTTGATTTTCTTTGGACGACCACGGCTGTCTTCACCTCTTGCCAAGAGTGGCGGCGCAAGATGATGAATAATTTTAAAATCACCTTCAAACTGATCGGCAATTCTATTTTCAAAGTCACGAGAGGAATGAAGCCGTGCAACTTCATATTCATCCTTATAGCTCATCAGTTTGAACAAGCTTTTCGCAATGAGGACAAGCTCATCATCAGAGACGTCACTCCGAACTTCCTCAAGAAAATCCCTGTACTTTTGAGACCATGCTATGTTTTGATATTGCGTCAAAAACTTAACGTGATCGTCGATGATTTCTGCGGTTGTCTTTTCGAGCGCTGCTTTTTCCCTATCCGTCAGCTCTTCCAGCAATAGAGGTTTCGCTGCAAGCACTTGCCCCCATTTGAAGGCTTGCATATTTTTTTCAATCGCAACGCCATTTAACTCAATTGCGCGCATCAGAGCTCTGAACGAAAGGGGAACCAGTCCCTTTTGCCAGGCGGCACCCAGCATCAAAACATTGGCGAACACACTGTCCCCCAGAAGTTTTTCTGCTGCCCGATTGGCATCTACACCTGACAGATGCTCTGCCCCCAACGTAGCGTCGAGCAACTCAAATCGTTGATCCGACTTCAGGTCTGCATCTGGGTTAAGGGTAAAATCGCCTGTTGGCATATTCGCCGTGTTGACTACCCCTTGCGTTACACCGCGCTGGTAGGTCGCTGACGCCTTCGGGGATGTACTTACAACAATATCGCACCCGATAAGCGCATCGGCTGAGTTATCATCAATGCGTACCTGATTTATCTGATCAGGGTCTTCTGCAAGGCGTACATAACTGATTACTGGGCCAAATTTCTGGGCAAATCCCATAAAATCAAGAACCGATGCCCCTTTATTTTCCAAATGAGCGGCCATTGTGATGAGCTGCCCCACCGTAATAACACCTGTCCCGCCAACACCGGTAACAACTAGGCTATGAGGACGATCCAGCGCCTTCACGAAAGGCGTATCCAGCTTAGAAAGTTGCTCTTCCAAAACTGCCGTTAGGTCTTTCACTTTTGGTTTCGCACGCTGCCCGCCTTCAATCGTCACAAAACTCGGGCAGAAGCCTTCAAGGCAGGAGAAATCCTTATTACAGGCGTTCTGATTAATTCGCCTTTTCCGACCAAACTCTGTTTCATATGGCTCTACGGACAGGCAGTTTGAGGCTACAGAACAATCGCCGCACCCTTCACAAACATCCGGATTGATAAAAGCGAATTTGGCTGGATCTTCTATCAATCCTCTTTTGCGACGACGGCGCTTCTCTGTTGCGCAAGCCTGATCGTAAATGAGGGCTGTCACACCAGGGATTTCACGCAGCTCTTTCTGAATGTTGTTCAGAGCAATCCGATCGTCAAAAGTCACCCCTTTAGGAAAGTCAGCTGGATCAAATTTTCCAATATCATCGGATAAAAGTGCAATCCGTTCAATACCTTCCGCACGTAACGAATGAGCAATGGAGACAACATCCACAGGGCCATCCGCAGGTTGCCCTCCGGTCATCGCCGTTACATCGTTGAACAGGATTTTGTAGGTGATATTTGTATTCGCAGCGATAGCCTGACGAATAGCGAGAATGCCTGAGTGATAATAGGTCCCATCTCCTAGATTCTGGAATACATGCTTGTTTCCGTTGAAACGTGAATTGGCTACCCAATTCACCCCTTCGCCGCCCATCTGGATAAGATAGTTGGTGTCTCGGTTCATCCAGCTCGCCATAAAGTGACAGCCAATACCGGCAAGAGCTTTTGACCCTTCTGGAACTTTTGTGGACCGGTTATGCGGACACCCCGAACAGAAGTAGGGACTACGTGTTGCGCCTTCCACTTGAAGACAAACGGCATCTTCTGCCATCAAGGCGGTTACTTTTTCTTCCAGTTTCAAATCTGGAAAGACACCTTGAAGTCTTTTGGCAACGATGACCGCCAGTTGACGTGGGCTGAGTTCACCAATCCACGGAATAAGGCGTGCGCCAAACTCGTCATTCTTCCCAACCATTCTGAGCGGCTTTGTACCCGGATGATCGTAGAAATATTCTTTAAACTGACTTTCAATAATGCCGCGCTTTTCTTCAACGACAAGCACCTCTTCCTTGCCTTTCACAAAATCCAATGATGACTTTTTAGCGAGCGGCCAAACCATTCCGATCTTGTAAATGTCGATACCGATTTCGCGAGCCTCTTTTTCCCCAATTTCGAGAAGTCGAAGCGCTTCCATCAGATCCAAATGCGCCTTACCGGTTGTCACAATACCAAACTTAGCCTCCGCCACATCATAGATATGACGGTCAATTGGATTAGCCTCTGCAAAGGCAAGTACCGCATGTTTTTTAGCCTCCAAGCGCTCCTCAATCTGGGGGCCCGGCAGATCTGGCCACCGATAGTGAAGCCCTGAAGGTGGCGGCGTAAAGTCAGGCACTTTAAACTCTCGCGGCGCTTTCAACTCTACACTCATACCACTTTCAACAGTTTCAGTGGCCGCTTTAAAGCCTACCCACATGCCACTGTAGCGGGACAGGGCGTAGCCATATTCCCCAAATTCCAGATATTCCGCAACATTGGCAGGATTTAGAATTGGCATAAAGAATGTCATAAACGCCACATCAGACTGATGCGGCATGGAGGAAGACACGCTTCCATGATCGTCGCCAGCTACCACAAGAACGCCGCCCGTGGGTGAGGATCCATAGGCATTGCCATGCTTTAACGCGTCACCTGCACGATCAATCCCAGGCCCCTTGCCGTACCACATGCCAAAAACGCCCTGCACTTCTTTTTCAGGATCCGTTTCGACCTGCTGCGATCCAAGAACCGCTGTCGCAGCAAGCTCCTCATTTACAGCAGGGATAAACTCGATTTGCTCTTCCTTGAGCGTCTCTTTCAATGTCCAAAGCTCTTTATCAAGGGTCGCGAGCGGCGAGCCACGGTATCCGGCAATAAACCCGGCTGTTTTCAGACCTTTGTCTTTATCAAGCTGCTTTTGCATTAATGGAATTCGCGCCAGTGCTTGCGTACCCGTCAAAAAGACCCGCCCCGTCTTTTGGAAATACCGATCTTTCAGTTCATAGTCCCTGATTTCGATATTCTCATTGCTGGACATAGATACTCTCCTCGCTCCACAGCTCAACCTGATTAGATTTTATCACGCCGCTTCTGAAAACTCTTACCAGTCTTAATCCGCATTTCCCGAAATAATGACTATATTTTTTATTCTGTATTTTATTTTTGAAAAATAATTCCACATTATATAAAATATGGGAATGCTTGATGATATTGACCTAAAACTCTTGAACCTGTTGCAAGAGGACTGTAGAGCGACAAACGCACAGCTCGCTAGCAATCTCTCTATATCCCCTTCCTCCTGTTGGAGGCGGGTCAAAAGCCTTGAAGAGATTGGCCTTATAGAAGGATATAGAGCGCAACTGGATAGAAGCGCTGCGGGATTTGAATTTTCCGCGATCCTGCATGTCAGCTTGTCTCGTCAAAAAGAAGAGAATGTGCAGGCTTTTATTGACGCCATTAATGAGCGGCCGGAAATATTGGATTGTTATGCCACAACCGGAGATGCGGATTATCACTTAAGGGTCGTCGTGAGAAACATTGCTGAATTTAACAAATTTCTGGATGAGTTTATTTTCAGATTACCGGGTATCGCTCATGTTAAATCCAACATTGTTCTGAAGGACATAAAATCAAGCGGATCATTACCGCTACTCGCTAACTGATTAATCCGTGCAGATATTCCCGCCCCGTATAGGTCAGCACATCTTTTCGGTTTCCTGTCTCCACATATGAGCAGTGGACCCATCCGCTTTGCGGGTCACCCGGTGTATAGCATTCCAAAATGATCTGATCAAAATCCAGGTTTTGATAAATCCAAAAAGCGATATCGTAATTATCATTTCCTGGAATTTTAAAATCCACAGCCTGCCCTTTAACATGCTGCGAATTATCATTTGATCCTATTAACCGGTTAAGTTTGATACAGCGGTATCCGCTGCTTGGTGAAAAAGGGGTCACGAAATGTTGCCGGACCGGTTCAAGAATATGTGCTGCTAATTTGGTGAGCGCGTCTGCCACCTCTGGGGAGGGTGTATTATCAATACCTTGCCGCAAGGCCACATCGCTATGGGTTAATTCACGCAAGGTAAAGTGCTCTGTAACATTCACAGCTTAACTCCTCAAGTTGTTTGGAAAACTTACTTCGCGTTACGGCTCGCGAGTTGGACATCACGGAATTTGTAACGTTCCAGATGTAACTCAAACCCACCCAATTCGGTATCCACACTCATACGAACAGGCACGATACGCCCTCCCGGCACAGGAGCTGCCATGTAGATATCCAAATCATCTTCAAGTTCAAAATTAGAGTTTTTCTTAAAACCGCCAAGTTTGTTATAGGTAATACGGCAACCTTTTGCCTCACCCTTAAAAACTGAATAATTTGACTTCTTAAAAGAGGCGACACCAATGTCCTTCAGATTGATTTCGTAATGACGACGTCCATCAAAAACCGGATACTGCCCATTACACTTGCCATCACTTTCCAGTTTGAAAGTCGCCGCCATGATCGCCGTTAGCGGATCAACGGCCTTCATCAGCTCAACATGTTTAAGCGGTGTGGATTTCTTCGGATTGTTGGGTTTTTTTCCCGTAAGTTCATATTTAGGAGGGGCGGCAGTCTGAAAAAGAATTTCAGCGCCGCGCTGTTCATCTTTCCATTTGCTCTGATAGCGGTGTTCTGAAGGTAGGATTTTGTTGCCGCTAAGTTTACCTTCGCTAGAGGCTACTGCATCCCAAGTGAAAAACCAATCCAGTTTCCTGTTGCTTTTCGCAACGGCTTTAATGGAATAGCTATCATTGAGTTGGTTAAATTCGGTTTGGAAGGTGCCCATAAAGAACCCGCCAAGATAAACGGAATGGGTCATATTTAGGGTCTCAGCTTTAGCCACTCCAACAGTGCCGACAGCTACCAGCGTTCCTAATGCAATATTTCGAATAGACATTGACCCACCGCCTTAATTGACATTGCCCTAATAAATAGGAAAGAACAATGTCTTTTTCAAGATCAACCGCTTACTGAAAATACTATCAGCAGGAGAATACCCAGCACCAAACGATAAATCACAAAGGGCATATATCCAATCTTCGCGATCCAATCCATCAGCAGCTTAATAACGAGATAGGCAACCACAAATGCTGCAAAAGCAGCGATTAGTGCGCTTAGACCAACTTCGACCTGACCATTTGCAATAATTTTTCCTGTGCCAGCTACCCCTGCCCCAAATATAATCGGGATAGATAACAGCATGGAAAAATGAGCTGCTGCTTTACGATCCATTCCACGTAGCAAACCTGCAGTCATCGTAACACCAGAACGACTGGTTCCCGGAAACAAAGCAAAAATCTGGAAAATCCCAATAAACAGCGCATCCCAGCTGTTCATGGCCCGCAAATCCCTATCACCCTTAAAGAAAAGATCCGCCGCGCCAAGAATAATACCAAAGAACAACGTCATCACGGCAATCATAAGCAGGGATCGAAGCTCTGCCTCCAACACGAAGTATATGGCAGCCCCCGCTAAGACGGCGGGTATGGATCCAATGACTGTATGAAAGAACAGCTGACGCCCGAAAATGACATCAGTTGCATTCCCGCGACCAGCCAGTCCCTTGATCATAAAAATGATATCGGATCGAAAATAGAGGACAACTGCCAAAAGTGTTCCAACATGTGTGGCAATATCAAGTTGCAGCCCTTGGTCTTGCCAATCTGTTAAAATTGGAACCAGAGCAAGATGCCCACTAGAGGAAATTGGCAAAAACTCGGTTATCCCCTGAATAACCGCCAAAACAAACAAATGAAAAAAAGCCAATTTTTCCCCTCACACGATAGGTACGCCCTATTGGTCGAGCAAATTAGACAGCAACCATGGCATATTCATGACGCACCCTCTTTTGATAAAAAACAAGGCTTAAATTTAAATAAACAGGAAAATGAACTATGGTTAATTAACCAACGAACCGACTTTGGCTTTCTAATGGCTTCTGCAGGTTTGAGCAATAGCGACATTCATCGGCTGCAATTGAATGAGTAGGACGTTCATTCAAAAGCAAAATCGCCGCGCCAAGGCCACCTACAAAATTTAAAACTATCAACACGCGAACCAGAAACCCCCACCCTGTGTAGGTTGGGTGAAGGAACCTAAAGGTTTCAAACCATGTGTATTTTTCAAAAGTAGGTTTTTTCATAATTCCACGATGACGAGGAATTATGCCAATTTGATAGCCCTAAAAGGGTTATTTTCGGGCAATATTGTGACGATATCTCTAAACGGGATCGCAAAATGTATGGTTTAATATCTTGTAGACGAGTTTCGCAGCCAGGAAGTCTGGTGCATGAAAACTTTCCATTGGTGCCAACTCATTGACATCTGCGCCTACGATATTCCCTACAACAGCAGCCCTGCGGATAATTTTCAGCGCATCATCCCAAAACAGCCCCCCAGGCTCTGGTGTTCCTGTGGCGGGCATCAGGGAACTATCAAATCCATCCAAATCAAAAGTCAGATAAATTGGACGCCCTTTAAGAGGTCTCACAATTTCCTCAACATCCCAAGTGTCTTTCTGATAAGCCCAGTGAATTTGAATACGGTCCCTATTCTCTTCCAGAAACGGAATTTCCTCAGCAGAGATATTTCTAATCCCGACAGAAACTATCGGAACTGTCGGATGATCTAACACTCTGCGGATGGCCGCCGCATGAGAATAATGCTCCCCTTCATACCCATCACGCAAATCGGCGTGAGCATCAAAATGCAAAATTGCCAGATCAGGGTATTTTTCCAGAAAAGGTCTGATAGCACCTGGGGTAATGGAATGCTCACCACCCACCACCAGCGGAAATTTGCCCGCTGCAAGGAGGGTAGAATTGATAGCTGCCAACTGATCCAGTGCCGCAGGAATATCGGAGCCATCTACCGCTTCATCAGTCAGCGTCGTAACACCATACTCACGAAAGGGTTCAGTCCAAAACTCTTCATCAAAAAGCTCAACCTGATGGCTCGCTTCAATAAGCGCCGCAGGGCCTTTGGACGTCCCTCCTCCATAACTAACAGAGGCTTCCAGACCAAAAGGTACAATAACAACTTTGGCCTCTTCAAAAGGCATTGCATCTTCTGGAGAGAGGCCTAAGAACCCCTCTTCAGAAGGCAAAACTCTACTTTTCAGATCCTGCATCCGTTATCACTTAAACAGGTTTGAGAAGTTTCGGCGTGGACGGTCTTTCCAAGCTCCCTGATGGTAAGCGTCAGATGCCAACAGAGGAACAACAGTTGTTGCTTCCGCGTAAACCATCTGCTCATATACTGTGTCAACCTTCCCCCAACTTGACGCTTCTTTCAGCGTTGAGGAAGAGCAGGCACCATCACGTACATCTGCAACAGTAATCTGAACAGCATATTTGTGCATTTCCACCTCTTTACCGAGGATTTCTGCACAAACAACGGTATCCTGTACAAAGTTTTTGGGCACCCCGCCACCAATCATCAGCAAACCTGTTGTACCTGCCGCCATCTTGATTTCTGTAAGTTCACGGAAATCAGCTACACTGTCGATGCTCATATGCTGATCCGGATTTTCCACCTGATGTTTCACCAGACCAAACCCTGCGGAGCAGTCGGAGAATGCAGGTACAAAAATCGGAACATTGTGATCATAGCAGGTTTCGATCAAGCTCCCTTTCTTGACCGCATTGTCTTTGAGCCAACGACCCATTTCATAAATAAACTCCCGCGAAGAATACGGGCGTTTTTCCAGACTATCCGCGATGATTTTAGTGGTTTCATCACAGGACTGAAGCTCTTCTTCATCAATGTAAGTATCGTAAATGCGATCAATATACAGATCCCGCAATTTCCGATCATCCATGAAAGGATCACCTTGATAATGAGAAAAACCCAATGCCTCAAAGAAATCCATATCAACGATGGAGGCACCGGTTGATACAATCGCATCGACCATGCCGCACTCGACCATATCCCGATATACATGCATACATCCACCTGCTGATGTTGAGCCTGCAAGTGTCAAGATCACCGCGCAGTCAGGGTCCGCAACTGATTTGTTAAAAATCTCAGTTGCGCGGGCCAAATCGCGGGAAGAAAAAGACATCTTGCTCATCGCCTCAACAATTGGGCGCGCATCGAAGCTTTTGATATCGATATGCTCAACCTTTTTGGTCAGCAAATCCGTTTTTTCAATATTTACAGTCTGATCGTTCATTTTAAAAACCTACACGTCACTGATCACAAAGCCGAAATCTCGACAACGGTGTCAGAATAAAATCCGTTAAATTTTGTCTGCATGGCATAACCATATGCGCCAAGGTGATGGAAGATAATCCAATCACCTTCCTCAATATCCGCAGGCAATTTATAAGGGCCCGCCATCATATCCAGGCTATCACAAGTTGGACCATAGAACTTATAGTCACTTTCTGATGGGTCCAGCGTGCGTCCATCCGAAGTCACAACAGACAAAGGATATTTCCAGTTCGAAATTCCTGCATCAAATAAGGCACCGTAAGTTCCGTCATTCAGATACAGGTTCGACGACTTTTTAAGTTCGACACGGACCGCGACCGCGCCTGCATTTCCTGAAAGCGCTCTTCCCGGCTCACACAGCAGATCAACATCACCAAAATCAAACTCGGCAATTGCCTGTTTAATTGTATCAAAATAGGGCGCCAGGTCGATGTTATCCATACCCGGATAAGAAACAGGGAACCCACCACCAACATCGATAGCATGAATGTCAACACCAGCCTGATCAACCACCATTCTGACCTGTGAAAGCGCATGACGGTAGGCATCAGGGTTCATGCATTGAGATCCAACATGGAAAGTAACACCCAATTTATTTGCAGAAGACTGCATCCGTTGAAGGATAAGTGGCGCTTCATTTAGCGACAGCCCAAATTTGTCATTGAGTGGATACCGGGCATCAGCTTGATCCATATGCAATCTCAGGAAAAGGCTTAGATCCTCAGCATGATCTGTTCCAGTTTCAATTTTGTAGAGCTCTTCAGCACAGTCGAAGGCGAACGCTCTTACACCCAGTTGGTAGGCTTCGCGAATAGACTGCCTGCTTTTCACAGGGTGCATGTAATAGATTTCTGCATCGGGCAGGAGTGACAAAATGAAACGTATCTCCCGGATGGAGGCAGCTTCAAAACTTCTAATCCCATGCTTCCACATAAAGGTTAGCAGTGATGGATGTGGGTTGGCTTTAATCGCGTACAGGGTTGTCCCAGCGAAGGAAGTTGTAAATTTTGCGAGATTGCCAGTCAGAATTTCCGGATACAGAAAATGTACTGCATCTGCACAATTCTCTAGTGAAAGCGCTGTCGCTTCGTCATTGTAAGCTCTCAATCCCAATGACGAAGTTTCATACTCCCCCAGGGTTAATGCTTTTTTTTGTAGAGCAATTTGCATGGGCTTTAATCCAATTATTAGAATGTTGTCAGACAGCACCTCATCGCTCAATTTCGGGTGCCATTACGTTCCGCTCCTCAACGTTCAAGAAGCAAGACAGATTTCTCCAAAAGAAAATAATACAAACCATTAGCGGTTCGCGGCAATTTCAATTGGAGGGAATACAATTACGGATTTCAGTTCATCTACGGCAAACCCCTCAATCAATCCTACTGGTGAAACACCAGAAAACCAAGAAAGGACGATTTGCGTCGTTGCCCGTACAATCCATTATGGAGACAAGCGTCGTGGCACGTGCGCCATTACGTCTTCGAAGCCCATATGAATTTATTTCGGAATGAAATCAAGCCTTTTTTTTGAGAGTTTGCATTTTCTCAAACCGGCGACGCGGCATTAACACGTCCACACGTGTTCCAATTCCTTGTTTGCTCTGCATTTCCAGTTTGCCGCCATGCAATTCGACAATGGATTTGGAAAGCGGCAATCCAAGCCCCGTTCCTTCAATTGAACGGGTCATCGAATTAACTGTCCGCACAAAGGGACGCATGATTTGTTTCAAATCTTCGTCACTGATTCCGTAACCATTGTCCTGAACAACAATTCTCACATGGTCAAAATCGCTATCTTCGACAAAGACGTCGACCACTCCATTTGGGGGTGTAAATTTAACCGCGTTATTCACAAGGTTGATCAGAACCTGTTTAATCTTTCTTTCATCACCGCTAAAGATAAGGTCGGTATCCAGATCCACATTTAAGGCAATATGTTTTTCCTGGGCACGAGGCCGCAGCAGAAGTTCTGTCCAGGACAGAATTTCCCTCATTTCGGCCTCAACCTCATCCAATTCAAACTTGCCTGCTTCAAGTCTGGAATAATCCAGAATATCATTAATCAATGACAACAGGTGCTGACCGGAAGAGAGAATATTTTCAGAATATTCTTTATATTTCTCGTTATTGATCGAGCCGAATATCTCTTTTGAAATGACTTCTGCAAAACCAATGATCGCATTTAACGGAGTTCGAAGTTCATGACTCATATTGGCCAGGAACATTGATTTTGCCTTCGTTCCCTCTTCCGCTTTCTTTTTGGCTTCAAGAAGCTCCTGCTCCACCTCCTGCTCAGCAGTGATGTCCTGCATGGTACCATGTAGCGCGACAGGCTCTCCGGCTGAGTTCTTGACCACCTTACCCAGTTCCCTGACATGAACAACTTTGCCATCAGGGTGAACCATTCGGTATTCAACCTGATATCCATCCTGTTCTTTAAGGGCGCTGCGTACGATATCAAACATCTCGTCGATATCATCCGGGTGAATGCGATCCGTATAGTAACTATACTCATGCGGAATGGTACCAAGTTCGTATCCCATAATACGGCTGACTTCGTCAGACCATTCCAACTTGTTTGATGAAAGCTCTTTTGACCAGCTACCAAGATGGGCAACTGATTGCGCTTCTTCCAGACGTTCATTGAGATGAATAAGGGCGCGTTCGCGATTACGAAGGTCCGTTATGTTGGTTCGAACCGCAACGGTTCCGCCAGATGCGGTTTTAAACTCGGACAGCCTATAAATCTGGCCGTCTTTAAAAATCTGCTCTTTAGCTTCGTCTGGGTTTCGATGCTCCTCAAGGCGTTGCTGCACCCAGTTTTCCTTCTCCTCGTCACTTTCCAGCAAATCCGAAGTCATTGCCTGATAGCGAATAAGCTCCTCGAAGGTAACACCTGGCTCCAATATATCAGCAACATCTGGGAAGAGCTTTTTATACTGACTGTTATAGGCAATCAGTTTGTCTTCTGCATCAAAGATAACAAAGGCATCCGCAATTGATTCAAGTGCCTCACGCAAAATAAGTTCTGCTTTTTCAGCACGCATTTTGGCTTCGTTCAGATCAACGGCCTGCTGCAGCAGCTTCCGTTCCGAAGCCTCACGCACATCGTAAGCCTTGTTCAATGCCCCCATTGCAGGGATAAAGCCAGCCATCCCCAAAAGGATGAAAATCATCCCGGGGACATAGCCATAAATGCGCCAGAACTCGATAAATTCTTCATCATGAATGCCGGTTGGAAGTACATGATTGGGGCCAACGACCAGGAAATCAATAAAAGAGGTTAGCGAAACCAGGCCAAGCCCGACAATAACCAGCTTTGGTCCGATATGAACACGCGTGAATTTCAGCCTTTGTCGTAACAACACAACAAAGGCTGTAAACAAACACAGAAACAGTATTAGTTCACCAGCGACCATCTTTTTCCCGAAATGCGAGTAGTGCACCAGAAAAGTAACAGCCTTTCCTGCGCATCTCCCCCTCAAAACTCAAACTTCTTTCCTGCAGGAAAGATTAGTTTCAAATAGTTGCGCAGTTCTTAATTTTTGAATTTTATCGCTTGATATCAGGCAACTATTTTATGCCGGATGCCATGAAGGATTTGATAAACTGACGTTGGAACAAAAGGAATGCAATTAGCAGCGGAGCAATCGATATAAGGGTGGCCGCTGAGATCTCTGACCACTCCACACCAGATTCAGGCGCGCCAAATATAGCAAGACCGACAGTCAAAGGTCTTGTTTCCACCGAGTTTGAAATCACCAGGGGCCACAGGAAGTTGTTCCAATGATGGCTAATGGAGACAAGCCCGTATGCAAGATAAGTTGGTATTGCCAACGGAACATAGACCCGCCACAAAATTCCGAGTGTTGAGCACCCCTCCATCCGCGCGGCGTCATCCAACTCCTTCGGAATAGATTTAAAACTCTGACGAAGAAGGAAAATTCCGAAGGCTGAAGCTGCATAAGGCAGTCCAATTCCAACAAGGCTATCCGCATAGCCAAGTGCAGAAACGGTTGCGTAATTTTCTACGATTAAAATCTCAGGGGTTACCATCAACTGAACCAACACCAACGCAAAAGCAACACTGCCGCCCCAGAAATTCATTCTGGCAAATGCAAACGCTGCCAAGGTGGCCAGCACGCATTGGGAGATCAACAATCCTGTCACCAGCACGAAAGTATTGAACATATATCGGGGGAAAGGTGCCTGCTCCCAAACGGTGCGGAAATTCTCGAAAGTAAGCGGCGCCAGCAAATCAAAATGAATGGCGTCTGATGAATAGTGGAATGCCGCCCAAAAAGCGAAAACCAATGGCGAAATCCACAAGATTGCCAGTGCCCATGCCCCAAAACTGGTTAAGGTGTAAGGGATAAAGTTCCTCATCTGTAGTGGATCCTTTTTTCAAGCAGGCCAAACTGTACAAATGCCAACAGAGCAAGGAAGCCTAGAAGAACAATGGTCAGCGCCGCTGCATACGGCGTATCAAAGAAAGAAAAGGCTGTTTCGTAGATATAATAAAGGATCAAGCTACTCGCGTTATTTGGACCACCTTTGGTCAGAATGAAAATATGATCCACCAGCTTGAATGAATTCAATACTGCGTTCACCAATACGAATAAGGTGGTTGGCATCAACAAAGGAAATGTGACCCTCCGGAAGAATGTAAACGCACTTGCCCCTTCCAACTTGGCGGCTTCTTTTAACTCTGGTGACTGCGTTTGCAAGGCTGCCAGATAAAAGATCATGAAGAAGCCTGCTTCTTTCCAGATGGTTATGAAAATGATTGACCACAAAGCTGTGCTGGGATCCCCCAACCAGTTAGGGGTATCAATTCCCAAAGGCCTTAGAACTTGATCCAAAAGACCTATTTCAGGTGTGTAGAAAAACAGCCAGATATTTGCGACGGCAATCATCGGCAAGATTGTAGGTGTAAAATAGGCTAGCCTTAAAAAAGCACGCCCGGGCAGCATCTGATCCACCAAAACGGCCATAAGCAAAGCTAAACCAATTGAAGCCGGAATGGTTCCGGCAGCGTAAATCAGGTTATTTTCCAGAACTGTCCAAAAGACAGGGTCTTCCAACATGGCGGTATACTGGTCAGCACCGACAAATTTAGAGGGGCGTATCGGATTGCCACGACTAAACAAACTGGAAAAAAAACTGGAAACAGACGGGTAATGCGTAAAAGTCACCAACAGAATTACCGCTGGCGAAATTAACAACCACCCCAAAATATGACGATTACCCGATATCCGCATTCAAAACTCCAAAAATCACCGGGGCGGCATCCCGCCCCGGCCATCACATAATACTTATTTGTATGGCTTCAGAAGCTGAGTGGCGCGTGCTTGCGCGTCGTTCAGAACTTCTTCTGGTGTTTTACCCCCAGCAATTGCAGCTTGCAGAGCGTCGTCGAGAAGTTTGCGCACACGACCTGTCTGGTATGTAGACAGTTCAGCTGTCGCAAAGTTCAACTGATCACGTGCCACAGCAGCTGGTGGGAAGGATTTGGCATATTCCTTCAGCTCTTTCGTTTTGTAGGCTTCTGGACTTACACCGATGTAACCAGTTTCCATTGACCATTTCGCCGCATTCTTTGGGCTGGTCATGAATTTGATCAATTTAAGAGCGGCTTTCTTTTCTTCATCGCTTGATTTTTTGAAGATGTAGAAGTTACCGCCACCTGTTGGCGTACCACGGCTTGGGTTTCCTGGGAGCATCGCAACACCAAAATCAAACTTGGCGTTTTTCTTCACAGTTGTCAGGTTACCTGTGGAGTGCCACATGATCGCTGTTTTCTGCTCAAGGAAGTTTTTACGAAGTGTTCCCCATTCGATGGCACCCTTTGGCATCACTTCATGCTTCTGAGACAGATCTTTCCAGAAGGACAAAGCTTCAACAACTTTTGGATTGTTGAAATATGTTTCTGTGCCGTCTGCATTCATCAGAACTTGGCCGTTCTGTTTTGTGAGCGCACCGAACATCCAGTATGGGTAACCAGTAGATGGGATCATCATACCCCACTGGGAGCCATCTTTTTTGGTCAGTTTCTTACCAGCGGCCACCAACTCTTCCCATGTTTTTGGTGGATTTTCGGCATCCAGACCAGCTGCGCGGAAAGCGTCTTTGTTGTAATACATGACGATTGTGGAACGCTGGAACGGAACACCCCAGGTTTTACCCAAAGTCTGCCCGTTTTCCATCAAGGCTGGGTAGAAGGATTTCAACCAGGCTTTCTCTTCATCAGTGGAGACAACATCATCAAATGCAACAATGGCGTCTTGCTCAATCAGATCATAAATGTCGATTGAGAACATGACAGAAAGTTGCGCTGGTTGACCACTTTTCAGAGCTGCAAGAGCTTTAATGCGGGCGTCGTTATAGTTACCGGCATAGATCGCATTGACATCAATATCCGGGTTCTGTTTTTCAAAATCAGCGACAATACCATCCACGATTTTTGTAAGCGGTCCGCCCACAGCAACTGGATAATACATGGTGAGACTGGTTTTAGCAGCTGCGACACCTGCGCTGAGTGCCATCGTGGCACCCATTGCCAAGCCCAGCAAGTTCTTTGGTTTTAGAAAAGACATGGTTTATAATCCTCTATCCTGTTTGGTGTTTGACGATGCTGCTTAAGCACCATCAGGTTACTTTCCGCGACATACTCAAATGCGGTTAGAAGGCGGGGCAGCCTGCACGCTGTCTCGCCCTACTCCATTTTCATCAAACCAGTGCGTATCTTTCTGATCCCATTGATAGAAAAGTTCGTCACCCACCTGATGATTTGTTCTGCCTTGCAATTTGCAGGCAATTTTTTGACCATCGGTATCGAGCCATAAAACCGTTTCCGAACCGAGGTAATCTACATTTTCGACTTTGCCTTTGAGGCCGGAGGTGGCAATTTTCACGTGCTCCGCGCGGACACCTAATGTCCACCCTTTTTGCCAGTCACCGATGAATTCAGCTGCCCCAGCGAATTCGGAAAGTACATTCATGGGCGGACTTCCAATAAACCGCGCCACATATGTATCGGCCGGATCATCATAAAGATCAGCGGGTGATGCCATCTGTGCAACCACACCATCATTCAATAGAACCACCTGATCTGCCATTGTCATGGCCTCAATCTGATCATGGGTCACATAGATCATAGTGAGCCCTAAACGCTGTTGCAGGGACCTTATTTCAGCGCGCATGGAGGCCCTTAGCTTAGCATCGAGGTTGGATAACGGTTCATCCATTAAACAGACAGGCTGGCGCGCCACAATAGTTCGTGCGAGCGCCACACGCTGCCTTTGCCCACCGGACAGTTGCGCAGGTTTTCTATCAAGATATTCTGACAATCCAACCAGTTCCGCCGCTTCCTGAAGGCGTTTGTTTCTCTCGGCAGTTGGAACCTTTCGGACTTTCAAGCCGAACAGGATGTTTTCAGCGACGCTAAGGTGTGGAAATAGTGCGTAGTTCTGGAAAACCATCGATACGCCACGTTTGGAAGCATCCGTACCTGACACTTCTTCACCGCCGATTTTAATGCTCCCCCCTGAAACATCTTCAAGACCAGAAATCATCCGTAGAATCGTTGATTTACCGCAACCTGACCCGCCGAGCAGCACTGTAAGTGTGCCTTCCTCCACGGTGAAGGAAACACCCTTTACCACAGGTTCTGCGTCTGCAAACTGTTTCACAAGATCTGTAACAACAATACTACTCATACTTTCTCGCTTTCTTTCGGATAGATGACTTTCGTGTTTGCCTCCTCCAACATGCGCGAAATGTTGGCAGGTAACGCGCGATCGCAAAACACGTAGTCGACATCCGTGATATGTCCGCCCCGAACATGAGCGGGCCTATTTACTTTTGTGTGGTCCATGACCAAAAACGATGTCCGGCAGTTTTCCAAAATTGAATTGCGGGCCATCACCTCTTCTTCGTGGAAGTCAAGCAAATGCCCTTCTGGATCCAACCCGCCAATACCGAAAATCCCGATATCCACCTTGTATTTGCCGAAGAAATTTGCGGCTTCTGGTCCGACGATATCTCTGTCAGATGTTCTAATCTCGCCACCTGCGATGAAAACGCGACACCCTTTAAAGCCAAGACAACTCATCCCAACCCCAAGGTTATTGGTAATAACCGTAAGATCTTCTTTTGCAGCAAGTGACTGCGCTACAAGCTCAGGTGTGGTTCCGATACTGAACGCCAGCACCGAACCATCTTCGATATATTCAGCCGCCAGAGAGGCGAGCTTCCGTTTGAAATCCAAGTTCAGAACCTGACGCACACCGTAGGCAAGGTTCGCCATGACAGTAATTGGCTCCACCCCACCGTGGCGCCGAAACACCAATCCAGCTTCATGCAACTGATTGATATCTTTACGTATTGTCTGAGTTGTAACAGCGAACTTGTCTGCCAAAGCCTCCACTGAAATGAAGCCTTCACGGCGCACCAGATCAGCTATCTCGGCTTTTCTTGCTTCCGGTTTCATTTATTTCTCTCCCTACAGAAAGAGTAGATAAATTTTCATATGAAAGCAAATGACGTTTTTATGAAACTTATTTTTCAGAATTTTTAAGCATTTGAAAGTCGAAGAAGTTCATTCAACCTATAAAAAAGAATCCTGCTATGTCAGCCACTTAACACACAGGCGTGATTATCATTTGGAAAATCCTCTAAAACTGCTACGATTTTAAAGACGACAAAAAATAATAAAATGAAAGGAAGTCACCATGCTCAATATCGTAGCAATTATTACCGCTAAGCCCGGAAAAAGAGATGAAGTATTGGCTGCATTTAATGCCAATGTTCCCGCTGTTCATGCAGAAAAAGGTTGCGTTGAATATGCGGCTGTAGTCGACGCGCCAGATATGGGACCATTTCAAACGAAGCTTGGTCCGGACAGCTTCGCGGTTATTGAAAAGTGGGAAAGTCAGGAAGATCTGATGGCTCACGCCGTTTCAGATCATATGAAAGAATACGGCAAAAAGACCAAGGACCTAGTGGCAGATAAAGCCATCCACATTCTAACTGCTGCGGAATAGTTCTTTCATTTGAAAGGCAATCATGATGCCGAACCAATTAAAGATCTATACCGAGATTCATGGGCCTGTTTCAGTTATCACGCTGAACAGGCCAGAAAGCCGCAACGCGCTTGATAAAGAAGCTACAGAATTGCTCACAAAAGCCTTTCTCGATTTTGAACAGGATGACAGTCAAAAAGTGGCAGTTCTTATCGGCGCGGGTGGCAACTTCTGTGCTGGGGCTGACTTGAAAGAAGTTAGCAAGAAGGCGGACTATAAACCTTGGGCAGGGCACCCTGAGGGGCCACTACACCGCCCCTTAAGTAAACCTGTGATTGGTGCAATTTCAGGCTATGCCGTTGCAGGGGGACTTGGAATCTCCCTTTACTGTGATATTCGAATTGCAGATGAAACAGCTGTTTTTGGTATTTTCTGCAGGCGATGGGGCGTCCCCATGAGCGATGGCACACCCACGCGTTTGCCCCGCATTATTGGAACCGGCCCCGCAATGGATATGATGCTAACAGGAGATCCGGTATCTGCTGAACGCGCCTTTGAACTAGGTCTAGTTACTCGGCTGACAACATCCAAAGATCTTAAAAAAGACGCCATTGAATTGGCGGAGAGAATAGCAACCTTCCCGCCAATTGCCATGCTTGCGGACCGTGAAACTATTTACACCCAATTTGGCAAAGACGAAAAAGCCGCACTGTATGAAGAATGGCAAAGCGCACGTCAGGCAATCATACAAGAAGCCAGTCAAGGTGCCGCAAAATTCGCAGCCGGATCTGGGCGCCATGGAAGCATCGCTGATTGATCAAAATCACCGTTGAATGATGTGTTCTTCCCTACAATATCTATATTGGATAACGGGAAGGACACCTCATATGAGCAAGCCGCTCATTAAAATTGGATTTATGCTGCTGTGCGGATTTTCACTTAATTCCTGCGCGAATATAGCATTAGAGCAGGCTGAAACCGCCAGAACTGAAATTGTTGGTATGGCAAAATCCGAATTATTTGAGTGCGCAGGACTTCCGGATCAGGAAAGCACGGATGAGCGAGGTCGGGAATATGTCGCATATAAAGCAGAGAATATTGCCCATATCCTCCCCCCATATCCCGGACCTGGATTTTACCCTTCCGTGAGAGTTGGCCCCAATCGAAGCTGGGGGATCGGCGGCTTTTATCATTATCCGGTCACAATTCCAAAGCAGCAAAGCTGTAAAGCGACTTTCACTTTGGAAAATGACAAGGTTGTCTCTTTATCCTACCGCACCAATGATCAGTCAGAAGGTAGCCGCGCCCTTTGCGCGGAATTGATCAAAAGCTGTCTAAAGACACCAAGCCCTACGCCTCAATAGGTACCTCATGGGTTTTGCGCCACTCCCGCACTCTCGGGTTCATTACTCGGAACCAAAGGGGCGGAACAAGCGCGAGAACCAACATCGCCGAATAGCCAGAAGGCAATTGCGGAGCCTCATCAAAATGACGAAGGATCTGATAACGCCGCGATGCCCGGAAATGATGATCAGAATGCCGTGCAAGATTGATCAATGACAGGTTCGAAACAATATGGCTGGAATTCCAGCTGTGCCAAGGGCGTACGGTTTCATAGCGCCCCTGATCATTTACTTTCCGAAGAAGTCCGTAATGTTCCAGATAGTTAATCAGCTCTAGTAAGGTAAAGGCGACAATGGATTGCACTGCAAAAAATACAAGGCCTGTTACACCAAACAGGTAGTAAACAGCCGCATATAGCAAAACCTGCACAACCAAGTAACGCACCATACGATTTGAATAATGTAAAACGGCGCGTCGTTTTTTCTTCATTTGCTGGGCTTCAATTTGCCAGGCGCTTCGCAAACTCCCCCAAACACAACGGAAATAAAATTTATAAAAACTCTCTCCAAGCCTTGAAGTTGCTGGATCTTTTGGGGTTGCTACATTTTTGTGGTGACCGTAGACATGCTCCACTGCGAAGTGCGGATAGCTCACCATATATAACGTAATCTCGGCCAAGGCCCTCTCGACAACATTGGTCCTGTGACAAAGCTCATGAGCCCATGTAATCCCGACAGCCCCTGTAATGATACCGACAGAGAAGGTCATTGCAACCAACTCCCAAAACGCAAAGCCGCCAACATAAATGCGCGCAAACGCCGCCGCCAGTAACCCGGCTTGCAGAAAGGGCCAAAGCCATACCACCAGATTATATCCAATATCAGATGAATACGCAGCTTCTTGCTCCGGTTCTACATTGCCCTGCTCTGTACCGCGAAGGTGATCATAAATAGGCACAAGAATAAATGTCCAAAGCGGGGCAAGCCATAACAGCCATCCACCCGCATAAATTCCCCAAGCAACAAGTGCTGGCAAAAGATAAGTCAGATAATACCATCCGTAATGCGGCATAGCCGTTGGCCTCCCTCAACAACAGAATTGGATAATATATGAAATCCATTCACATCACAACAAGGGCAATCCCCCCTAAACCGCGAGATTTTGGGCGATCATCAAGGCATTTCCATCTGGGTCATAGAATGTTGCCAAACTGACCATGCCCTCAATCGTTTCTGTATCGCCATCAAATTGCACGTCCGCCTCTTCCAACGCTTTGCGCGCAACACCGATATCAGCAACGCCAAAAACCGGGACCGAATTACCTGGTTGAGGCTCCACCTGCTCTCCCAACCCTAGCGCCACCCCTTGTGTATTTGTTTGCAGTTCGCTCCATCCAGCCTCATCGATATGATGGACAAGCTGAAAGCCAAGAGTGTTTTGATACCACTCAGCACTAACGTGCCTATCACGCACTGACAATGCGATCGTTATCTGATCATCTACTGTAATTACCGACATATCGCTTCCCTTTGCATCAAAAGTATAGTAACTATACTTTATGAATACAGAACTGCTTGTCAAGCTCACATCCAAAGCATGGACACTGAAAATTCTCTCGCTCCTCTATTCAGGTCACACAGGAAAACAAGCGCCGCTTGTTGCCGCAACGGGCGCAAGCAGAACTTCCTTTGGCGCAAGCTTAAATCACTTATATGAACTTGAATTGATCGAAAAAAATCCGGGGCACGGCCACCCTTTGCGGCCTGAATTTCGTTTAACAGTAAAAGGAAAAGTCATCGCCTCCATGGCGGATCGAATTATCCAACTCGTCCCACAGGAAGAGATGTTTGATCTGGTTCGAAAAAGCTGGACGGTGCCCGTGCTTGCGGTGACTAGGCAACCCGCCCGCTTCTCAGCGATTAAATCAAGTCTTGGAACGATTACTGACCGCGCATTATCCCAGTCACTTGGTGCGTTGGAAGAAAGAGAATGGCTCAAACGGGAAATAGATCTATCTCACCGAGTTCCCTATCCAACTTATATGGCAATCAACACAGGTGGAGAAATCACTCAAACCGTGCGGCAAGTGAGTTAGTATTCGCGACCCGCCTTGGGTTTGTAGCGGGGAAGCTCCCACTTCCAGATAATTCCGCCACTACGAACCAAAAAACTGCAGACCACAGCGATAACAGCCGCGACCGGCTGCAGAAGGGAGAGTTCCAATAATAGAAGATAGGTGCCTCCGCCAACAAATGCAGCACTGACATAAACTTCGGGCTTCATAAACAGTGACGGTTCACCTGCCACAACATCCCGCATCAATCCGCCAAAAGTCGCCGTCATCATTCCAAACACCATGGCTTGTATCCACGGCACCTGCTCCACCATCGCTATATGAGTTCCCATAACGGCAAAAACAGCAAGCCCAACCGCATCAGCCCATAGCAGTGCGGTAAATCTTCTTTGCAGCATAGGGGCAACAAAGAAAACCACAGCAGCGACGACAAGGCATACGGCCACATACCACTCCGCTTGCAGCCAGAAAACTTCACGCCCCAAAATAAGATCACGAAGGGTCCCACCACCGAGCCCGGTAAGCGCGGCCATTAACCCGAACCCGATAAGATCCATCTCTTTTCGGCTCGCGACCAGACTGCCACTTGCTGCAAAAACCGCAACACCTGCGAGATCGAGAATATTAATTAACTGACTAATCTCCAATTAACCGACCACCTAATTCAGGTTCTTGTTATTCGCATTGGGAAAGAATAATTGCTCCCCCGCCAACTTGTAGGCACCAATGATGCCCTGCCCTTTTTCTCCAGCAAGCCATTGCTCAACCTTGGCCACAAGCTCCCGCTTCACATGAGGATGTTTTTTTATGCAAACGGGAATGAAGGTATATTGATTATGGAGTGCCTTGTCTCCTTGGAGCATTAGTTTCAGTCCATCACGGTTCTTGAAATTCAGCCAAGTTGCACGGTCCGTCAATACGTAAGCATTCATCGCATTGGCAATATTGAGTGTCGCCCCCATCCCTGATCCGGCGGAGCGATACCAGACGCTGTCAAATTCAAACGGGTTTAACCCAGCTGAGCGCCAAAGGCTTATTTCCTTTTTGTGGGTACCGCTATCATCGCCGCGACTGGCAAAAAGATGTTTGTTTTTCTCGATTACTTTTAAGGCGTCAACTGCTTTAGAAAGTCTGGCGATCTTGCCCGGATCATTCTTCGGACCCGCCAAAACAAAATCGTTATACATCAACTCCCGGCGATAGCAGCCAAAGCCATCTGCGACAAACTTTTCTTCCGCCTTCTTTGAATGCACCAATATCGCATCCACATCTCCAGACCGCCCCAATTTAAGGGCCTGACCTGTGCCAACGACAAGAAGATGTACGGTCAGGTTCAAATCCTTTTTAATCTCTGGGAGAAGCTCATCAGCAAGACCCGAGTTATGAAAAGAGGTCGTCACAGCCAGTTTAATTTCATCAGCCCAAGAGGGCATTGCGATCAGAAGAGAAAGGCACCAACCGACAAGGGCAAGCAGGAGTTTCATATTAATATTTCTCCGTCTAAGAATCTTTTTGCAAGATCCGATCGGGGATTTTCAAAAAACTCAGTACCGGGACTTATTTCTACTATATTCCCTTTATTTAAAAATACTACTTCATCCGCCAGGCGTTTGCCTTGCATCAAATCATGTGTCGACATAATGACACGTACATCTTGATCCGCGATCTCCTTGATAATCTTTTCAATCAGAAAAGTAGATCCGCCATCCAGATTTGCTGTCGGCTCATCCAGAAATAGTAATTGCGGTTTGATGATAAGTGCGCGGGCCAATGCAAGTTTCTGCTTCTCGCCGCCTGAAAGATACATTGCATCCGCATTTCTCATATCGGCAAGGCCAATTCGTTCCAGCCAAAACTCCCCTCGTTTAGTTCTCTCATCAGGAGAGATTTTTCGAAGTCTGAGCGGATAAATCAGGTTTTCAAATACGGTCCTTCGCATGATTATTGGGGACTGGAAGACAAAGGATTGTTGTTCACGGAAATCCGTCGCATTTGATGGCCAGACTATTTTTCCCTCGCGTATCGGCTCCAAACCATGGATCATTTTTAGCAGCGAAGATTTTCCGGCACCATTGGGGCCCATCAACATGGTAACGCCACGCCCGGAAACTTCCCAGTCAATAGGCCCAAGTATGTGTTTTGCTTTTCTCCTTAAGGAGATATTTTCCAGCTTTATCGGTAAAATTGACGTCACCAGGTTGCCCCTCTTTCTGTTCGGGACAAGAGGTGGATAGACAGATTTACGATCAGCGCAAGGGAAATCAGAACAATCCCAAGACCAATGGCCAGCGGGAAATCACCTTTTCCAACCTCAAGTGCAATAGCAGTGGTCAGCACACGCGTTAAGTGGTCGATATTCCCGCCGACAATCATAATCGCGCCCACCTCACCAACAGCCCGCCCAAATCCTGTCAGGGTGGCTGTTAAAAGGCCACGACGCCCATCCTTCAAAAGTGCCAACATTCGTTGCCACTTCGTAGCACCGATGGAAATCAATAGATCATGATAGGAGAACCACAATTCCCTTAAAACCTGATGGGATATGGAAGCTATTATCGGGGTTACAATGATGACCTGGGCAACAATCATCGCGGTTGGCGTAAACAGTAAATCCAGCACACCAAATGGGCCTGATCTGGATAACACCACATAAACGAAAAGCCCCACCACTACTGGCGGCAATCCCATTAAAGCGTTCAATAGCGCGATAGAGAACCTGCGATACCTAAATCTGGCAACGGCAAGCCATGCCCCTAAAGGCAGTCCAATAACAGAGGCAATGAAAACAGCCGTAAAAGTAACCTGCATGGATCTCATTGATATTTCAATAAGATCCTCATCCAGCGTCACCAGCAACCTGAAGGCCTCAAGTACTCCCCCTAAAATATCATTCATTAAATTTCTGACCGCATTTGCTTCTCATCACGGGAATGTGATTCCAAAAATTCTGGATCCTGCTTATACCATCCGTATCCTTTATTTGGGACTTTGTGTAGGTTTATTATGGCTTGGGACAGCCGAAAGAAACTGCTAACCTCAAAAGGCAATTAACAAGAACACAGGTATGAAGTCGCATGAGATCCAGGGGGTTATTCAAAATGCTGCAACTTTTCATCTACGGGATCATTTCCCTGCTCATTTTGCTTGTGTTACTAAGGCTGACCCCTATATGGGATAACATTCTGTCCGCGCCAGCAGCTTCCAAAACCGACTTTTCAACATTGAAGGCACCTAACAAACCGAACTGGTTTTTACTCTGTGATACAGAGGTTTGCCAAAACACAAAACCAAATGGGCAGCCGCCCATATTCGAGCTTTCCGCGACTGACTTGAAAGGACGGTTTGAAAAATTCATTCTGGAAAACAGCAACGCAAAAGTCCGCTTGGATGAAAGTGACCAGATTGAAATTCTTGACCGCACCTCACTCGTCCGTTGGCCAGATATCATTTCAGTAAAATTTGTCGGCTTAGAAGGAGGCAAATCCATACTGTATATCTACAGCCGTTCCATCTATGGTCACTCTGATTTAGGCGCTAATCAGGCACGCGTTACGAAATGGCTGCAAGCTATTTCAGAATAAGATTTTCCATGACGGATTGGCGCGGTGGCTTGCACCGCGCTTTCTCTTAAAAAAATCCGGGATTAGTTTACACTAGCGCCTCGAACAACAACCCGCTGGTCGTATTTGGCACCAGTTTCAGGGCCCACGACACCTTTTGCATCGGCCTGAATGTAGTCAATGATCTGCCCGCGATAGAGAAGATATGTGTTCTTCGCCCGTTCTTTTCGTAGTGCTTCAAGGTTGAAGCCTTTGATTTCAGGCGGCAGACCTTTAATGGCACCGCCATCATACCCTTCACGTCCGTGCGATACGTATGAATTAAAGACCATCTTGAATTTCTTATCCAAGACCTTTTCAATCGGCTCACCATTTAGGGTAATATTGACAGCCTTGGTTTCCATGACATTGGCGCCCATATTGATCTCATAGCGAATACCAGAAGAGTAATGCTGAAATCCCCGTGAAATGAAGTTAGAAGGATCAAGCGGTCCACCATTCTTTTTAAGCTCTTCTGGGCGCAGGATACGGCGTGCGTTATCTTCCACGAGGTCCTTAATTTCGGCACCACTCATTTCGTAAACAAGCACTTCATCCGCATAAGGCATCACGCTGTACCATTCCGCATATGTGAGGTCGCCGTTCATATCAACGCCGCGCATACCTGTGGCATTGAAAGCGGCGAAATCCACCTGACCTGTTGGCCAATGCATGCTTCGTACGACAATGGCATCATTCATAAAGTTTGCAATGGCACTCTCGCCCACATAACGATCTTCAATAACCTTGGCATCGTCGAGACCTTCAAACTTCACAACCCTGCCAATAGGTGCTTTCAGTCGTTCATCCAGACGTAGCTTGATAGGATCCAGAATATTTTTCTGATAGTCTACATCATAGTCGGCTTCAGTTTCAGTTTTACGGCCTTTGGTCGCAATGAGGCCGGTGCCATATTCAGCAGTAACTTTGCCGCCCTTGCCCATCGTTAGAGAGACGGTTGTGTTACCAACGTAACGCCCATATTCACCGACCTGAGCAACTGGAATTTCTTTAATAATCGTATCGTTGCTAAAGCCGTCCTTGTTTAGAACAGTATGGGTGTGACCGCCAAGAAGCAATGCAGGTTTAGTTGCGACTTTAGCAACCGCCTCCGCGATTTGAACATCACCCATTTTCAGATCATATTTTGCCGTCTGATCACCGGGCAATTTGCCGTTATATCCAACATGACTTGCAATCACGATCATATCTACATGATCATTTAGCGCACTCACCACATTTGCAGCCACCACCGCGGGATTGTAGCCTTTAAGTCCTGGGTCGGCTTCAGTCTCAAGGTAGGTATCAATAACAGATGTCAATCCGACTATTCCAACGCGCACGCCATTCACAACACCTATGGCAGCGGGTGCCCATGGCATGTTGTGTTTAGACCCCTTCAAGTTCGCTGTCAGCACAGGGAAATCTGCATCCTGTTCGATAGCGCGTGCCAGCAGCGCGGATCCTTTATCCAACTCATGGTTTCCAACTGCAGCCACATCAAGACCTGCGGCAGATAAGGCATGGTAAGGTGCGCTCATTTGAAACTCATCTTCATTTGCCCCAAGAAGTTCGTCCCAGACAGTGCCGATATGCTCATCTCCGATGCTGAGGAACAGAACCGCCTCGTTATTGCTTTCTGCAGATTTCCGCGCGTCCTTGACGATTTTCGCAATTTGCGCCATGCGATGCGCATCACCTTTACGGTGATATTCCACCAATCGTGCATGGATATCGTTTATATGAAGGATACGAACGTTACGTGTCTCCCCCTCCTTCATCATCACCGCGGCAGGAGAGCGGTCCAACGTCATTTTTTCATTAGCAATCGTATTGCCGTTCAAAACATAGAGTTTTTCGAAAGCGCCAAGTGGGTTTGGCGTCACAGAGCGGACGGAAAGTGTTTCAGCGGATACAAGTGATGGTACAAATAACGCGCACCCCAACGCGCTTACCAATAGAGCTTTTTTGAACATAAGAGTAGCACCCCGTAGATATTGTTTAATGCAAAACAATATATGGAAGAGCATGACAGTTTTTTTGCAGCTGCATGTTGGTGCGATAAAACAATTATGACATTGCCATAACGACCATTAGTTTTTTCTGGTGATACTGCGAATTGTTTTCTAATCTTGCAAAAAAATAATCAAAAACAAAAAGCGAGGGGAAAATGGCAACAATCACCTATCCAAATCATATGGAAATTGATCATGGTGCGATTAAGAAAATTGGAATGGCACTGGAAAAGAACGGCATCAAACGCCCTTTGATTTGTACCGACAAAGGCATTATTGCGGCAGGGCTCTATGATACCTTAAGAAACGCCATTCCAAACGATGTGGAATTTACAACCTTCGACGGCACGCCCCCTAACCCCACCGAAGTCGCTGTGAAAGACGCTCTCGCGCTTTATCGGGAGAATAACTGCGACGGCATCATTTCAATTGGCGGCGGCTCGTCCATCGACCTTGGCAAAGGTGTTGCGCTTTCTGTTGATCATGAAGGTCCCATCGGGAATTGGTCCACCGTAAAAGGCGGGCGTGACAGCATTGGAGCATGCCCTCCAATCATTGCAATTCCAACGACGGCAGGAACCGGAAGTGAAGTTGGTGGAGGTTCCGTTATCATAACCGAAGAAGGCCATAAAGTGGTGATCGCAAGTCCTGAATTGTTACCCAAAATGGCTATTTGCGATCCAGATCTGACCTTGGGCCTACCTCCCATTCTTACCGCTGCAACAGGTATGGATGCCATGGCGCACTGCATTGAAGCCTATCTCACACCTGTGATTAACCCACCAGCGGCAGCGATTGGTCTTGACGGTCTAGAGCGTGTTGTCACGTATCTAAAGCGCGCGGTTGAGGACGGTCAGGATAAGGAAGCCCGCTGGCATATGATGATGGCAGCAAGTGAAGGAGCAATGGCCTTCGCCAAAGGTCTGGGTGCCGTTCACTCCATGAGCCACGCTGTTGGTGCGGACCCGGTTTTGAAGGCACACCACGGAACTTTGAACGCTATTCTTCTTCCAACGGTTTTGCGGTTCAATGCTCCACATGTTCCGGAGAAAATGAAAAAGATCAAGGCGGCAATGGGGTTAAGTAATCAGGATGATATTTCTGATTGGATTTTAAGTTACAGCATCTCTCTTGGGCTTCCTCGAAATCTATCTGAGATTGGTGTCACCAAAGAGATGCTACCGGGGTTTGCAGAGCATTGCATGACCGATGCCTGCCATTTCTCTAACCCGGTGCAGCCTACTGTGGATGAATATATCTCTATGTATATGGATGCCTTAAACCAGTAAGATTTTAAATTGGAGGCAAAAATGAAATACGAAAAGAAAACTGTTTCCGTGCTGGGGAAGGAAATCGCATATATTGAAGCAGGTGATCCCTCGAAAGATCCCATTGTCTTTCTACATGGCAACCCAACCTCCAGCTACTTATGGCGGGACGTCATTCCAGAACTTGAAGGAGTTGGGCGCTGTATTGCCCCTGACCTTCTAGGCATGGGGAATTCAGAGAAACTGCCTGCTTCAGAAGGGGCAGATCGCTATACTTTTGAAAAGCACTACGAATATCTGGAAGCGACGTTGGCTGCTCTTGGTGTGGAAAAGAATGTCACCTTGGTAATTCATGACTGGGGAAGTGCACTAGGTTTCCATTGGGCCAACAAACACAAAGACGCTATTAAGGCCATTGCCTATATGGAAGGGATTGTCCGCCCCGTCACATGGGACGAATGGCCGGAGGCAGCGCGAGGTATCTTTAAAGGCTTCCGTTCTGAGAATGGCGAAGATCTTGTGATCCATAGAAATGCGTTTATTGAAAAAGTCCTTCCAAATTCAATCATTCGCGATCTTACAGAAGAAGAAATGAACGCCTATCGGGCCCCGTTCCTTAAAGAAGAAGATCGTCAGCCAACGCTTAACTGGCCACGTCAGATCCCAATTGATGGCGAGCCAGAAAATCTTGTGAAAATCGTCGATGATTATGCAAATTGGTTGGCTCAAGATGAGAGCATACCGAAGCTCTTTATCAACGCAGAACCAGGCTCAATCTTAGTAGGGCCACAACGTGAGTTTTGCAGAAGCTGGCCTAACCAAAAGGAAGTGACCGTCAAAGGTCTCCATTTCATTCAGGAAGACAGCCCGTCTGAAATTGGATCTGCTGTTAAAGAATTCCTCGGCAACCTTTAAACGAAAAAAAGCCGCGCTTCACAGCGCGGCTTTTCTTTAACTTGGACAGAGTTTTATTCTTCAACCCAACCACTTACAGACTTCACTTCAAGGAAGTCTTCGATACCCCATACACCGCCTTCACGGCCGTTGCCGGACTGGCGATAACCACCAAATGGGGCGCCTGCACCACGTGGGTTACCGTTCATTTCAACCATCCCGGAGCGCAGACGGCGTGCAACGCGGTTTGCTTTACCGTGATCCTGTGTCTGAACATAGTTTGTCAGGCCGTATACAGTGTCATTAGCGATCTTGATCGCTTCTTCTTCTGTATCAAACGGGATCATGGTGAGAACTGGACCGAAGATTTCTTCTTTGGCAATTGTCATCTCGTTATTCACATCTGCGAACACGGTTGGACGAACAAAGTACCCTTTGTTGAAACCTTCAGGACGGCCAAGACCACCCGCAACCAGTTTGGCGCCTTCATCGATACCTTTTTCAATGAGGCCCTGAATTTTATTAAACTGAGCTTCAGAAACAACCGGACCGATATGACGCCCTTCTTCAGATGCCAAACCAACAGTTACCATTTCAGCCGCTTCTTTCGCAGCTTTAACAGCATCGTCATAGATGGAACGTTCAACCAGCATACGCGTTGGGGCGTTACAGGACTGACCTGTGTTGTTCATGCAATGCAGAACACCGCGTTTCACAGCTTTTTCATCGGCATCAGCGAAGACAATGTTCGCACCTTTACCGCCAAGTTCCAGTGCAACACGCTTAACTGTATCAGCAGCGTTTTTGGAAATCGCGATACCGGCACGTGTGGAGCCGGTGAAGGAGATCATATCGACATCTTCATGACCTGAAAGCTGTGTACCCACACCAACGCCGTCACCGTTTACAAGGTTAAACACACCTTTTGGCAGACCTGCAGCGTCAATGATTTCGGCCAGAACCATTGAGGACAATGGTGCAATTTCAGAAGGCTTCAGTACAACTGTACAACCAACAGCAATTGCAGGGATCACTTTCAGTGTCACCTGGTTCATTGGCCAGTTCCAAGGCGTAATCAGACCGCACACACCTATTGGCTCATACAGAATGCGATCGTTAGGCGCGCGATCGTTCAGCATCTGATCAAATTCAAATTTCTGAAGTTCGCGAATAAACGCTTTAATATGGGCAGCGCCACTTCCAGCCTGCGCCGTGTTTGCAAGCGCAACAGGTGCGCCCATTTCAGTGGAGATAGCTTCACCAATATCGGCTGAACGCTCTTTATAGAGCTCCAGAATTTTCTCTACATATCCAATACGTTCTTCAAGTGGTGTCTGGCTCCAGCTGTCAAACGCAGCTTTCGCAGCTGCAACGGCAGCATTTGTATCGGCCTCGGAACCGACAGAAATAACCGCACACACTTCTTCTGTTGAAGGGTTGATAACGTCCAAATCCTTTGGAGTCGCTGGATCGACCCATTCACCATTAATATAAAATTTTCTTTTATCTAACATCCCGCCACTCCGGTTCTTATCGTTTGTTAAACTTGATCATTCCTGAATGCATGTTCCATATTTACGCTGCGTCACTGGCTCACGCAAGATACAGATATAAAATATGATACATTTTTTCAAAAACTCAGAGAAAAAATGGATCATTTTAACTTTCTACGCGGCCAACTAATTCGTTCACTAACATTATGCAGCGTTGAGACCCGTCTTTTTTACTTTTTTGCTCTTATTCTTCGAATCCGTAGAATTTAACAGTGTCCTCCAAGCTCTCGCGTTCACTCACCAGCGTATTCTCGATGGCACTCGTATCTTCATACCCTAACGCCAACCCACATACGAGAGATTGTGTTTCCGGAATTTCCAAATGGTGAAAAATAGGTTTTTGAAAAGCAACCCATGCGGCCTGCGGGCAAGTGTGCAGTCCCAGCTGACGCGCTTCCAACATGATGGTTTGAATATATAGCCCCATGTCCAACCAGCTTCCTTTTCCAAGGTAGCTGTCAGTCGTAAAAAACAGACCAACCGGTGCATCAAAGAAACGAAAGTTCCGTTTGGATTGACGCATACTGCCTTCACGGTCCCCTTTTTCAATGCCAAGAAGGCCATAAAGTCCCCACCCTACGCCCTGGCGGCGTTTACGGTGTATGTCTTCCCATACAGGAGGATAATAATCGTAATCCTCATACTTTTCGGATTTTCCTGCATCAAACAACGCGCATACATCCTGGACGATACTATTGCGCACATCACCAGCACAAACATAAGTGTGCCAAGGCTGAGTATTAGTTCCGCTGGGCGCTCGCTGAGCGACTTCCAGAATATGCTGAACCTGTGACTTTTCCACTGACTGATCTGTAAAAGCACGGACCGAGCGCCGTGACAGAATAGCTTCCTCTACATTCATCTTCTTACTCTTTTTGTTTTTTAGATTTTTTTCTAACGTACGTTAGATTTATGATCTGAATGTAACAGTTTAGCAAAATATGACAACCACTTTAGTTAAGCAGTATTTTGTTAAGATGTCACCGATACATTTTATTCGGCGCAAATATTTGCAATCGGGTCAATAATAATGTTTCGAATAATAAGCCTTTTCTGTTTTTTATGGACTAGCCAAGGAATGGCAGCAGAGAAAACGGTATTTTGGGGAAGTGTTGATTTCCCTCCAGTTTACATCCAGGAAGGTAAACTCAAAAATCAGGGAATTATGGACCATATCGTTCAGGAACTCACCAATCGAATCCCCTCTTACAACCATGAACATCTCCCTGTCAGCCTCTCCCGTCTTATGGAGGAATTTAAGTCGGGCAGACAGGTGTGCTTTGCCGGATTGTTCAAGACAGCTGAACGCGAAAAATTCATCGCCTTTTCAGATCCGATTTCCACCCTTTCACCAAATGTTTTAATCACGTCCAGCTTACAATCAGAAAAACTTTCTCCCTATCTAAATGCTAACAACCACATCGATTTGGAGCATCTCCTTGAGAGCAACACACTTAAGTTGGAAGTCATGGCGGAACGTTCTTACGGTCAAGCAATTGACAAACTAATCAAATCAAACAATGGCGCTTACAAAGAAAAGATAACAGTAAGGAAAGGCCTTCCGAAAAGCGGCCTTCTGATTAAACAGATTGCTTATGGGCGCATCCAAGCAACGTTAGGTCACGTCACTGAAAATTACTACCAAGCTGTTCAACAGGGTCTTGAAAAGCAGGTCCTTTTTTATCCAATCCAAGGAAATCACGAAGGCCCAAAAATGTATGTTGGGTGTTCAAAAGGGTTATGGAGTCGCGATTTCATGCCCAATTTAAACGCTGCGATCAGTTCAATCGGTGATGATGGAAGTTTTCAGCGCAGCCGAAATCGCTGGTTGCCTGAAAACTTGAAAGAATAAAGAAAAGGCAGCAAAATCCTTGCTGCCTTTTCGATCTATGCACCACCATTTGAGGTCGTAATGTCTGTTCCCACAACGGTGCCGGATGAAATGTGCGCGACAACCGTATAGCCATCGTCATTTCCATTTGCATCATAATAGAGGTGCGTTCCATCGAAGATAACTTTCGCTTCTCCCTCGGTCTGACCACCACTGTAATCAGCGTTGGTACCGTCATACGCCTGACCATCAATGGTTGTTAGGAAATCGTCAAACGCATTGTACTCCCCAACGAATTCAAACTCTTCAGCCAATTGGATAAGGTCTTTTCCATTTCCAAAGTCGGTAATTTCATCACTGGTACCAGAGAAAATCCCATTGGTAGTCATTTGAGTTGCATCCTGCAGACGAATGAATGCAAAGATATCAATATTTCCATTACCTGTCAGAATGTCGTCGCCTTCACTACCAATCAAAAGATCAGCACCATTGCTCCCTATTAGAGTATCGTCGCCAGCACCACCTATGAGGGTATCATCTCCTTCATTGCCTTCGAGTCGGTCGTTCCCGTCAAGCCCCCTGAGTTCATCACGCCCTTCACCACCCAGCAGAGTGTCCGCAGCTGATCCGCCAGTGAGAGTGTCATTACCTGATCCACCATCAAGTAATCCTGCTCCTTCTCCTCCATCGAGGGCATCATCTCCGGAGCCACCGATAAGGGTGTCAGTGCCTTCTCCACCAAACAGTGAGTCGTCTCCTTCACCACCTACGAGACTGTCAGCGCCCGCATCGCCTTCTATACGATCACGCCCCTGGCCACCAATAAGTGTATCGTCACCTGCACCGCCAGCAACACGATCATCACCGGAAAGCGCATCTATCAGATCCGCATCCGCAGTGCCCTGCAAATCATCATCTTCAGTTGTCGGTGTGATTGCGACAATTCCATCATCTGTGAGCGTACCGACGGCAATCAGATTGCCTTCAACAACTTCGATACCGGTTCCTGTTCCAATTACGTTCTCAATACTCAAAGCAAACTCTTCGGAAGATTCAATACCATCACTACCAATAGAGATCACGTCCACTGGAAGAACCAAGTCACCATTTGTGAAAACAGCTTGATCCGTTACGGTGATTAAAATTCCTTCTTCTTCGGCAGTCACCTCGACACCGGCAGGGAAACTGCTCATAAAGTCAGAAAGCATTCCATCAAAATCAGCTGCTTCCGTATCAATATTGAGGAACGCCAAGCTAAAAACAATTTCAGCACCGGCAGGAAGAGTCGCGACCCCCGGTCCGAATGTGGCCGTAAGTTCAATGTTAAATCGGGAAGTCTGTCCTTCTTCCCTGACCACCTCGGTTTCTGAAAAGCCAACCTGAACAGAGAAATTCTCCAAAATCTCTGTTGTCACCTCTCCCGAAGGGCCCATTTCGATATCACCACCGTTCGAAACACTCGGATTGGCAAGAGTGACAACAAAATCTTCCACCCCTTCAACGCCGTCCAATTCAGAAATATCCAAAGAGAAGGAAAGTGCACTCGCTGTTGAATCAAATGTCAGCGTGTTACCATCCGAAGTCACTCCAGGAGTTGACGCCGCAGCAGTCGCCAAAGCAGCAACCAGACTACTATAATCTGATATGTCAGCAGAATTGGTAGAGCCCTCCTGTATCCTCACTTCAAAGGAAACAGTTTCACCTGAAGGCACGCCACCTGTTAGACTTATACTATATGTAGCAGTCCCACCTTCAACCACAGACGCATCGCCAACGATTTCCACCTGTATTGAGTCAATATCATCAATCTGTGTCCCCGCGGAACCAGCAAGTGGGTCTACACTCACAAACCCTGAAGAACCGATCGGCCCAAACAAGGAAATGGAGAAGGTTTCATCCCCCTCTGTCAGTCCATCATCAACAATACCAAGATCAAATTCTAGAGGGCCGGAAGTACTATCAAAAGTAACAAGGTCAACACCGTCAAATGAGACACCCGCCGTATTATCTGCCGCACTTTGGAGGGCGGCAACAATGGTACTCAGATCTTCAGCAGTGGCACTGCCCTCGTTGAAGGCGATACGAACGGATGCAGTTTCGCCGTCCTCAATCATACCAGTGTATCCAATTGTATAACTGGCAGAGGCGCCTTCAATTACAGCTTCATCACCGCTTATCGAGAAGACAATATAACTTGGTTCAGTGATGGTCGTTGAAACCGTTCCTGAGCCAGTTATTTCAACATCTCCTTCATTAGATATTTCCGGACTATCGAGAGTAATGGCAAAGGTTTCGACACCCTCTTCACCATCATTTTCAATAATTCCTAGACTAAAGGTGAAACTAGATGCCGTTGAATCAAAAGTTACAGTATTACCGGAAACAGAGACACCGGTCGTTGCTGCGGCAGCGTTGTTCAATGCTGCGACGAGATTTTGATAGTCCTCAGAACTTGCAGTATCAATTTGATCAAGCACATCGACGGAAACAGTCTCGCCATCAGGAATTTCACCGATAATGTTAATCGTATACTCCGCAGCGCTCCCCTCTCTAACAGAGTTGTCGCCTGTGAGCTCTACTTTAAGAGTGTCATTATCTGTGATTTCGGTAACAACGGTTCCATCCAGCTCCACCACTCTCGCTGCGCCAGAAGACGCACTGGCATCTACCAATGATATTGAGAAGCCTTCAGGACCTTCTGTCAGTCCATCATCGACGGCTCCTAAACTGAAACTCAGGGAGGTAGAACTACTGTCAAATATTAATGTATCGCCATCGAGGGTAACACCTGCCGTGGCGTCAACCGCTTCCTGCAAGGCTGCGATAAGGTTTTCTACATCAGTAGCGTCAGCGCTAGCCTCAGGATTTCCTTCATTTAGGACAACCCGGACAGAAGCAGTTTCTTCAAAAGCTATACCACCGGTGTAACTGATTGTATAAGACGCACTCGCTCCTTCGGAAACACTCGGATCTCCAATCAGTGAAAATGCGACATCAGTAGGTGGCTCAGTTATTGAAGTTGTGACAGCTCCTTCGCCATCCAAGTTAGCTATGCCACCATTGGACACCACGGCATTACTCAGAGTGACTACAAAATCTTCACTTCCCTCCAATTCATCTTCACTAACGGTGGCAAGAGAAAAACTGAACTCTGTCACGGTGGAGTCGAAAGTTAGGGTTGTCCCATTGGCCTCCACCCCAGAGGTTTCACTCGCCGCAGCTGCCAATGCTGCCACGAGACTTCCATAGTCATCTTCTGAAGCTGTATTTTCAAGTCCATCCAAAATGCTTACATCGACGGAAATTGTCTCTCCTGCTGGTATTTCTCCGTCTATAGCAATATTGTAATCAGCCGCTTCACCTTCACGAACACTGGTAGAACCTTGTAGAGAAATCCCGATAGCATCGTTATCAATAATGCGAGTTGTAACGGCTTCGTTTGCAGCATCAACCGATACGTATACCACGTCAGAAATCGGATCAGCGATGGTAACAGAGAAGCTTTCATCTCCCTCTGTCAGAGTATCGTTTATCGCTCCTATCGAGAAGGCCAGTTCGGTTGTCCCGCTTGAAAACTCCAACACTCTGGTTTCCCGGTCGAAACTAACGCCATCTACGTTATCCGCAGCAGCTTGAAGAGCAGTGTAGAAACTCTCAACATCACCTTCTTCTGTTGAGCCTGAAGAAAAGGCAACCTGAATAGAAGCAGTTCCGCCTTCGGGAATGTTGCCAGTATAGCCAATCTGGAAGCCGCCTTCAGCACCCTCAGCGATCTGATCAGCGCCCCCCAGATAAAATTCCACTGGGGGCAAATCTTCAATGGTTGTTGATACTGTATCATCAATAACAACCGCTATTGAAGAATCCGTATTCCGAGGCGTTATTTTAACATCAAAACTCTCTGGGCTCTCAATCTCGCCATCTATATGAGCTGCTAATTCAAAAACAAGAGAGGAGGCACTTTCTAACCCACCACTAAAGGTGACTTCAACGCCTTCATCTAAAGCAACAACAGAAACACCAGAGCTTTCAGCAGCCGCACTTGACAGCGCATCAAACAAAGACCCGACATCGCCCCCTGCGCCTTCTAAGCTAACGATGACAGAGGCAGTTTCACCTGGAGAAAGAGGGGTTCCAGAAAGAGAAATCTCAAATGAGGCCACTCCCCCTTCCACGACATCCTGATCACCTGATATGGAAAAAGTGACAAGAGAAAAATCTCCCTCTTCGCTGAATTTGGCCCTCTCAACATTTGAAAGTGTATCACTATCACCTGTAGCGGTGTCCTCTACAATGATTTGACCGTCTTTGTAGGAGAATTCATAGGATGAAGCGCTGCCTGCATAAAATGCAGTGTCAATTCCCTCTCCACCGTCCAGCGTGTCATTACCGGCATCACCACTCAGTGTGTCCGCGCCTGATCCACCAAGTATTTCATCTGAACCAAACCCTCCGAAGAGTAAATCATCGTCTTCGCCACCATTGAGCAGATCCGCGCCACCGCCACCATACAATGTATCATTACCCTGATCACCAGATACGGTATCCAGGTCCCCCAACTCAGGGTCCAGATCAACGGCGTCATCGCCATAAAGAAGATCGTCCCCCTCACCACCGCTGAGGCTATCTACACTCCCTTTTCCGCCTTGCAGAACGTCATTCCCAGAACCACCGTTAAGCGTATCATCGCCTGCGCCACCAAGAAGTACATCATGTCCGGCACCACCATTCAGTTCATCCGAACCATATCCGCCATATAACTCGTCGTTACCTGAGCCACCGAACATAAGGTCATTGCCACCGCCGCCGTATAGCGTATCATTGCCACCATCGCCAAAAAGGGTATCCATATCGCCCGTTGTCGGATCCGGATCGTCGGCATTATCTCCATAAAGAAGGTCATCACCTTCGCCACCAAGAAGGATATCTACACTTCCTTCCCCGCCTTGCAGAACATCGTTACCTACGCCACCATCTACGGTATCATCTCCGCCATCACCATTGAGTGTATCATTCCCTTCACCGCCAGAAACACTGTCATTACCACCTGCGCCAGACAGGCTATCGTTGCCACCGATACCAGAAATGAAATCACCGAATCCACCTCCAGTAAACACATCGTCTCCGTCACTACCAAAGAACGCAATTGCGCCCTCAAATGTATCAAGATCACCTTTTTCCTGGAAGTTTGGGTCAGAACCTGATGAACCTGTAAACAGCACAGAAATATCAATATTACCCACCTCCGACGAGGTTAGGTTTGGATCGAATTCCTCAAGCGCGAAGTCTTCTTCTCGGTCAGACTTGGAATTCTCAGGATTTTCTTCTCCCGAGTCATTGCCGGTTCCATCGGCTTGTTGATTCCCCCCAGCAGCAGGCTCTGCGTCCAGTTCACCTTCGCTGTTATCCGCACGACCATCCCTAATGCTACGGGTACCTTCTTGTGAACGGAGGACTTCTTTAAACAACTCTTGAATTTGCACTACAGGGAGTTGCTGAATTGATGTCAAACCAGCGGTCGTGATAGAGGCTAGATCACCGGGTTCCAAAATAACTTGCTGACCATTGGAAATAGTCAGGACACGACCTTCCAAAACATAAACCGTTGCCAGACCATCTGGACCTGTTTCAACTACAAACTCCGTTCCACGTATGCCAATAGTCCCAAATGGCACCTTGATGTTGACATCCTCGTAATCATTTTTAGCAATTTTGCCAGAAACAAAAGAAACAGCGCCTTTGAGGAATGACAACCCCACATTGCCGTCGTTCGTTTCTGAGTCATATACAAAGCTGTCAATTGTCATCCGCGATCCAGGGCCAACACCCATTATGGACCCGTCTTTTAACAGAACGCCTAGATTTCCATTGCTTGACGTCTCGATGATGTCATCTTGATAGATTTCATCACCTAGCTGTAATTGCTCGCTTGTCCCATCTTTGTGGCGAACTGTTGCAACACCTTCCAAAGTTTCGACGGCGCCAACCGGCTCACCAAGAGCGGCAGCCTGATTTCCGCTTTGTGCAACCTGTCCCGGACCTGCAAGTTTCTCGACAAAAGCACCTTCAACACGGGCACCTGCCTCATTTGTCAAATCAGGTAGCGGGGAATGGGAAAAATAACCTTCTACAGCGACCTCGCGCCCATACTCATCGGTAAGGACCAAATCCTGCCCATCACGAGCGTATTCTGCATGAAGAATGAAATTCCCGTGAGGAATCTCAACGGAAGTAATCTCCTCTGAATTCAAAACATTCAGATTACCTGCGCCTTGACCAGTTGAGGTGCCGGTTTCAAAATCAGAACGGAGTGCCATTTTTTTTCCCCTCGATGACCATGTATCGATAGTGGTTTACTTAACTATGGAACACTTACTACTTCTGCTATCGGAGCGAGGAAATTCTCATACACAACACTCACGAATATTAGCCAAAATTTACGCTTATTTTAACGATATGGAAAGAAATTAAGCGCTTTCCAAATCATAGCGATTATTTAACTGCCACTATTCAACACATGTTTTTACTTATTTCATCCCTCAAACGGATGAAACGGGGAAAAATGTTAAGAGAATTTTTACCAAACCCTCTAAGTTTCTGATTTTAATTAATTATTTTTAGATATGTAGCTTATTAGTTAAAATAGGCGGGAAAAACCAAGCCCTGTATACTGCCTCCCCACCCCAAAAAGGGGGATTAATTGTCGAGCCTGTTAACCATATAGAAGCCATAATAGTGGAATTCGGAATAGAGAAACAAACCAATTTCGGTAACCACCAAATCCACAAGCACCTTCTAAACAAAACCCTGATTTAACGAAAAAATCGAATCAATATTTTCTAATATACAAGGGATTAAGACGAGACTCCCAAGTTCTCAGCTGTCAATTCACCAATTGAGAGAAGAACTCTATAAACAGCAGTTCTTGCTTCATAAGCGGCTGACACTTGAGCAATCCGCGCAGCATAAAACTCGTTTTCCGCATCAAGTACGTTCAATGCTGTTTCTTTACCACCCTCACGTAATTTCTGACGCGCTATGAAAACTTCAGCCGCAATATTGACGGCATTTTCCAAAAGTTGCTCGCGTTCTTGCGCTGTTTTCAGGGCACGCCATGCGACACGGACCTCTTCCTCAACCTTTTGAGTGGTGTATCGGACTGAGGAAAGAGCAGCATTGTGTCGCGCGGATGCCTGCTCTACTTGGGCATCTGTAAGAAAACCCGAGAACACTTCCCAACGAAGCTCCAGACCGGCGAAAAAGGCATCCTCTCTCCCTTCGGTACCATCAATATCCTGCTCCCAGTCATACCTCGCCACTGCATCCAGTGTTGGAGCATAATCAGCTTTAAACACACGCCTTTGAGCGTCTGCAATCTTCACTTGTTCTTTACTGTTCAAAAGCTGCAGGTTTTTTTCTTTAGCCCGCGTTAATGCGTCATCCAAGCTAGCTGGTAGTTTATCAACCGGCGGTACAGCCTCAAATACACCGCCGTCATCAGCTGGTTTGCCAAAAACCTGCAAGTATCTCGCATGAGATTCTTTTAGGCTCCCCTCTACAGCAACACGCCTTTCCACAGCACGCTGCAATCGAGACTTGGCTTGCAGCACATCAACTTCAATCCCAGCGCCGCGCTCCACACGCTCGTCTTCAAGTTGCAATTGGCGTTTAAGTGTCTTTTCATTCTCTTCTGAGAGAAGCTTCAAAAAACCAAACCGCTCAACATTCAAATAGGCAACTATTCCCTCAAACATGAGTTGTTGCTGTCTGAATAAAAGGTCGATGTCCGCTAGAGCCTTGGTTGTTTCTGCGGCTTCGATATTTGCGGTGGTCTTGTTGCCTTCAAAAAGGTTCTGACGGATTTCCACGCCGGCACTGTAGCGATCGGTATCATAAGTATCCGTCTGAGTATCATTATCAGTGTATTCCCACCCTAGATCACCATTTACCGTTACCTTCGGCAAGAAACCCGACAAGGCGGCATCCACACCGCTTTCTGCAGCGGTGACATTGTCGCGACCAATATCAAGTTGAGGATGGGTGGATAATAAAAACGCCAGTTCTTCTTCCAATGGCCCAGCAACTACTGCAGTAGCTCCCAAGGCAAGCATTGAAACGCTACAAGTCAAGCGTGTGATGTATCCAGAAATAGCCCGACTATTTAGAAACGCTGTTTTCATGTTGCCCCCAGAAGGCCCGTTATATTGTTATTATGAACAAAATTTCTTACTAGACCGCGACACTTAATTACTTCTCAATACCAGCATTTCTGTCGCTTCACAACTTTTACTACTACTAAGAAAATTATTATTTTGTTGTTGGCGCATATACACCGCACCAGTTTTCATCAGGTGCCTCGCGCTGAAAATTCGCTATACGCTCCTGATAAAGCTCGTAAAAATGACCTAGAGCTGGAGCTATAGAAAGGCAGTCAGAGGCAAGATTGCCTGCTGTTGCCCAATTGCGTTCACGATAAGCTGCCAGCATTTCACGATTTTTGATCACAAGACCCGCAGGTTCTCCATCAACCATATTGTCTGAAATACACCCATATATTTTGACGGCCTCTGATTTTCCCTTCACTGCAATCAAGTCCAGCTCAAGAACAGAGTTTTCTGGTTGTGCTTTTGCGGTATCTGGTCCGATGATAATTTCAAATCCGTAAAACTTGCACTGTCCTTCAAGACGGGAGGCCAGATTTACAGCATCACCAAGAACGGAATAATCAAATCTCTGCTCTGACCCCATGTTACCGACAACACAGGATCCAGTATTAAGTCCCACCCCCACTTTGATGGGAATATGCTGACGCCCTTCAGTTTTTGCTTTTTGCTCAAGGTCAGTATTAACGATCCCGAGTTTTGCAATCATTTCTCTAGCCGCTTCCACAGAATGTCGAGCATGTTCTGGGTCGTCAAGTGGAGCATTCCAGAACGCCATAATGCAATCCCCCATGTACTTGTCGATCGTTCCGCGATGTTTAAGAATAATATCTGTCATTGGGGTCAGAAAATCATTGATAAGCTGCGTCAAGCCTTCCGGGTCATTGTTGAACTGCTCTGAAATGGTTGTAAAACCACGCACATCGCAAAATAGGAAAGTCATCTCCTTTACTTCTCCGCCCAACTTCAACTGATCAGGTGCCTCGGTTAATTGATCCACCATGGCAGGAGATAGGTAATGTGAGAAAGCACTTCGTATCTTACCACGCTGCTGTTCTGTTGAGCGAAAACTAAAATAAACCAACAGGAAGAACATTATCGTTGTTGATATGAGGAAATAGGTCACGTCCAGAAAAACTGACTTTTCCACATACAGATAGCCTGATGTAGCACACCATCCCGCGACAAGAGCCGTCAAACCAAGAAAAGTTGTCCGAGCGCCGAGTAAAGGCATTACAATGATTAGGGTTCCTCCAACGAACAACAGCCCAAACCATTCAAACGCCCTCATCAAATCTCCGCGAAAGAGATGCTCTCCTGTCAAGATAGTCTGCAGCATCTGCGCATGGACTTCCACACCTGGAATGATTGGATCTACAGGACTGGAACGTAAATCCTTCAAGCCTGTCGCGGAAGTGCCTACAAGCACAAGTTTCCCTGCCAGCCTTTCGGGGTTAACGGTTCCGTCCAGCACATCTACTGCTGAAATATAGTTGCTTGGATTGAATTGCGAAAAACGCACCCACATGCGCCCAAAGCCATCAGTAGGTATCAAGGTGCGGGCGACGACAACTCCCTCAATACCGTTTTCATTAGCCTTAACAAGTAGATTTTGCCCTGTCGCCACCCTAAGCATTTCCAATCCAAGTATTGGGATGAGCTTACTATCAACTCTATTAAACAGAGGAACCCGTCGAATAATCCCGTCATAATCACTATCGAGCGTGAAGTTGGCAAATCCTTTGGCCGCATTTTCCAGTATCGGCAAGTTCCCAACAAAATGAATAGCAGGCCGGACAAACCTATTGGGGTTTTGGCCGATATAATTGATACTTGAAAGCCTCTTTAATGTTCGGCTTTCAGTAACCCCATCCTCGTTACTGACAAACCCACCAAGAACCACTCGGCTTCGCTTCATAGCTTCGGCCATGAGGAGGTCATTTCCAGGCATTTTCAATAACTTTTTGCGTGTTTCATCGTCAACATCCCGCAAAGTCTTCGCAAGAAGAGGGGGGGAAAGACGGTCTTCTTCGGAAAACACTATATCGAAACCAATCACGACAACACCAAGGCGTGTCAGCTTTTCAATCAACTCCGCCAAGACGTCACGGGACCATGGCCACTGACCAATACGAGCCAGACTTTTCTCATCGATGTCCAAAACCACAACAGGATTAATTGGCGCTTCAACTCTTGGAACAATCCTCTGATAGAGATCAAATCCACGATTTCTAACCCCCTCCATAAGTGGGGTGTTCAAATACTGGATATATAAAAGGGCTAGCAAAATCGCCCACACGAGTTTTTGACCAAAAGACCCTGCAATCAACCGATAAGTTTTAACAATTGCGCGTTTGAGCATGTGTCAGCGTTCCCTAAAACTTTCATGCTTCATCTTCAATACTGGTTGCAACAAATACTGCATGACGGTTTTCTTCCCCGTATGAACATCGACCATTGCCTGCATCCCTGGAGAAATTAAAAGGCCTTTCAAGTTTTCATCTGCGTCATCAGTTTCTACCACCACCTTATAGAATGGTTGCCCGTCCTGATCAGTTGTGGAGTCTGCCGCAATGTTGGAAATTTTGCCTTTAATCCCTCCATAAATGAAAAAATCATACGCTGTCAGCTTCACTACTGCCGATTGACCAACTTCTACAAACCCTCGATCAGCAGGATTAAGGCGGGCCTCTACAACCAATCGATCGCTTGTTGGCACTACATCCATGATAATGTCACCTGCCCTTATAATCCCACCAATCGTATTGTAACGAAGGTTTTTGATAACTCCGTCAATTGGACTTCTAACTGTGGTACGCGTAACCTGATCCCCTGCGGTAATCAGCAACTCTTTCAAACGAGCAATTTCCTGTTCTACCAACGCCTGTTCTTCTTGTGCTTGCAGCCGATAATTTAGTTTCTCCTCTTCTATTTTCTCCTTCGCTTCTGAAGCAAGAGAGTGCGTTTTGGGAACAGACGCCTTGAGAACTCTCATTTCACCCTGCAGGCGCGTAAGCTCCGTTTCCAGTTCCAGATGTTCTATCTTGGGAGTTAACTTGGAGGCCAGCAGCTCTGTAGACATGGCAAATTTACGGCGCAACACTTCCAGATCAGAGCTCACCGTTGAAATCTTGATGCTTAATTGCTCAACATCCTGCTGCTTTTGTTGAGCCTTATCTTTTAGTATTCTTAATTTTGAATTCAGTTGAGCCTGACGCGCGGCATGGACTTTTTTCTCAGCATTCAAAACCGGAAGAACAGCTTCATTGCTGACGACCGGGTAAATTGGCTTTTTACCTTCAGCTTCAGCAACCAGTCGCGCTCTTTTGATTTGAGCCCCAGACAGCTGAATTAACAGCGCATCTTCATTAATCGCATTAACCGCCAGATCCAATTGCATTAACGGATCGCCTTTTCTGACGATACTGCCATCTCTCACATGGACCTCTTTAACAATTCCGCCTTCCAGATGCTGAATAACTTTAACCTGATCCTGCGGAACCACCTCACCTGACAGAACGGATACCTCATCCAGTTTTGCAACCTGCGTCCATATCAAAAATCCCACTACGATCAGAATAACCGTCCAGCCAATTAAACGCCGGGCGGGCAAGGGATAGTGTTTTTCAAGGTCACTGTATTTTTTCATGAGGATATACTCCCCTCACCCTGCTTCGCAGCTGTACCTTCTGTGTTTTGATTATTCCTTTGCAGGCTCTCTTTTTGTTGCCGCGCCTTTTTTTCTATCTCTGCGATGACACTTTCACGAGGTCCCGACAAGACAAACCGCCTGTCATCCAACAAATGCAGATAATCAGTCGCCCCCAGCAAAACAGGACTGTGGGAGACAACCACGATGGTGTGATTTTGAGAAAGTCGTGAGAGAAGCTCTCTTAAAGATTGCTCTGAAGGTCGGTCTAGGTTGGAAGAGGGTTCATCGAGAATGAGCACAGGGGGATCGTTTATCAGTGCCCGCGCGATTGATATGCGTTGTCGTACGCCACCAGACAACGCGCTTCCGGCCTCACCAACGTCTGTTGCATAACCATCGGGTAAGTCCAATATAATATTATGAACACCGGCAAGTTTGGCCACACGGATAACTTCTTCATCTGGAATATCATCCCTCTTGCGCGCGATATTTTCCCGAATTGTACCGCCGATCAAAACGGTTTCCTGCGGCACATATCCAATCCAGTTTGAAAGCTGGCTGCGTGTAAATTGCTGAAGATCAGCATCACCCAGCATCACCCGCCCTTTATGAGGTGAATACAGTCCTTTCAGCAATTTAATCAGCGTACTTTTACCACCACCATTAGGCCCCATGATCGTATGTATGGCGTTTGGGACAAAAGTCGCATTTACATTATCCAGAACTGGTTCACCTTCTTCACGGTAGCGAAAGGTAAGGTCTTCGATCTTGATGGCGCCTTCTGGTTTCTCAAGTTTGATGGAAATATCCTGCCGCTCTTCCGGTAACGACATTAATTCGACAAGCCGTTCTTTAGATTGGCGGTAAGCGGAAAATGATCTCCAGCCTCCAACCAACTGACTAAAAGGGCCAATCACCCGGCTTGACAACATATTGGCAGCGATTAACGCTCCGATACTAAGTTCCTGATTTATAATTGCAATGGCACCAAAACTAGTAATCACAACCGTGGTCGCAAGTGTCATGATGGTGCCCGCGTTCATAAATCCATCCTGACGCGCCCCGCGCTTCATGGCATTTTCAATAGTATTGGATTGAACATCTTCCCAATATGGAGCCATTCCATGATCCAGCGACAGCGCCTTTACGGTCCCTCTGCTCCCGACCATATCCGCGACAAGGCCATCTCGCTTTCTTTGGCTTTCCTTTTCGATATCGGTTGAGCGTCGCATGACAATGCTAGACACCAACGCCAGCAGAACAAACAAAGGAACAATTGACAGGAAAATCCAGGCGATGGGTTTTGCAATCAAGAAGATCAATATGATGAACAGGACAGCAAATGGTAAGTCCACGATAAGCAGAAACGGCGGTCCTGCGATCGTATTTCTAATTGTATCAACATCACGGAAAATACCATGCCAATAGGCGCTTGCCCTGTTTTCCAGAACCCGCAAAGGCAAAGCCCAGAATTTCTTCATTACCTGATCAGCAAGATCAATCTCTACACGCATGGCCGCACGCTGCAAGATACGGCTACGGAGTTGACGCAGTATGAAGTCAAAAACAAGGGCTAGACAAACACCTATTACCAACCCCTGAAGAGTGGTTAGATTTCCAAAGGCAACTACCCTGTTATAAGTTTGCAGAACAAATAAAGGGATAACCAGTGCAAAAAGATTCACAAATAAAGAGTAGGTTACCAGTTCGAACAAGTAAGGCCGCGCCTTACCTATCACCGATTTAAACCATTTCCTTTGTCCCGACATAAGTCCCCCAGGTAGCAACGGACAGAAAACGCACACAACTACTATAGGTTACCACTCACGCGCTTTTGCAAGAGTAGCAACCTTTGGGTACAGGACAAAGGTTAATTTATTTGTGGGATGCGGTTTAAATATCGCAGAAAAGGGGAAAAACTATCAAATACCGATCATGGGTTGAAGCATTCGGCTAATCAAACCTTTAAATCGTAATGGCGCGTCCGTCGCGATCAAACAAATACAATCCTTTTCTGTATCCGCCACTGGTCGATGCTCGACATCCTCATCCAGATCCGCGATGTCTCCTTTACGGAAACGTCCCATTTCGTCAATATAGGATCCACTCAGGATGAGTGTGAGCTCCTGCCCGCCATGTCCATGTTCAGGCAACGGTGTACCCGGGGCAATTTTTAACAGCCTGAGAGCACCTTTATTCCCATCTCTGGATTTAGTGCTCAGAGGAAAATGACTCACGCCAGGAACCAATCGACGCCACGGGACATCATCCAGATTAACGGGCAAATAATCAGACAAAGGCGCGGGCACCCCTTTATCGCGTTCTAATACGCGGGTTCCTGATGCATCAGACTTATCAGCATGTTTAAAGCCGGGCATATCTGGAATATGTCTTTCAGAGGACGATAACTCTGCCGGATCCGAGTTGAGAACATACATAGCCGCCAAATCGTCCATCATCTCGACAGATTTCCTACAGTCTGGACATATTGCCAAATGTGTTGCGACAACGACAGACAGGGTCTCAGGCAGAGTGTTATTCACATAAGCCAACAGCGTATCATCGTTGATATGATGTTGAATGCTCATTTCAGGCGCTCCAATTCATTCCGGATTTTACCAAAAGCCAAACGTATCCGGGACTTAACGGTTCCAAGAGGAACCCCAAGAATTTCAGCAATCTCTGAATGAGGTTTTTCTTCAAAGAAAGCCAACATGATAATTTCTTTCTGACCTTCTGGAAGTATGGACACCGCTTTGCGAAGTAAATCACCTTGCTGCTGACGGTTTACCATCTGTTCGGCATCTTCGACGGGCGCAGGAATGAAGCTAGGATCGTTCGGATCGGGTTCAGGCCGCGACATTTTCCGCAGTCGATCGATCTTCACATTTCTAGCGACAGTATAAATCCAGGTCACAGCAGAAGATTTATTTCGATCAAAAGTCTCAGCTCGTCGCCAGACCTTTAACATCGTCTCCTGCAAAATGACTTCTATTTCACCGTCATCCCTTGTTTGCGTCCTCAAAAACGATTTGAGCCTCGGCGCAATAGCATCAAACAGCTTCCTAAAGGACGCTTGATCAGATGACTCCGCCACTTGGCCCAGAAGTTGATCTAACTCTTGAGCCGTTAAGGGTTGGTCATCAATGGTCTCAGGTTCGTCCATTAGGTTATTCAGCCGTTGCATTCCGAACTCTTCTCATTTGGTCAGTATAGGTCTTTACGGGGAAAAGAACACATCGGATCACATCAAAAATAATAATGAACCAAATAGTGCTTGTCCGCGTAGAAGATTTTCAGAAACAAATTGGATCGTTAGATGAAATCAATCGCAGTAATCGGAACAGGAATCTCAGGGCTATCTGCCGCCTGGCTTTTATCAAAAAGCCATAGAGTGACGGTATATGAAAAACAGGATCGGCTCGGTGGGCATAGTAACACTGTTGAGGTCGATGGCCATGCAATCGATACTGGGTTCATTGTGTTTAACAACAAAAACTACCCCAATCTCGTAGGCCTCTTTGACGAATTAAAGATCAGATCTTTGAAAACTGAAATGTCGTTCAGTGTCTCCATGAATAACGGAAGCTGGGAATATGGAGGCTCTGGGCTGGCTGCTTTATTTGCCCAGAAACGAAATCTGCTGCGTCCAAGTTTCATCAAAATGCTACTGGACATCAAAAAGTTCTATGAAGAAGCTCCGAACCTTCAGTTCGATTTTTTAGGTCGAAACCTCACCCTTGGGGAATATCTAAAGCAGGGCGGATATTCAGATGCTTTTATTAGAAAGCACCTTCTTCCAATGGGAGCCGCGATCTGGTCAACTCCGGCAAATGATATGCTGGATTATCCTGCTGAAACTTTCGTCCGCTTTTGTGATAATCATGGTTTGCTACAAATCGCAGACCGACCTGAGTGGCGAACCGTGTCCGGTGGTAGCAGAACTTATGTCAATAAAATCGCAGAACAGATTAGCGGCGACATACGGCTCAACAGTGTTGTCACAAATATAAGCACCACCCGCGAAGGCGTTTTTGTTGAGTGCCGAAACGGTCATATCGACCGTTTTGATGATGTTGTTATTGCAACCCATGCTGATCAGGCTCTGTCATTCCTAAAAGAACCAGCGCCTGAATACACCAAGTTGTTAGGAGCGTTTCCCTATGAAAAAAATCTCGCTGTCCTACATACTGACGAAACTCTTCTGCCTAAGCGCAAGAAAACCTGGTCTAGCTGGAACTATCTTTCCCAGGAAGGGAAAACAGGTGAAGAGCAGAAACTCTGCGTTTCATATTGGATGAACAAACTTCAGCACATCCAGTCAGAGAAAAACTATATTGTAACGTTAAACCCTATCTCGCCACCAAAAGAAGGTACCATTCTTCGGAGTTTTCCCTACGAGCACCCGATTTTTGACAGCCAGTCCATCGCCGCACAGAAAATGTTGTGGAACCTGCAAGGCAAAAACAATTTGTGGTTTTGTGGTAGTTACTTCGGCTATGGTTTTCATGAAGATGGAATTCAATCGGGTTTAGCCGTAGCCGAAGCGATTGGCGGCGCGCAAAGGCCTTGGAATTTCAGTTTAAGAAAATCACGCATTTCCCTGCCTGAGTATGGGAAAAACAATCAGAAGGAAAGGGTTGATTAGTGCCTCTCTCCAGTCTGTATAAGGGCGTTGTAGTTCACAGAAGACTAACCCCTACCGCCCACCTATTGCGGTATCGGTCCACTTATTGTCTGTTTGATGTGGATGAACTCCAAAAGTTGGAAAAGGAAATTTTTATATTTTCCTTAAACCGGTGGAACATGATTTCTTTTCTTGCAAAAGATCTAGGGTTCTCCACTGACGATTTGAAACCTCAAATTATCGATATGGCAAGATCAATCGGCGCACGGGTGTCGGGCGACAAAATAAAGTTGCTTCATATGCCCCGAATAATGGGGTTTGGCTTCAATCCTCTCACTACCTACCTCTTTTATAATAAAGAGGGTGAATGCGACGGCATCATATATGAAGTAAACAATACCTTTGGGGAAAAGCACAGGTACGCGGTTTCATTAGAAGACGCAAACACCCAACCGGCACTCAAGCATAGCAAAAACAAGAATTTTTACGTCTCCCCGTTTTTTCCAGAAACGGGCCGATACGACTTTTCTGTTGTCCTGCCGGATGAAAAGGTTGCCATCTCCATCAAACTTGAAAGTGAAGGCAAACATGCTTTGAACGCCTCGTTTGTTGGCGTGAGGCTCCCCTTTTCTTCTCCTAATCTTGTAAAACACTATCTTACAAACCCTGTGTCTGGCCTCAAAATCATCAGTGCGATCCATTGGGAAGCCTTGAAACTCTGGCTCAAGGGACTCCCAATCATAAAACGACAGAACAAAGAGACAAATCCGCAAAAAGTTTCGCTAGAAGGTCCTACCAAATGACAGTTTCGGAAGAAAACGTTAGATCAACTTCAATGGGAATGATTGATGGAATTGAGAACCCATTTCATTTTCACCCGTGGATGAACGCCCTTCTACACACTTTTAAGAAAATTAGAGAGGGGCAGTTGGTTGTTATTCTGCCTGATGGGATCCGCTACCAGTTTGGAAATGATCCAGAAACTGAATTAATAGCAGAAATACGCTTTTTCAGCTATGAAGCCCCCAAGCAGATCCTGAAAGCAGGCGATATTGGTTTCGGAGAAAGTTACATTTCCGGAGAATGGGAAAGTCCGGATTTGCTTTCCCTAATGAGGCTATTGTTGGCGAACGAGCAGGCATTTAACTCAGGTCTTGCCGCGAGTAGTTTCACCAAACTCAATGCATTATATAGACGTCTGTTTAAGCGGAACAATTTGCGGAACAGTAAAAAGAACATCGAATATCATTATGATTTGGGAAATGATTTTTACAGCCTTTGGCTCGATCCGACGATGACTTATTCGTCTGCGATTTTTGAAGATCCTGAGGATGATCTTGAGAAGGCCCAACTCCGCAAATACACGAGAATTGGCGAAATAGCAGGCATTAAGGCCGGAGATAAAGTACTTGAGATTGGCTGTGGGTGGGGTGGTTTTGCAGAAGTCGCCGCAGACATCTTCAAGGCAGAGACCACAGGCCTGACCCTCTCGAAGGAACAACTTGTTTTTGCCAAAAACCGGCTTGAAGGTATCCCGTCAACCGGTCAGGCTAACTTCCTGTTGCAGGATTTTCGGGAACATAAGGGAAGGTATGACGCCATTGTTTCCATTGAAATGTTTGAAGCTATCGGAGTGGAAAACTGGCCTCGCTATTTTAAAACTTTACACAAAAACCTGCTAAGTGGTGGTAAAGCAGCTGTTCAGGTGATCACTATCTCCGAAGACAGATTTGATCGCTACAAAGGAAAGCAGGATTTTATTCAAAAGCACATTTTTCCTGGCGGTTTCCTTCCGACCAAATCGGCTTTTATTGAAGCGGCTGAGAAGGAAAATCTTTGCGCCAAAGCGTGCGAGGAGTTTGGCACCGACTACGCACTAACCCTCAACAAGTGGCACGCACGTTTTCTTGAGAGATGGCCTGAAATTAACGGCCTTGGCTATGACGAAACCTTTAAACGAAAATGGGAAATGTATCTCAAATATTGTGAAGCAGGGTTTTTACACAAAACGATTGATGTCGTCATTTTCGAGGTGTCGAAACCTTGAAAACACATTACCCATGAAGTTTCTTTTTGATGTAATTGATCACATGCTTCACAAGCGGAAGCTTCCCGTAAAAATGTGCACCGCTATCCCAATAATCAACATGGGACTTTATGAAGCCTTCATCATCGAAACAAAGCTCTGACAGGCCAACAAAATCAATCTTTCCAATTCGCCCCCCATCACCAGTAAACCGCCATTTCAATATGGCGCTTTCCGGTTTTTCAGACCAACTGATGGACAAAATATCAAACTTCGGGTTTCCCACTTGAAGGAACATCCGATCGAACATGATCATGGTGGGGCGTGCACCTGATAATTTGTTGAACGGATCTTCGAAATAAAAATCTTCGGTCACCAATTCTTCCAATTGGTAAATGTTGTTGCGGTTCAGCTTTTCAAAGAACGTAGCGTATTTTCTGCATCCCATCATAACTTTGTCTGAAACACTCATTTGACTGTTCTTTCATTCAGAAATTTTAACGTAAAACCATAGGGAAGCATTTGAAGGAGTCTCAAAAAATAGGTAAAGCGCTTAGGGAAGCTGATTTCAAATTTTGACCCTTCCATACCCTTCACGATGCGCGTAGCAGCCTCTGATGCCCCCATTAAAAACGGCATCTTAAATGTATTATTCGCGGTTAAGGGCGTTCTAACAAAACCAGGATTTACCAACTGTATTTTGATACCAGTTTTCTGCAGGGAAACTCTCAAACCTTCCGCGAAGTTGATCAGTGCAGCTTTGCTGGGGCCGTAAGCAAGCGATTTTGGCAGCCCCAAATATCCCGCCACAGAGGCAACAAATACAATATGGCCATGCCCTTTCTCCAACATGCCAGGTAATATTCTCTCAGTAACTGACACAGGTCCCAAATAATTGACCTTCATCATTGAGAGGGCGACATCCTCTGATATCTGAGTTTCACTCACGGGAACGTAACCACCGGCATTTATCAGGACCGCTTCTATCTCCAAATCCTGGTTATGGATTTCACTCACTGCATTTTGAACCGAGGAACTAGACGTCACATCCATGGATATCAATTTTAGGTTTTCGCCATACATGGCTCTCAACTCCTCCAATGGAGAAACATTACGCGAAGAAGCCACAACCAGCCTTCCTTCGGCCAAAAACTGCTTCACCAATTCAAAACCGATCCCACTACTTGCGCCAATAACCCAGACAGGTTCATGTGTCATAAATTCACCCAATTTCAAAAATCGCACTAGTTTCTACGTTTTCCGATGACGGTTGGATCAAAAAATTGAAAACAATTAAGATATTGTTTTTATTTGACTATTTTTCTCTATTTTTGTGATCCACAGTTTCACTCCTGCCGTAAACAAGGTCGAACCAACAATCAGATTAGATTTTTTCGATATCAACCGACCTGTTAATCAGAGGAGAAGATCATGAAAGCCCTGAAAAAAACATCTGGAGTATTCGTAGCAATTGCACTTGCGACTGGTCTAGCCGCCTGCGCTCAAAGCAACGCAAATGAAACTGCCATGCAGAAAGACCAGATGGCGAAAGCAGATATCGTGGATACTGCTGTGTCTGCAGGCAAATTTAATACTTTGGTCGCTGCAGTAAAAGCTGCTGATCTGGTAGAGACGCTGAAAAGCCCAGGGCCATTCACAGTCTTCGCCCCGACAGATGCTGCATTCGACAAGTTACCTGCAGGAACTGTTGAAACACTTCTAAAGCCTGAAAACAAAGACAAACTCATCCAAATCCTTACTTATCACGTGGTTTCTGGAAAAGTTATGTCTTCCGACATCGCTGGTAAAAAACTGGACGCAGGTTCAGTGGAGGGAAGCAAGCTGATGATCAACGCACAAGATGGTGGTGTTATGATCAATGATGCCTCCGTTGTCGCCGCTGACGTCGAGAGCAGCAATGGTGTCATTCACATCATCGATACAGTTCTTCTGCCTAAGTCTTAGGGAGCGGCTGAAGAAAAAGGCTTTTTGCCTTGGACTTCCGAATACCTGTCATTCTATAAGAATGGCAGGTATTTGCTATTTCTGACATCCCAAAACCCGGTGTAGCTCTTCAGGTGAAATAATTGCCCGCGCGAGATTAGCGCGCCAAACATCTGCACCTGACAACTTTGCCCCCTTCAAATTTGCACCGATCAAATTTGCGTCCGCAAGGGTTGCGTTAGTAAGATCTGCCCCGGATAGGTCGGTCCCACTTAAATCCGCCCCACTCAAATCGGCACCTACCAGTTTCGCCCCTGACAGACGAGCTCCGGCAAGACGGGCATTCGCAAGGCTTACATGGCTTAAATCTCTACCCTCCAATACAGCATCGCTTAAATCTTCACCGGCGAAATCCGCACGAGCCCCATCCGCGTTTCCTTGCAACCAATGGTGATGGCTGGTCAGTTTTCTGAGTGCACGACGATTTCTCTCCACACGGTTCACACGTATACGCTCATCCTCTTCGGATTTAGGGACAATTCGGGTATCTACAGGCAAGCGCGTTAGGCCAAGAATAACGTGAAGCACTCGCTCAGCATGGGACAAATCAAACGCCTGTAGCTCGCCCCGTAAAAGGTTTGCGCCAGGGTAAAAGCGGACTTCATAGATAAATTCAATAAGTTGAGGTTCAATAGAGGGCAGGTTGCGCGATTTAAGTTCTGCGGCTCTTAACTCTTCTAACTCTCGGGCGAGTTCATCTTCGGGTGTGTCAGGTCTGTTATGCCCAAAACCTGCGTTTGGTCCGTTCAGGTCTAGATCATCGCCTTCTGTTTTTCGGTTCATTCAGATACCTCACTCAACTTCATTACTTGTTTGCTTATAAAGCTAAAGGGTAATCTTTTACGGATTGTTAACCTGTTGGGAAATACCGCCGAAAATCTGAAATTATTCTCCCCCGTAGGAAAGCGCAGCGATAATCAGGTCAACATTTTCCCCATCTTCTGCATAGGGAAGCAGCACCCACTCTATTGATGTAAAGTCCAAATCGTACTTTAACTTTCCTTTTCCAAAGAAATACTTAGGCTCGCCGTCTTCAGCAACTTCTTTGCGCTGCGTATACCCTTCCGCCTCAAGATAATTATCAAAGGATTCGTCGAAATACAGTCCTGTCAGTTCTCTGTTAAAGGCATTTGTAATTACTGTGCCCACAAGTCTAAATTTGAGCCTGAACGGGTTGCGCTCAACATTCATCATTACGATATATGGTAATGTCTTTGGAATATCGATCGGATCAAAATCCGCTCTCTTCGGCAGCCTGTTTTTTGGGTGTTTTTCCAACCAGTATTCAAGCAATTCTCTCAATTGCCATTGCGTTATCGTGGAAAGCAATTCCTTACCCTTCACATAACTCTTATGTAGTTCATCTATCTCAGCGTCTTTATTTGACAATGAGCTCCCCTTAAAACGTCAACATTCATTCCAAAAGACACAGTGCATTGGAAATTTCTATATATTCTAGATTAAGAATAGGTTACGCGAATTGACAGAATTCCTACAAGTACGAATGTGTCGGGAAGCAAACTCATGCAAAACCAATTAATTCTTTTCTCACATTATATACAAAATCATTGACACAAAATACCGCTATTGATAATCATTCCTAACAAATTTGGAATCACTGTCAGTTTGAGTATTGGTATGGCAAATAAGATTGATGCACCGTCATCATCAGAATGGTTCATCCCGGTGAAAAACCGCACTATCGAAAGTGCCGCGTTATTCAAGACGGGTAAGGAACTGTGCATTCTGCATAATGATGCAGAATATAAATTGCGCCTGACCGGTAACGGAAAACTGATTTTAACAAAGTAACTTTCGGTTAGTAGCTAGCCACTCAGCCACGTGCCACGGCACCAGCAAGGCAGCAAGCGATCGCCACTTCATTTGTAGGAATGATTATGCGACATGCGTCTTGCGTGGCCCTTTCGGCTGCACTACTCACAACGACCTGTTTACACCCTGTTTTTGCGCAGGAAAAAGCTGGCAACTCTCAAAAGCTAGATACGGTCACAGTTTATGCGACTAAATCCGCGAACTCTTCTTTTGACGTGCCTGCTATTGTCAATGTTATCGACACCGAAGCCCCAGGAAACGCACTTTCCAGCAGCACTAAAGATCTCCTGAACCACGTTCCTGGTGTTGAGGTGGATAATGGCCCTCGGCGAAATGGACAAACTGTTTCAATTCGTGGCTTTGACGCAGAGGCCATTATCACTCTCAAAGATGGGCGCCGTCAAAATTTTGAAGCGGCCCATGACGGACGGTTCTTCATTGACCCTTCCCTTCTAAAGCGCGTTGAAGTGGTCAAGGGTGCGGCGTCCTCAATCTATGGGGGAGGCGCGGTCGGTGGCGTTGTGGCGTTTGAAACTAAAGACGCTGCCGACCTGCTTAACCCAGGGCAAACTGCTGGCGCTTCCCTCACTGTAGGCGGGCGATCCGGAAACGAAGAGTTTTCCACGATCATGAGTGGGTATGGCCGAACAGAATATGTCGATTTAATTGGGAGTATTTCTTTTAGAAAATCCGGTGACATTCAGACTGGCGGCGGCGGAGAATTGGATACCGACGACAGTGTTCTCTCTGGTTTATTTAAAGCAGGTGTAACGGTCGCCGACTGGCATACTTTGAAATTTGAATTTCAAGGTTCCAATAATGATGGGCAAGAGCCAAACAATGGCGCAGGCGCTATCGGATCTTCTAACCCCATCGTTGATAAAACCGTTCGTGATCTACAATACAGTCTGAAATACGCCTTCGAGGATCCCGGAAATAACTGGTTAAACACCAAGCTTCACGCCTACTTCAACGACACAGAAGTTGAAGAAACCGATATTACAGGAACGAATGCGGGTCGCGTTCAAAGCCGTGCCATTGAAACACTTGGCTTCACTGCGGAAAATCAGTCTAAATGGCTGGTTTCAAACACCCATGCCCACACATTTACCTATGGCCTTGAGATTTACCAAGACGACCAAGAAGGTAAGAGCACAGCGACCGGTGACGGCAGCCGACCCGGTGTTCCAGATGCAGAAACACTGAACTACGGTTTCTTCCTACAGGATGAAATCACAGTCAATACAGGCGTTGGACGTTTCCTGATTATCCCCGGTGTTCGTTACGACCGCTTCCAAAGTGAAGATAACGATGGGAATGAACAGGATGAGAGCTCAGTCTCTCCGAAAATTGCCCTCAGCTATAATCCAACTGACAATTTCGTAATTTTCGGTAGTGTCGCGCAAGCCTTCCGCGCCCCAAACATGACAGAAGTATATGCCGCTGGCCTTCACTTCCCCGGCGCTCCGCCATTTGTGCCGGACAATAACTTTGTCCCAAATCCTGATCTGGAACCTGAAAAAGTACTCACCTATGAATTAGGTGCGGGTGTTGATCTGGATAAGCTTTTCACTGCGGATGATGCTCTTAATGTCAAAGGTTCGATCTTCCTGAGTAAGGGTAAAGACTTCATCACACAGGAGGTCAATGTTGGTGCCGGAACCACTCAGTTCCTCAATATCGACAATGCTGAACTTTATGGGTTTGAGCTGTCCTCCAAATACAGAATTGGGGCCTTTGAAGCCAATGCAGGCCTGTCCTACGTCCACGCAGAAGATGAGGATACCGGCGAGTATATTTCCAACAATGTTCCGCTGACACTGACGACTGACCTTAATTACACAGTTGCAAGTTACGACAGTGTCATTGGTTTCCGCAGCCGCTTTGCCAAGGCAAATGACAGGGTAAATCCTGGAGATGATCCAACTGGCGGATATGGTGTTCACGATATTTATTACCGCTGGGCCCCTGCTGATGGAAACTTTGAAAATCTCACCGTCGACTTTGGCATCAGCAATATTTTCGACAAAGAATATAGCAAGCGCTATGCCGTCCTGGACGAGGAAGGTCGCAGTTTCAATCTGAGGGCTTCCTATAAATGGTAACTGCTGTTCTTGAAAATAGGAACGTTTTGGCTAGATGGGGCGGATTTCTCGCCCTGTCTTTTGCTGTCAATTATTTTGCACTGGCGTCACTTGCGATCAGCACACCCAACCTCAATGTCCCTCCTATTGAAAAGATCCGGATTTCTCTATCTTCTATTGCCGCTCCAAGACCAGTGGCTCCACCGACACCTGCCAAGGCTGAGGCAGTAAAAGCCGCACCGCAACAAGTCTTTATGCCTGCACCTCCTGCGCCTAAAAACCTCAAAACTGCGAAAATCGCACAAGAGAAGATTGCTCTACCCATAGAACCAGTTGAAAAAGAAGTTATTGAAGACGCCGTCAAACAGCTTGCGAAATCGGAACCCAAGCTACAACCGACCCCTTCCCCAAGAACGCGCCCGGCGCATCTTATACAACAAGCGGAAGTTCCGCCTGTTAAACCGACCGTGAAGAAAGCTTCTATTCAGCACGAGATTGAAAAAAAAGAGGTTCCCATATTGGAACCTAAAGCACCTGTAGTCCGGGCGAAAGCATCAGTCCAACCAAGCCCCAAAACAGTTGCACACAACACGGGAAATAACGTTTCCACAGTTATTCATACCGCAAATTATCGTCACAGAACCCCACCTGTCTATCCTCGCCGTGCTTATCAGTTAGGTCAGCAAGGTACGGTGATGCTGCACGCTTTGGTCGACAACCAAGGTCGCCCTGGAGATTTGAAAGTCGAAAAATCATCTGGCTACACAATGCTCGACAAGGCGGCTCTCATCGCTGTTGCAAGTTGGGAATTTGAACCTCGTGAAGAAGATGGCCGCAAGGTCAAAAGTTGGGTCCGTGTCCCCGTAAAATTTGTCATTCGATAGGAAGTAAAATGGAACCGAAAACACAAAAACTGCTGCAATCATATCAGAAATTTCAAGAGGAAAATCCCGGCAAGCGCATTCGCGATGCGGCCTTGAATTTGGGTGTCAGCGAAGCGGAACTGGTTGCCTGTCAGCTCGGGGAAAATATTGTCCGACTGGAAAACAAACCTGAAGAGATCCTGTCAGAGATTGAACCTTTTGGTGAAGTCATGGCGCTCACAAGAAACCAGTCTTGTGTCCATGAACGCAAAGGGGTGTATGAAGGCCCGCAGTTTCACACAATGGGCCCAATGCGTACGGGCTTGTTTGTAAATCCAGACATTGATTTGCGCCTTTTTATGTCTCATTGGAGTTTTATATTCGCAGTTACCGAAGACACTAAAGTCGGTACACGTCGCAGTATTCAGTTTTTTGACAAATCTGGTACAGCGCTCCACAAAATCTATCTGACCAATCATTCTAACGAAGACCATTTTGATGTGCTCTTAAACAAATATCGCGCAGTTGATCAGAACCCGATTTTAGAACTCGAAGAATATCCAGAAAAAGCACCTGATCCCGCTGATGAGGAAGTGGATTGGGATAAATTCCTAAAAGCGTGGGAGGGCATGAAGGATACACATGACTTCTTTCCAATGCTTCGCAAGTTTAAAGTTGGCAGAGAACAAGCCTTCAAACATGTTCCTGATCACTTCGCTATTCAGGTCTCCAACGATGTTGCGCGCAGTGCCATTGAACTTGCACAGGAAATGAAGCTGGAAATCATGGTTTTTGTTGGCAACCGCGGTTGCATTCAGATCCACACAGGTACTGTCAACAAGCTGGTTGATCACGGAAGCTGGTTCAATATTCTTGATCCTAAGTTCAACTTACACCTCAACGAAGCAGAAATTGCCAGAACCTGGATCACAAGAAAGCCAACAGAAGATGGCATCGTCACAGCAGTAGAAGTATTTGATAAAGATGGGGAAATTATCACAACCCTATTTGGCAAACGTAAACCAGGTGAACCAGAACTTGACGGTTGGCGCGCGATTACATCGCAATTGACCGATGAGGCGGCCCAGAATGCTGCCTGAGATAATGGATCGATTTGGGGTGATGGGGGGGCCGCTTCTGGGCTGCTCCCTTTTCGCGGTTATGGTGTTACTCGAACGTCTTGTCTTTATTCTCATCATTGATGGACGCGGGAAAAAATTTCTTGGCCAATCCGGGCAACTGCTGGACGATTTAAAGAACTCCTCCAGGCGTCTTCGTGATGAGCAAGTCAGCTTACATATTGAAAAAGCGAGAAAGCCATTTGATCGCGGCATTAATCTTCTAAAACTAATCGCAACAGTAAGCCCAATCATCGGTCTTTTAGGCACCATTCTTGGTATCATTAGCGCCTTTCGAAAGATTGCATCTACGACGGATCCGGTGACACCAAATCTCATTGCCGACGGCCTCTGGGAAGCTTTGCTCACAACAGCTGCAGGTCTGGTCGTTGCCCTGCCATGTGTCGTTCTGGCGGGCCTTTTGACCTTTTGGAGGAACGCAGTTCTTGACGCTGTTACTGCTGAACTCAATCAGCGCTCCCTAAATCTGGAATTGCAGCAGGAGCAGGCTCTGTGATCCAACATAGCAGCCAACATACAGATACGGATGACAGTCAGGCACTCATGCTGGACCTCACCACCTTGCTCGACATCATGTTCATTCTATTGGTGTTTTTTATCCTTACCGCTGGTGCTTCCTATCGAATGATGGATTTGACACTTCCCTCAGCTGTAACCGAGGAAACTGAACCTGCCAAAGCCTCAAAGCACATATTCCTGGAAATCAAGCAGGTAGGCTACGCACTGGATGGCAAAGATATCAGCAGTTTAGGAGAGTTGAAATCTCAACTGCCTACACATTTGCAAGAAAATGCCGGAAAAGAACTGGTAATTGCAGGTGATCGTGGCACGTCTCTGGAGCGATTGCTTTCCCTCCTTACCTTTCTGGAAAGTAAAGGCATTCAGGCCGCAAATATTTTAATGCAAAGAGAAAAATCATGATCAAAAAGTTATGCCTTGCCCTACTTCTCACTTTATCTGCGGCCTCATCTCTATCTGCATCAGAATCTCTTCGGATCGTCTCAGTTGGCGGGGCTGTTACAGAGACACTCTTTGCGATTGGCGGGGGCACTCATATTGTTGGCGCGGATACAACAAGTTATTACCCTATGGCCGCGAACAAGTTACCCAAGGTTGGGTATCAACGAACACTGGCGGCCGAAGGTGTGCTTTCTTTGTCTCCAACACATATCATCGGAACGGAAGAAGCTGGGCCACCAGCCACTATTGAACAGCTTCGCAATACGGGTGTTTCGATCCAGTTGGTCAAAGCCCCCAAAAACATCAGTGACATTGTTGCAAACACTTTGGAAATCGGGAAATTTGCTAATCGTGATAAAGCGGCACAAGAATTGGCGAACAACATTCTGCAGAAGCATAAAGCCCTAGCGGCACGTGTTTCAAAAAATCCTATTACAAAAAAAGTTGTCTTTGTGATGACACACGGCGCTAAAACACCAATGACAGCGGGCGGTGACACCTCGGCAAACGCCATTTTGACATTAGTGGGTGCTGGCAACCCTGCCGCAAAATTCATCGGTTACAAGCCGCTCACCGCGGAAGCGATGGTCCAAATGCAACCCGACGTCATCCTGACCACTGAGCGAAGTATCGCCCAGCTTGGTGGAATGGCGCAGTTCCTCTCCTTACCCGGCATCTCGCTTACGCCTGCAGGGAAAAATGCACAGATAATCGCAATGGACGGATTACGCCTATTGGGTTTTGGGCCCCGCACCATTGATGCAGCTACCGATCTTTACAACCAGCTAAGTATCAAATGATTAGAAGCGTCAGCAAAGGCAGGGTCACAATTGGCGTCGCCTCCCCACTTCAATTGTGGTCGGGAATATTTTTAGTTCTATTGGCAGCAATATTTTTGTTTTCGTTGTCAGCAGGAGCAATTCCGGTCTCCGTTGTCTCGCTTATCGGCAACGAACTAAGCGACGTTCAAAAGATGGTCCTGTCGGAAATTCGGTTGCCACGAATTCTATTAGCTTGTCTGGTTGGTACTGCCCTTGGTATTTCCGGGGCGGCGATGCAGGGTGTTTTTCGGAACCCATTGGCTGATCCCAGCCTCATTGGCATCTCTGGCGGAGCTTCCCTGTCGGTCGCGTTGATGATTGTCATCGTTGGTCCATTGCCCGGCCTCCTTGGGATGTATGGGTTAGGGCTTGCTGCCTTCTCAGGTGGCCTTGCCACCAGCCTTCTCATTCTTCATCTAGCCAGAATAGGCGGGGCATTTTCGGTGATGCATATGCTGCTTGCTGGCATCGCTTTTAACGCCCTTACCATGTCGGGAACGGGCTTCCTGATGTTCTTAAGCGATGATCAGGAAATGCGAGCCCTTACCTTTTGGACGATGGGAAGCCTGGGCGGTGCACTATGGCCTTCTGTTATCTTTCTGGCTACATTGCTGATCCCTACCCTCTTTCTTCTTCTAAGGTCAGCTTCTGATTTAAACGTATTTATGCTGGGTGAGGAAAATGCCAGCTATGTCGGGGTGGATACGAAACGCCTCAAACGCAATGTGATTGTCATGTCTGCCCTATCAGTTGGGGCCGCCGTAGCGGTTAGCGGGCTTATCGGATTTATCGGCCTGGTTGTCCCTCATCTGGTAAGGTTGACCATAAGTTCAGACCATAAATACTTGTTTCCCTTATCAGCCCTTATGGGAGCTGGATTGTTGCTCCTTGCGGACACAATCGCCCGGATTATTGTTCTTCCCTCTGAAATGCCTGTCGGCATTTTGACCAGTTTAATAGGTGGTCCGTTTTTTCTTTGGCTGCTTATGAAACAACTGCGCATAAAGTTCTAAATCATGTTGAAAGCGACTGATATCTCTTTGTCTTTGAGTGGCAAACAAATACTCAAGAATATTTCTCTGCAAGCTCAGCAGAGAGAAATCACGGCAATTCTAGGTCCTAACGGTGCTGGGAAATCCACTCTTATGAAATGTCTTGCGGGTTTTCAAAAACCTGACACTGGCAAAATTGAAATAGCCGACAAAGTTATTGGCGACCTTTCAGGAGGAGAACTGGCAAAACAAAGGGCCGTCCTCACTCAGCACGTATCCATCGGCTTTCCAATTAAGGGGGTAGATGTTGTGGCGTTGGGGCGCGCCGCCTATCGCAATGAGGATATCTCTGAACAAAATGAGATTATTCGTGAAGTCATGGCCCTTACCGGAACGACTGAATTTGCAGAGAGGCAGCTAGACACATTGTCAGGGGGAGAAGCGCAACGCCTTCATTTATCGCGTGTGTTGGCCCAATTGTGGGGACAGAGAAATGCTGTCCTGTTCTTGGACGAACCAACGTCAGCACTCGACCTGAAATATCAGTTTCAACTTTTCGATCTCTGTTCTTCCCTTTGCGAAAATCTAAATTTTGCGATCGTGGCAATTTTACATGATCTCAATCTAGCTCGTAAAATGACGAACAAAACAATCCTGCTCAAAGAGGGTGGTCTTTATCGCGCAGGCGATAGCCGCGAGATAATAAACAGCAACTCTGTCTGCGATCTCTACGAGATAACCGAAGAACAGTTTAACAGCCTCTAAGCTTTCCCTCCAACACAAGCTGTTTGCTTCATCACTATTTTCTTGAGCCTTTTCCCCCTCCCATTATAAGTTGAGGGCAAACAATATGAAGATGTTCAGGAAGTAGAGCTATGGGCCGTAACATTGGGAATTGGGTGGACCTCGAAAAATATCCGCTCACATCTACCACGTTTAAAGAGGAATGCCGTAAAGAGCTAGAAGCAAACGGTAGCCTTTTGTTGCCCGGCTTCTTGTTTCCAGCAGCATTGAAGCAGATGATCGTTGAAGCAGAAGAGCAAAGTAACAAGGTCTATTACACAGCGGACACACACAACGTCTATTTGACTGCCACCGATCCGTCACTGCCAAACAATCACCCTTTCAACCGACAACTAAACTCCAACAAAGGCTGTATTACAACAGATCAGATTCCAGAGACGTCTGGCCTTCACGCCATATATGACGACCCCTCATTTAAAGAATTTGTAGCCTATGTTGTAGAGGAAGAAGGCATTTACCCGTACGCCGATCCCCTATCCGGCATCAATGTTCATTTTGCAGATGAGGGTCGCGAGTTAAACTGGCATTTCGATAACTCGTCCTTCGCCATCACACTCCTCCTGCAAGCACCAAAAGGTGGTGGGGAATTTCAATATGTGCGCGACCTTCGTGATGCTGATGCAGGGGAAATGAATTTTGAAGGTGTGCGAGCGGTCCTCGAGGGGGAAACGGAAGTGGACACTTTGTCTGCAGAGCCTGGCACCTTGGCGCTGTTCAGGGGGCGTAATTCTATTCACCGCGTCACTCCAACCGAAGGCGACAGAACTCGTTTGCTTGTGGTACTTGCTTATAATAATGCTCCGGGGGTGGCTTTATCAGAAACAGGGCGCATGACATTTTACGGGCGCCTTGGCTAACGGGACACAGACGAACTTAATTCGCCTAGAAAGAGAAACTTTATTTCTAGGTTGGAATACAATACTGTGATTATGGTTGGTGACCTTTCTGTAGCTTATCGGTTTTTATGATGAAATCTTTTCTGCTTCTTTGCGTTGCATGGATTACCTTTGCAGTTTTCCCCAAAAATGCTCAAGCTATTGAGATTGTCACAAGTCATTATCCCCCCTTAACCAATCAACATACCGATGATGGCATCATCAATCGCCTTATTTTAAAAGCTGCAAAAGAGGTGGGCCTAGACGTGACTTTCACGTATCAACCCTTTAATCGGCTCACCAAGGTATGGAACGAAAAAGATAAATTGCTGCTTCACCCCTCTTCTGCATTTTCAGACAAGCGTGTGACAGGTTTTCTATTTAGAAGCGTTTTTAGAAGTGGCATCAGTATTATGTATAAAAGTTCAACTTCCATTCCGCCCTCACTTCAACTCACCGGAATTAACGTTGGTTCAGTAGCATTCAATGCACTGGAAGTAGGGATTGGAGAACGTTTAGGGGTTACGATGTCCTCGTATCCAACTATGGATTCTGGCATTAAGATGCTGAAAGCAGATCGAATTGACGCTGTTTTTTGTGCCTCAATTGTCTGCGAGTATTTCAAAAATGAAAATCAGGATGTGACATTCTCCAGTCGGCATATTGAGACAATTTCCATCGACCTTTTTTTGGTAAAGGGGTCAGAAGAGCATTCTGTTGAATGCTACGAGAAACTGGCTGCCGCAATACGCCGACAAGAAATTGGTATTGAAACCTTATTACCCGCGACGGAGGCTCACTAGTTCCATCAGAAGTTTTTTTTAAAGTCGTCGCTGGCTTAAAAATCTCAAGTCGCGTTCTTTGTTAAGTAAGATGACACCTTCATAACATATGTATTAATAACAGTTCCAACGAATAGAGGCAGTTTCCAGTTTGATTTCCGATAAGGCAAAACCCGTATTGAATTGGGAGTATGGCCGCTGCCCATTAGACTCGCCCTCCACTGATTTTGGGCCCTTTCAAGATCTTGTTGCCATGTGGCAAAGTAAACGCAAGGGCAACAGCCTTCCCTCTCGGTCAGATTTTGATTTTCTAGATTTCAAAGGGTGGTGGGGGAAAATAGCGATCGTCAAGTTCGAAAATAACCCCTTCAATGTCAAATTCACCTTATGGGGAACAGACCTTACCGAATGGTGGGGAACGGACTACACCAACAAATATCTCGGTGAAAACGCCCTTTCCCCCGAAGCCTGGCAATCGATTGAAGGTCGATATTTTCAAGAAATGGTCTCCTCTCCATTTATCGGGTTGGTTAAAGGGCAGCTTGATCAACACGAACGCCCTCATCGCCGTGTTATAGGTGTCGACCTTCCTCTTGCAGATCGAAACCAAGTTACACAGTGTTTTCTCGCGCATCTGGAAATTGACGAAGAAACCGATCTTAAAAGCCTGTTCCCCAACAATCCGGTCGTCAGTTATTTCTGACAATAAATTTTGCATATGCCCCGGTTTAAAGGACGCATAGCAATTCAAATGATGGTGCCTGGCCGGCTCTCTCTCAAGTATCTTATTTCAGGATGACCTCAATTTCGCAGAAGAGGTAATTGATTTTTTGGATAACTGATACTCTAGGGGCTCCTAAAAAGGAGCCCTTTTCTAAATCCTCAACACACCCCTCAATCACAATTTTTCCGATAAATTACTTGCTTTTAATTATCTAAAAATGGAAACTAAAAACCATGAACCGTGGACGGAACATCATCGATGGATTTTGAAGGTATAGATCTTTACCTGCTCGCCAAGACAGTACACATTTTAAGTTCAACTATACTGTTTGGGACAGGCTTAGGTATTGCCTTCTTTATGCTTCGTTCCTATTTCTCGGTAAAAATAGAAGAAAAAGCTTATGCTGCACAAAACACTGTAGTGGCTGACTATATCTTTACTCTCCCCGCTGTCATTATCCAACCGATTTCAGGGGCTCTTCTCGTTCATCTAGGCGGATTTGCATGGACCGACTACTGGCTCTTAGCAACTTATGCTATTTATGTCTTAGTTGGATGTTGCTGGATCCCCGTTATTTGGCTTCAGATACAACTAAAGCAAATGGCTATCCACGCGCGGGAGACAAAAACAGCACTTCCAGAGCGATACAACAAGCTATTTCAGATTTGGTTCTTACTTGGGTGGCCAGCTTTCATTGGCTTATTGATTATTTTTTACCTGATGGTAGCAAAACCCATATGAGTGAGCCAACTTTCAAATCCATATTCGGAGAGAACTGGAAAAATCTCCCACCGGTTATGGTCAAGCATTATGCCAATCGCCCTTATTCCAACGACACCCATAAGGTTACGGGCGTGCTTGATGTAAGTTGCAAAGCGCCCCTCCAGTGGATCGCCCCACTTATGAAGTTATTGGGTCAAATTCCAGCGCAAAATGAAAAGGATGTTCCGGTTGAAGTCTTATTTCAAAGTGAAGAGACATCGGCGGCTTTTCATTTTGTGCGTACCTTCAATTTCAAAAAAGACGCGCCCTACATTTTTCATTCCCGTATGCTTCAAACACAAGGCAACGAAGTTATTGAAATCATGCGATTTCACCTTTGCTGGCGTCTCACCTATCACTGGGAAAATGACAGAGTGATCCTAAAACACAAAGGATACGGCCTTTATCTTTGGGACAAAGTTATTCCGCTTCCTCTAACCATGATACTTGGCAAGGGATATGCTGAAGAAGTGGCCGTAAATGACACAACATTCGATATGTTTACCCATATTACACATCCGTTGTGGGGAAAAATATACGAGTATCGCGGAAGATTTGAGGTGGTCGAATGAAACGTGTTTTGATCATTGGTGGCTATGGGAATTTTGGAAAATACATAGCGTCTACCCTATCCAAAGACCCTAACCTGCATATTATTGTGGCAGGCAGATCTCTTCAAAAAGCACAGAAACTCGCACTGGAAATTGACGCTGATGCCTTGAAACTTGATATTTCAGACGACATCAAAAACTCGATAGAAGCCTGCAATCCCAACATAGTCATCCACACCTCAGGCCCATTTCAGGCTCAGGGTTATGAGGTTGCCTTGGCCTGTATCCATATCGGAGCCCATTATATAGATTTAGCAGACGGCAGAGAATTCGTCGTCGGCATCGAGCGGCTCAATGAGCAAGCTGAAGCAGCAGAGGTTCTAGCTGTCAGCGGTGCAAGCTCAGTCCCCTGCCTTACCTCTGCATTAGTGGATCACTATGAGCTCGAATTTGAAACCCTCGAAAGCCTTGACTATGGCATCACCACCGCGCAAAAAACAACGCGCGGCCTCGCCACAACTGCCGCCATTTTAGGATACACAGGAAAGCCCTTTAAGACCCTACTTCAAGGGAAAAATGAAACCATCTATGGGTGGCAAGGCTTAAAAGCGAGAAATTACAAAGACCTTGGAACGCGTTTACTTGGCAACTGTGATATCCCGGATTTAAGTATCTTTCCAAAGCGCTACCCCAGCCTGCAAACCATAAGATTTTATGCAGGGTTGGAACTCAAATTCTTACACATGGCGTTGTGGATGCTATCAGGTTTGGTGCGATTGGGGCTAATCCCACGGTTAGAAAAGCTGGCCCCTTTCATGCTGAGAGCATCTTTCCTATTTGATGTTTTCGGCTCCGAAGATAGTGGCTTTCACATGCAGATCTCTGGCAAGGATAAAGCCGGAAATACCAAACAAATCCTGTTTGAACTTACTGCACGCAAAGGGGATGGCCCCTATATCCCCTGCATGCCGGCCATTTTGCTTTGTAAAAAAATCGCGTCCGGGGAGCTTACAAAAACAGGTGCCACGCCTGGCGTTGGCCTCATCACCAAGGACGATTACTTAAGCGCATTATCAGATCTAGCCATTAACTGGACTGAAGAGGTAACAGAATGAAGATAGGAGAAATCAAACTTTGGTTAGTTTGCTTGCTAGTACTGTTCGCAACCATCAACCTTGCATTTAGTTCTGAAACAACACTCACCATTGACGAGTTACGGTCATGTAACGAAGCAAATTGTTTTATCCAAATGGCGCAAAACGAGCTAAAAAAACTGGAAACCTCCAACAATGATGGAAGGGCTTCAAGACAAAGGTTTCACCACAAGTCAGCAAGCACGTATATCGCCCTCGCTCTTCTTCAAAACGGTCGAATAGAGGGCGCCAAAAAATGGATACATTCCTTCCCAAAAATTCGACCTAATGTGCAACGTGCCTATTTTGGCGAGTTTGGGCGACAAAGAAGTAAACAGATAAATTCAGAACTCTCCTATTGGGACATCAACGATAGCACCCCGCCTGGGTTTCTATTGGGTGACCTCGAAGTTTATGATGCACGTTATTCAGAACTGAAAGCGATTGATCTGAAATTTGATGAGGCAGTATCCATTGCGGAAACTATCGAGGATCAAAAAATACGGGATGCCTTATTCGTTTTCATTGCAGAAGCAATGGTCGAAAATGGAAAGCCCATAGATGCTCTAAAAATTACATCCCTTACGAAAAAGAAACATCTACCGACGCAAGTCGATGCCTTTAGGTTGGCGTATAAAAACTTAACCTACGAGCAAATAGCAGAGCAAACCGGGCTTTCCAAACAGGAGCTTGCTTCCTCTGCTTTTATGTATTCTTTGATTGAATACACGCCAAAAAAAGCAGCTGAAATTTATGAAAGTAACATTGGTGACCCCAACAATGGCAATCTCGGAGTTATCCTCTTTTTTGTGGCTGCGAAAGAACAGAGATATTCATATCTCAAAGCACTTTTGAAAGAAGGCTACTTGGATAAGATAGGGTCCACTACTTACGCCAATATTTTCGGTCAGTTACTAACCCAAGCCAATCTTGCACAAGCCCGAGAACTTGCAGCCCTTTCACCAACACCAGCCCATGCAGTTGCAGCCTGGAGCACTATCGGGGCGAAAAGCGGACTCTCGCAAGATTTTGACCATGCGAGAAATGCCTTAACAGGAATGTGCTGCGAAACCAAAGCTCAATCAGAAAGATTGCTCGCAAAGAATTTGGCTAAAGGAGGGTATTTTGAGAGTGCATTCAAGTTGATCGAGACACTTCGCCCATCTCAAAAATCGGTTAGCTTTGAATTTGAAATCTGGGACGAAATCCTAAATTCCACATATCTTGCTTACAATATACAAGAAGCAGTAACTGTTGTTGGTAATAAGCTATCTCAAATAGATGCTGATCCACCGAATAATGTTTGGTTTCAATATGCTAATCGCATCCTTGCCCCGAATTTGATGACGAGAGACCTACTCAATCAACTTAGCAGCCGCCTGAAATCAGACCTTCATAAAAAGCAATTCGTTATCAGTCTTGTATCGCAACATGCCTACGTTGGGGAATTTGACACACTGTATGAAACCATTCTTTCCAGTGACACTAAAACACGCATCAAAATGCTTACCGAGTTAGCCAACTTTTACAGCTACAAGAAGAAGTATGGAAATTGATAGTTACAAATGTCCGCGCATCCAGGTAGGCATTTCGTGGGCTTGGACGGTTGCATTGCGGACGAGCTCGTCGAAATGGCGGGCAAGAGGGCGGATGTGGCCGCTGGTGTTGAGGACAAAATACCCTTGCCCGATATAGATAACCGCCCTTAATGGACCGAAAATAGTAACAGGCACTGAATAGTGGGTGCGAAGGTCAAATCCGTAAATCCTGACGCGAGGGTATAATTCTTCTGTCAGCTCCGCCATATATTCAATCTGCTCCATCCGGGTTTTCTTTGGAATATCCTGCCAGATATGAGATCCATCTGCGAATTGCGCGAACCGTTGGACAGGAATACAGATTTCCATCTCTACATCCGGCATACGGATGTATGACTGCCGAAGATCCCGCTCCGTAATCGCCTGTTCCCCCGTTTTGACAGCAAAATCGCGATATTCATACCGAAGAACTTCGTTGGTTTTGAGCATATCGGGCAGGGTACTCGGCACATGACGGATTTTATATCCAGACGCCTCGCGGAACCACTCCTCCAGATTGCTGTCCATAGGCGCGCGTTCCAAGCTGGGAGTGAAATTCAGAGCGCCATCCAACAAAGTGGTCACGGGCTGCGCCTGTTGGCTGAGACCCAACAACCAATCCGAACTGACACCTAACACGCTGGCGAGTTCCGCCAATGTATGCCCATTGGGTAATCGCGGTGCATTTTCACTCAATAACTGCCCAAGCGTAGAACGATCAATACCAGCCTGATCAGCAAGTTGTGATGATTTGAGGTTCGCCGTATCCATAGCAGAGAGCATGTTTCGGCGAAAAATTTGAGCGCGATCCCGTTTATCCATCAAGAGAATTTATCATATTAGAGATAAATATCAATTTTCTTGATTTTTATACTTTCTCAAAATTTTATAAGAGCAATTTAGACTTTTGTGACAACTGTTTCCTTGTCAAACCAGCGCAGTTTTCAAATACTCCCCTCATGCAAAACACAAAAAAAATATCATTGCTAAAAGCGGTTAGCTGGCAAACTCTTGGGATATTCAGCACCCTCATTACCACGTGGATTGTAACAGGATCTATCAGCCTCGCTGGTAATCTGACATTTGCGATGACGAGCGTCGCTTTTGTGATGTATTTCCTGCATGAACGTGTCTGGGCAAGGTTCACAAACTAAAAAACCGGCCTTTCAGCCGGTTTTTTTAATCACAACCGCCGTGGTTTAATCACTTTTGGAGGTCGGGCATTTTTTTCAATATGTTCAATGACCAGATCCGCTATTTTTTTCTTGGTCACTTTTTCAATACCTTCAAGGCCAGGAGAAGAGTTCACTTCCAGGACCTTCGGCCCTTTATCCGATCGCAAGAGATCAACACCTGCCATGGAAAGTCCCATCACCTTTGCAGCTCTTACTGCGGTCGCACGCTCTTCTTTGGTAAGCCGGATTTGTTTTGCCTGGCCGCCTTGATGCAGGTTAGCCCTGAAATCTCCGTCAAGGCTCTCTCGGCGCATTGCTGCGACAACTTTATTACCAACGACAAAACATCGGATATCGGAGCCGGCGGCTTCCTTGATAAACTCCTGAACCAGAATGTTCGCCTTCAGGCCCTGAAATGCATCAATCACAGATTCCGCCGCTTTTTTTGTTTCGGTGAGAACCACACCTTTTCCTTGCGTTCCTTCGAGCAATTTAACCACAAGAGGGGCCCCGCCGACAAACTTGATAAGCTCATCGGTTGCTTTTGGTGACCTTGCAAAGCCTGTATCAGGCATACCAATTCCTGCACGCGCCAGAAGTTGATGCGCATAGAGCTTATCGCGAGACGCACCAATGGCAGATGCGGAATTAAGACAGTATACGCCCATAGCCTCAAATTGCCGGACAACGGCCATACCGTAGAAGGTAATGGAGGCGCCAATTCGAGGAATAATGGCATCAAAACCTTCAAGGGATTTCCCCCCCAGATGCACTTCAGGGCGGTGGGAGGTGATATTGATATAGCAGCTAGTGGTATTGATCAATTCGATCAAATGACCACGTTCTTCCGCGGCAGCTACCAATCTTTCAGACGAGTAGTTATTCGGCTCCCGTGTCAGGATACCAATTTTAAGATTTTTGCGAGGTCCTTTTGCCCTTGGCAATTCATCGTAAAGAGCCGCAGAAAGTTCGCCTTGCACGCAGGATAAGTTTGGGTCAACAATTACGTTTCCACCAATCGCTGTCCGTCCCAGCAACATGCGGTACTGCATATTCTCGCGGTTCGTCAGAGAAATTTCTATGGGCCATTCCTGACCGCCAATTCGAACGAGGGTTTTGACGACATAGCGCACCTCAGACTCGCCGTTCGAACTCGTAATTTCACGCTGATCCACAAGATCCGCTGTACAAAATACGGTGATATCTGGTCGCTCAGGCAGGGGATGGATCCCAAAGCGCACACGTGATTTACCAGCTCGTGTAAATGGTTCGATCATAAAAGCATGAATGGAGGAAGTTCTTGCACCAGTGTCGACTTTCACCTTTACCGCAGGCAATCCCAACTGGGGCAATGAAACCCATTCATCCCACCCGATAATCAGTTCTTTGTCCTGAACTAAATCGCTGATTTCAATGGGTGTATCCGATCCATTTCCTTTTTTGCTCAAAAGACCATCCTCCGACAAGACAAACAGCTAAAATCCGGCAATCTATTGCAAGTTTACACAATTAGATTTTATTTGAAATAATCTGCGATATTCCTTCAGTTAGTTTACGATCTCAAGCACTGAATAGGTTACGCAGAAGACGGCACCTGATAATGGTCAAGGCGCCATGACGCAAGTCATTTTTGCGCCCTTCATCTAATTATAACATAAGCCGATGCAAGGATCGGCTTATGTCGCATTAGAGAAACTTTAGTTTTTCGGCATAAATTCTAGTTTAAGCCCTTTTGCCGTACGGTTCGCAAAACCTTTCCAGTAATTATGCTCAGGTTTGAATGTTCCGTCTTTCTCCACCGCGTAAACCGCGTCAGCAGAATCTGGTACAAGATCCAGATAGGCTTTCTTGTCCGCCTCCCCTTTCAGGTGCATCCCGAAATATGCGGTTACAAAATGCTGCATGATATTGTTCATGCGAAGGGTGTCCCAAACCGGATCCGCATAATGTTCGAACGGGACAAAATCTAGATGTTTGCTTGGCTTCCATGACTCGGTTGGTGCTGGAATTGGCGCTGCCGCATTGTGGTTTGCATTTTCAAAAGTGAGTAAATATCGATCCACATTCACCGCATTTTTAAAGATAGCCTGCGTTCCTTTTTCATAACCTGAAACATCATCAACGCTGCCGGAGATAAAGAACATCGGCACCCGCACACCGCTCAAACCCTTAGCATCCCAGAAGCCATAATTCATACCCCATGGAGCCACAGAAACGATCGCCTTAAACCGATCATCCATCAGCGCTTCATGCTCTTTCGCCCCTGCCATCATCGGCATCAGCGTCTTATCAGGCGCACCCCATGCGTAATCTACGCTGGCTTTCGTAACACCACCACCCGCAGTGATGACAGAGCCATATCCACCCATGGAATATCCAATAAGCCCCGTTGAAGAGGTGTCCACAAGACCGTTTAGGAAATGACCCTTTTCTTTACTTAAGCGATCAATTTCATTGAGGACAAAATTCTGATCCAGCGCCCGGTTTACAAGCGTGCTGCCAAAAGCCGCCTTGTTGTCATATGTGCTTTCCGTATGATCAATCGCCACGGCGACATAACCTTTGGACGCCAGATTTTCACCCAGATGACTCATCAGAAAGCGGTTCCCAGGATATCCATGGGAAATGATCACCAATGGAGCCGGTTTTGAAAGTTTTGCAGGCTTGACATCCCGCACCGCCTGACCGTGAAGATCTACTTTTGTATGACCATCCCGGATAAAGACGTCTTTATACACCCCTCCCCGCTTATCTTCACCTGAAGGATACCAAACCTCCAATGTGAGGGGTCGGTCATAAGTTGGATGAATTTCACCGGCTTTTACCTTTAAGATATCTTTTTGGTTTTTATTCACCAGACTTACGGTTCTGACGCCGATGGTAGCCTCGCCCGGCTTGGCAAGTTCCGGTGCATCCGGCCGCAATCCATCAACCCTGTTATCTTTGGCGAACGCGGTTCCACCCATTACGACACCCATCATCAACCCTAATATTATTTTTTTCATTTTCCCCACCTTATATCAGCACGCCCTGAATTACAGTGTAATGGCAGATAACTGTTACGGGAATATTATTTTCATTTTATCAGCGTTTATTTGCGAAACAGCGAATATCCGCAAGTTTTTTCACCTAAAAACCCACAAAACACTTAATTTCCTAAATGACCTCATGCAAAAATAGTATTTGTTAAGGGGTGATCCGTTATGGTTCTTGGCGGTGAATTATGCGGGTGGAATGGATGCAGCACGAAGTGCATTATGATCGGGAAGCTGGGGTTGTTTTTGTTCGGTATGGAGAAAAGCTGAACAAAGAAATCGTACTGGGTGCGTCCAAGGAACTAAACGCAATTCCTGATCTCAAAAAGGGAACGCCTGTACTCGTTGATTTCAGGGTTTGCGTTGACATCAACATTTCTAGTGAAGACACAAGAGAAGTCGCCAAATTCATGGCGCGCAATCACGAGAAGCGAGGGTTCTATCGGATTGCACAACTTGTCTCCTCCCAGTTCATGTTCGCCACATCCCGCATGACCACCGCCACACTAGACCCCGACAAATTTGAAATGATGGTGTTTCAAGATGAAACCGAAGCCAAAAAATGGCTCGGGCTACCTGCTGATTTGCAATTACCTTATGAGTAAAGCCCTGTTCAGAACCATCGCAGCATTTCCTCCATTTTCTCCCGCGTGAGGGGCTTAATCAAACTCCCATCGAACAGCACGCTCTGGTCACCCCTGATGTCGATCGTGTCATCTGCGCTTAAACTGATAATGCGTTGATCACTCTTCATTTTCTTGATCTCAGCACTTGTCTGCACTCCATCCATACCAGGCATATGTAGGTCCATTACCACGACATCGAACTCCCCATTTTTGAGAAGCTCAATTGCTTTTTCCCCACTATTCGCCTCAGCGCATACATGACCCATTTTTACGATAATATGTTTTGCTATCATCCGATTGATGTCCATATCATCAACAACCAGAATTCTTTTTGTTTGCTGAACGGCTCCGGTCGCTGCCGGGGTGTTATCGTGATCATAATTGAGCTGTCGCACCAAGAAGCCCAGCGTAAAAGTGGTTCCTTTTCCAGTTTGGCTTTCACAGGTGATCTGCCCTCCAAGCAAAGAGACCAGGTTCTGTGTAATCGCCATACCGAGCCCCGTCCCTCCATGCTCCTGAGCGATTGAAGCGTCTGCCTGCTCAAAAGGAGAAAACAGATTTGCAAGTTGCTGCTCTGACATACCTATGCCGGTATCCGTAACAACAATCTTTACGGCCTTTTTTCCGTCGATTCTGGAAGGTGACACCGTGACATGCACCTCTCCTTCTTTGGTGAATTTCACTGCATTGCTCAGGATGTTGTTGAGAATCTGATTAACACGCAGCTCATCCATGGCCATCACTTTTGGAAGGTTTGCCTCTAAATTCATTTTGAGGGTTAAACCCTTTTCCTCTGCAATTTTCTGCCAAATCCGCTGGATGTTGGCGATAAATTTTGGAAAATCTACATTCTTTCGGTGGATCTGGAACTTTCCGGCTTCCAGCTTTGCATAATCCAAAACATCGTTCAGAAGGCCCATAAGGATCTGGGAAGAGGACTGAATTCCTTCAACAATTTCAGCACCTTCCGGTGCGATATCATAGTCTGCTAGCGCATCTGCCAATCCGATCACACCAGTCAAGGGGGTTCTGATTTCGTGACTGATGGACGAAAGGAAATCCGACCTTGATTTGGAGGCTTTTTCAACTTCCTTCATCGCCAGATTCAAGTTCTGGTTCTTGATCCGAAGCTCCATCTCGCTGACAACGATGTCGGCAAGCAACCTCAGCTGTTCACTGTCCTCTTGTCTGAAATCTGTTCGGGGTTCCTGATCAATAATACACAGAGTTCCGATCTTATGGCCATCAGGTGTCTTTAAGGGTGCGCCTGCATAAAATCGAATGTCTGGAGCTCCCGTTACAAGAGGATTGTCCTTGAACCTATCGTCTTTCGACGCATCGTTCACGATAAAAGCCTGATCCCCTTGGATTGCGTGGTGACAGAAGGCCAGACTTCGAGGGGTTTCTTCAGCATCAAGTCCCACCCTGCTTTTAAACCATTGCCGATCCCGATCGACCAGAGAGACAAGCGCAATTGGGGAGGCATAGAAAGTAGACGCCAACTGTGTCAATCGATCAAAAGCCTGCTCTGCTGCCGTATCAAGGATCTCATAATTTTGAAGAGATTGAAGCCGCGCCTCTTCTAGATCATCAGCACTCTGATGATCCAGGATGTTTTGATCGCTCTGCACTCGTCACCTCCCTTGCTATTCGCAATATAGTGACCGAAGAAAATTAAAGTATTATTTATAATTTTCTAATGCGCAAGAAACCTTGATCTTAAATCCTGTCTGTAAATCACACCGCACTTCGCCTCCACATGCTTCCAAACATTCCCGCCGGGCTAAACACGATCACGTTGCCCATCATGACGATGACGAGGCCGGCTATGGCGGCGGGGGTCCAGTTATAGCCTTCGAAGAAGGATGACACCATCAACGCAATCACCGGGAAAAGGACCGTGGCGTAGGCGGCTTTTTCCGGGCCGATACGTCCGACCAATGTCAGGTAGGCTGTAAATCCAATGACGGATCCCGGGATCGCCAGATAGACAAGCGCGCCCAAATATGTGGGGGATAGATCAATGGTGAACGGTTGTCCCATAAAACTGCTAAAGCCGACCAAAACCAATGTGCCGTAAAGCATACCAAAGGCATTACCTGTCGCCGTATCCACATTGTTGGCAGCGTTCCATTTCCCGATCATATTGCCGAGAGAAAAACAGTAGGTGCCGCAGAAGGCCAACAAAAGGCCGATGGCAACTTCCTGCAAGTCACCACTTTGATCAACGGTGGGCAGCACTAGAAGGGCAAGACCAAATAGCCCCATCATGCCGCCGAATACCGCCTTTGCGGATACCGGTGTTTTAAAGAACAACCGGTTGTTAATGACGTTTAGTATGGTTGCGAGGGAGAAAACCACCGAGACTAGACCGCTCGGGATTTTATCCGTGGCAAAATAAAAACAAATGAAGTTAAGGGAGAAGAGGCATAACCCTTGCCCCAAAAGCCTTAGATGTGCACGCGAAGGCAGTACCAGATTTTTTCGCATCACCAAAAGCGCTGCAAACAGCACGATAGACGCCAAGCCAAAACGATAGGCAATGGACTGTTCCACCGGGACAGGGCCGAGCTGCAAAGATATCGCAAACCAGGTAAGGCCCCAAATCACAACTGTCAGGGCGTAGAGAAAAATCGACATACTAAACTCCTTTGAGGGAGGAGCTTTTTGCCAGTATCCATCGCCCCTTTCTTTCATTTTTCAGGTATTTTTTGCAAAATCTTGCGCATTTGTGATTTCTGCACACTCAACTTTGTTGCAGCGCACCTAAAAGCCCCGTATTTTTGCGTCAGTTATGGATTGGGCGCCAATGACACAGTCAGTTTTCAAACAGGATGTATTTAATGTCCTGCATCATGCAGGGGCAACCGCCTTACGATCTGCGGATCTGGGCGATGGCTTGTCTGTGGCCCAATGGTATAACGAAGATGGCGAAGCGGCCTATGATCAACCGGGCCACCATACGTTCAGCATCTACCTGAACGGTGGCCAATCGGTCGAGCGGATCTATTCCAATGGCCCGCGCATCGGCGGCGCGCCCGGGAAAATCTGCCTGCTGCCAGAGGATCATCGCTCCCGCTGGCATATCCCAAAACCGCTGGAGATGTTCCACCTCTATTTCAGTCCTGAGAAAATCAAATCTCTCGCGATGCAAGTGCTGGATCGGGACCCAAGACAGGTGGAGCTTCAGGACCTCACTTTTGAGGCGGACAATTACGCGGAAAATATCCTGAAATATGCGGTTCTCCCCCTCGATTGGGAGGAGAAATCAAACAAGCTCGCCCTCACCGCGGCGGCGGATCTGTTTATGATCCATATCCTGAAAAATTACGCGCGGCAGCCCGCTGATCTGCCAGATGTCAAAGGCGGCCTACCCAAGCATATCTGCAAAAGGCTGGATGAGTACCTACACACCCATTTTGGTGAGGCCATGGGGATTGAGGATCTAAGCGCCCTTGCGGGATATAGTAGTTATCATTTCGCCCGCATGTTCAAGCAGAGTTTTGCTCTACCGCCCCATAAATACCTGAACAATATCCGCATCCAGAAGGCGAAGGAAATGCTAGCCGCTGGCAGGCTGTCCATCGCAGAAGTCTCTCTCGCCTGCGGTTTTTCTTCGCAAGCCCACTTCACCAACAGTTTTAAAAAGGCGGTGGGCCTCACCCCACGGCAATTTCAAACCTTGTAAATAAAGGCGTAGCTCATGAAACAAGTGCGGAAATCCCCCCTCCCCGATCCAAGTTTCATGCAACTATATAAAGACACCCTCGGTTGTCAGGTGGACTGTTTTTGCGTTGAAGTCCCTACCCCGATCACCATGGAGCAATATATCACCGCCTTCTTTGACAGCCCGGTGTTCAAGCTGGAACGGTTTATCCTGAAAATCGCCGCGAAAAGCCCCACCACACGGCAGGGTGTGGAAAATCTGGCGTCCGGCAAAAGTGATCAGTTTGCCATGTGGAAGGTGGAACAGCGATCGGAAAATGAACTCCTCCTCGCCGTGCAAAACAGCCCCATCCGAACCTGGCTTACCCTCCGCCCCGGTGAAGATGACACCACCCACCTCTATTTCGGCTCCGCCGTCCTACCCGAAGAAACCGACAAACTCGGCAATCCAAGAACCGGATTTCTATTCCGCGCTTTAGGCTGGTTTCATGAGGGGTATTCGAAGGTATTGTTGTGGGCGGCTGTGAGAGAAATTTACAAGCAATCATAGGAAACAAGTAGGTCATCCCACTTGTACTAATAAAGTTCACATTACATATATAACCAAAAGGATTACTTTTTGGAGATTGCTAATTTCTGAATCAGATGTGGATGAAATAGCTAAACTTGTACACGAAATCGTCAATCGGAGAAGAGGCTATGCCAATTTTTTTGGATATTCTGGCTCCGACAAAGAAACAAGAAAAGCAGAGGAACTCGATGTTGGCAGAGAGCTGCTCCTTCATCTCAATACTTTGGGATTGGAACAATACAGCAATCTATCACTTCTCGACGATAAAGAGGGCAACGAACCTTTTCCTGATCTACAAGCTATAACTCAAGAACAAAAGCACATCGGCATTGAAATTACTGAGCTTGTAAACGAGGAAAAAGTTGCACAATACGCTAAAGCAAAAAACACTAACCAATCCATCAATCCAAACGATTGGCATGTCTATGACAAGGGCGAATTAGAATTCGCCATTAACGAGATAATAAATAAAAAAAACGAGAAAATATCAAGAAAACCAGACCATCTACAGGAAATCTGGCTCACAATCTTTACAGACGAAGCTTTCCTTAAATACCGTTATGTTATGGAATTTAAAGACACATTAGAGCTAGTAGAAAATTTATTTGATGAAATATACCTAGTTATTTCTTACTCGCCTGAAGTAAAGGATAATGCCTTTCCAAACGGCTATCCAATAATAAAACTAAAATAGCTACCATTTCTCCCGGCCCGAAAGCCGGGAGGCGCTGTATTTTCTGGACTCAGAGATTATCTCACATAGTGCAGGGCACAGATTTTGTTGCCGGATGGGTCGCGTAAATAGGCAAGATACATGCTCACACGGCCTTCGCGAACGCCTGGAGGGTCTTCACATGTTGTACCGCCGTTGGCGAGGCCTGCTTCGTGGAATTTATCCGCATCTTCAGTAGACGCCGCCGCAAAACCGATTGTGCCGCCATTGGCGTGAGTTGCAGGCTGACCGTCGATTGGCTTGCTGATTGAAAACACACCTTTTTTGGTGATGTAGAAAACACGACCTTTTTCATCAACCACACCCGGTTCATGACCCAGCGCGCCGAGGATCGCATCATAGAAAGTCTTTGCTTTTTCGATGTCGTCGGCACCGACCATTACATGACTAAACATTCCATCTCCTGTTGTTTATTGGTTATTGGATTTAATCGTCGGCGGTCATGTTAAACACAGATTTTGTGAATTACGAATAGTTTTCGTGAATGCACATGATCGTGATTTTCTATAACCAGAGTTGCGGCATTTTCCATGTTGACGGTTTTCAAGTTCTGCCCTAGCCTGCATTTAGTTGTTGAGTAACAACTTTTTTAAACCGGCACCAAAAATCAAAATAATAGCCGGAGGAGGAAACCCATGAGCGAAACTTACCAGTTTGAACGCAGCCACAATATTCTGATCGATGCGGCACCCGAAGAAGTTCTGGATTATGTGAGCAATCCCAATTCCTGGCCGGAGTGGATTTTTGCCTCTCACCATATTGAAAGCGAAGATCGACCTTTGGTCACCGGAGATACCTTCCTTGAGAAATGGCACACGAAAACAGGCGAAGCGATCCTCAACTGGAAGGTGACAGATTGGGAGAAAGGCAAGCTCTGGATTGGGGAGACACATACCCCATTCACCGGAACGATCATTGTCCGCTACGACGCCGAACAGGTGGGGAATCAATGTAAATACACCCGTACCCTCATCAATCCGGCGCGCCCCAAACCCATCACAGATAAAATGATCGCCGCCATTGATGAAGAGGCGTCTGCCTCCCTTCTCAATATCAAAAATAATCTGGAAGGACGGAAAACTTAATTGGCTTGCGGCACATATAAAGACGGGTTGATCGCGGGCATGTTGGTAAACTCCTCCACAATCCAACGCTCCACTTGCTGCATCTGGGCGGTTGGCGCTACACCTTCTGGCGTTACCAGCCAGTAGCTGTAGGTTGCGCTAAGACAAATATCGAATGGGATGACCAATCGCCCAGCCATCAGGTCATCAACCACCAAGGCCGAACGGCCCAGCGCAACCCCATGACCATCAATTGCGGCTTGCAAGATAGTTGTATCATCGCCAAGTCTGGGCCCACGCGGCACGCCCACATTCTCCGCCCCGGCCTTTGCAAACCAGGCATGCCAATCCTCCTCAATATCCGCGTGCAGAAGCATAACTTTCGCCAAATCGGATGGAGTTTTGAGATCGTGGGTTTTCAGAAAATTCGGGGAACAGACAGGGAAAACACTTTCCTTATACAAAGGCTTTGCATCGAGGTGCGGCCAATGACCCTTGCCATATCGAATAGCTATATCTACACCGTCTTTTTTAAAATTCACCAGATTACGGGAAGCTGTTACCCGAAGGTCAATATCAGGGTTTTCTGCAGAAAATCTACCAAGCCGCGGCGCCAACCATTTGGCCGCGACCGACGGCAACATGGAAAGCGTTACAAAACTCTCCTTTTCTTGATCCCTGACGGCCCGCATTCCTTCCCTGATGGTTCCAAGGGCAATGGCCGCATGGCTCACAAACTCCTGACCAGCCTCATTCACCGTTAGCTTGGGCCCTTCCCTTGTAAACAACTGAACGCCTAAAAGCTTTTCCAGCTCCTGTATCTGCCGGCTGATGGCTCCTTGGGTGACGTTCAGTTCATCCGCCGCTTTGGTGAAACTTCCCAACCGGACAACAGCGTCAACTGCGCGCAACATCCGAATGGATGGAAGATGATCTTCTCCATGAGAAAAACTCATGATTAATACTCCTAAATCATAGTTTTTATAGGATCTACTATAAATCTATCATGATGTTATGAGCATACAAAAGGTTTCGCGTCATGACTTCAGCCAACTTATCATCAATCAACATAAACAGATTACTCCCTGACTGGCCTCTGGTTATCTGGCTTATCGTCATAGCTTTATCCCTCGGCCTGCTGAACGGTATGGAAGCCAATGAACTGGTCAGCACTTTCAATCGCGGATGGGGATATGCGTTAGGGGAATTCGCGCTCATCCTGCTCCCCTCCTTTACCTTGTCCGCAGTACTATCCAGAAAAACCGTTGGGGATGCGTCGTTGCTTGCCGCCTTTACGTCACCTGTTGCCGGTGCGGGTATGATTTGCCCGGACACGGCCTATGCCGCGCTGTCTCCCGTTGCGGGAAGACGCAAACTCATTGTCGCGATGGGTGCCTATAGCGGATTTAAACTTCTATTTCCTGCAGGCCCCTTGATCGTTGCGACGGGCCTTGGGGCAACGGATCCTTCTTTGCTGATTTACGGATTGGTATTTCTGTTCCCTGTATGGGCCGCTGGTATCTTGTGGGTCAATTTTAAGTATAAACCGATAAGCTCAGAAAACGCCTCACCTCCTGATATTAAAGGCGACCTATCAGCATTAGTCGCTCTGTTTCCGTTTGGCTTACTATTTGGACTATTAATCCTTGGCTGGATGGTTGATTTCACATCTTTTCCCGCAGTGGACTTTTTCACCACCCCTAAAGGGGCGTTGATATTATCCGCGGCTTTCGCGCTGGCAAGTATTGCATCTGACAAAAGAAGAGAATGTCTGGAAGAAGCCATACGTCGCTCCGCATTACTTCTATTTATCATCGGTGCAGCCAGCGCGTTTGGCGCCATACTCACTACATCCTTAGATGCTCAAAATCTGCTTCCAGCTGTTGATGGTGCCTTGGGGATTATTGGCTTATTCACGCTCACCGCTATGTTCAAGTTAATGCAAGGATCAAGCATGGCAACGTTTGCAGCAATCTCTCCCGTCACGGCACCGATTGTCGCAGCCTCCACTTTGCCGCCAGCCTCTGCTGTTTTTGCCATTTGTCTGGGTTCCTTTATCGCCATTTTTCCAAATGACAGCTACTATTGGCTGGTTCGGAAAGACGCTCTGGCAACTTCAACTGAAAACAAATCCATCAAGATCCTTGCTGGAGGTGCCATTTTGCAGGCATTATTTGGTCTTCTTATGCTTCTCGCTTTGTACATATCAGGTTTGATCTAATGACCTTCTCACACGCCTCTGCCACCATTCGTCCCGTTCAAAACTCTGACATACCAGCAATCCACCGGATTTATGAAGATCAGGTACTAAATGGAGTTTCAAGTTGGGAGGACGAGCCCCCAACTGTGCAAGAAATGACCGACCGACAAACCACCATTACAGAAAAAGGATTTCCATATCTGGTGGCAAAGGTCGATGGTCAGGTGATGGGTTACGCTTACGCCTCCTCCTACCGCCCGCGTCCCGGATACCGGTATACGGTCGAAAACTCGATCTATGTGGATCAAAACGCCCGCGGATCTGGGATTGGGCGCCTATTAATGGAAGAACTGATCCGGCAATGTGAAGCCGCTGGATATCGACAGATGGTCGCCGTGATTGGAGATTCTAACAATCACCCCAGCATCAATTTTCATAAAAAGATGGGCTTCATCCACGCCGGCACCATAAGGTCTATCGGTTTCAAATTTGGTCGCTGGATGGATTCAGTAATTATGCAGCTCCCCCTTGGGGAGAGTGATCAGACACTCCCCTAGATCCATAATTCAAAAATACTGAACGTTATTTTCAATTTAATCAATTTTACTAAATGCAAAAACGGCCCTACCTTCTTCATTAGAAAAACACAATTGTTCATCGAAGGAGGAAGATCATGAGTTCAGGAAAATGTCCCGTCATGCACGGAGGGAACACCCAATCAGGTAAATCCAACACTGATTGGTGGCCGAACGCGCTCAACCTCGACATCCTGCATCAGCACGATCAGAAAACAAATCCATTGGGATCTGATTTTGATTATCGTGCTGAAGTTCAGAAACTGGATTTTGAATCCGTCAAAAAAGATCTGCACGCTCTTATGACAGATAGTCAGGATTGGTGGCCCGCAGACTGGGGTCATTATGGTGGTCTTATGGTACGCATGGCATGGCACGCTGCGGGTTCCTACCGAACAGCAGACGGGCGTGGTGGCGGCGGCACAGGCAATCAACGCTTTGCCCCATTGAACTCCTGGCCGGATAATGTCAGCCTGGATAAAGCCCGCCGCCTTCTCTGGCCGATCAAGAAAAAATACGGCAATAAACTTTCCTGGGCGGATTTGATCATCCTTGCAGGTACAGTTGCCTACTCTTCCGTTGGCCTTAAAACCTTCGGCTTTGCCTTTGGCCGCGAAGACATCTGGCACCCAGAAAAAGATATTTACTGGGGATCTGAAAAAGAATGGTTGGATCGGGGTCGGTATGACAGTGATGACAAACCGGACAGCCTTGAAAACCCGCTTGCCGCCGTTCAAATGGGCCTGATTTATGTGAACCCGGAGGGCGTTGGCGGTAAACCTGATCCACTTAAAACCGCTTTGGAAGTGCGCGAAACCTTCTCTCGCATGGCTATGAATGATGAGGAAACTGTAGCGCTTACCGCTGGTGGCCACACGATTGGTAAAGCCCATGGCAACGGAGATGCCAGTCTTCTCGGGGCTGACCCAGAAGGCGCAGATGTGGAAAATCAAGGCCTTGGCTGGAGCAATCCGTCAGGATCCGGCAAAGGACGCGACACCATTACCAGCGGCATTGAAGGCGCGTGGACCAGCAATCCAACCCAATGGGATAACGGCTATTTCGATATGTTGCTCGGACATGAATGGGAATTGAAGAAAAGCCCAGCCGGCGCATGGCAGTGGGAACCTGTGGATATCAAAGAGGAAGATCGTCCTGCTGATGTGGAAGACGCATCCATTCGTACCAATCCGATCATGACTGATGCGGATATGGCGATGATCAAGGATCCGATCTATCGAGAGATTTCCGAACGCTTCCACAAAGACCCTGAGTACTTCTCTGAGGTGTTTGCCCGTGCATGGTTCAAACTCACGCACCGCGATATGGGGCCGAAAGCCCGCTATATCGGGCCAGATGTTCCTACCGAAGATCTGATTTGGCAAGATCCGATCCCTGCTGGGCCAACAGGTTATGATGTTGAAGACGCGAAAGCGAAAATCACTGCAAGCGGTCTTAGCATCAACGAGATGGTTGCAACCGCATGGGATAGCGCCCGCACCTATCGCGGGTCTGACATGCGCGGTGGTGCCAATGGTGCCCGCATTCGCCTTGCCCCGCAAAAAGACTGGGAAGGAAATGAGCCCATGCGCTTGGCAAAAGTCCTGTCAGTTCTGGAAGCTATCGCGACCGATGTCGGCGCCAGTGTGGCAGACATGATTGTTCTTGCCGGTAATGTTGGTGTTGAAAAAGCCGCAAATGCGGCTGGCATTCAGGTGAAGGTGCCTTTCTCTCCAGGTCGCGGTGATGCAACAGAAGACCAGACGGACGCAGATAGTTTTGCCCCGCTGGAGCCTGTTGCGGATGGTTTCCGAAATTGGCAGAAACAAGACTATGTTGTCACACCAGAAGAACTCCTGCTGGATCGTGCTCAATTGATGAACCTGACAGCGCCAGAGATGACCGTGTTGCTTGGTGGTCTTCGGGTGTTGGATACCAACTACGGCGGATCCCAACATGGTGTCTTTACAGAACGAAAAGGGCAGTTGACCAACGACTTCTTTGTGACCCTGACCGATATGCAATATGCGTGGAAACCAGCAGGCAAAAACCTGTATGAAATTCAGGATCGCAACTCAGGTGAAGTGAAATATACAGCGACCCGAGCAGATCTGGTCTTTGGCTCCAACTCCATATTAAGGGCCTATGCAGAAGTCTATGCCCAAGATGACGCAAAGGAAAAATTCGTTTCCGACTTCATCTCGGCCTGGACAAAAGTGATGAACGCCGACCGCTTTGATTTGACTTAATCCCCTCAACCCAGGCGGTGAAAATCACCGCCCGGGTTTTTATTTTATAAACAGGTTCTCTTTCGGATAGCTGCATCTTCCTTTGACGCAGCACGTTCTTTCAGAATCCGTCATCTTCACATTCCCTCGAATAGTGCGACCGTCCGAATATTTGATAACGCTCGTATCTTTCCGCCTGATTATTTTTGAAAGCTCAGGAACTTCTTCCCCGTTATCGTTTTGGTAGTAGCCGCACATTTTTACGTCGGGTTTCGTCAGAATATAAGCCACACCAACTTCATATTGCTTTGGCTCCTCTGCCGATACAACCATAGAGGGATAGGTCAGAAAGCACACTACCCCACACAAGGGCGCACTTCCCAGTAAGCGTTTAAAGATTGGAACCATAAGAATACTCCCAATTTTGCTGACTATAGGCTGTGGTTTTTAGGCTCGAAACCCGACGCCCAATTTTAACCATACCCAAAAGATAAAATTTTACGCTTTTTCCGCGAATGTACCCCAAATGAGGGATGGAATTGATTTAATACTAATATAGTATGTAATCCAATTAAACGAAGTGTGATGTTTCGTAATCAATTTTAATGCTCATGAGCATAATGATGCCGGAGAGAGATAATGGCGAAGACGGAAAACGGTACAGTAAGTGGCAGTGCAAGCGGTACAGTTGTTGCGGTTGAGGGTGGACAGAACATCTTGTTGGATGTTTCGAGCCCTGATCTTGTCGTTTTTTC